>CBFHMY010000022.1:0-29012 GCA_965657055.1 uncultured Aliarcobacter sp. | reverse complement strand
TTTCTTTTTCTTCATAAGAGATTTCAACTTTATCATCCCAATTTAAACCTACTAAATTTCCCATTGCATTTTTTAATAATTCTCTATTTAATTCTAATTTTGAAAGTGTTGATTGAAGTAAAGAAGTTGTTAATTTTGCATTTAAGTAATCTGTTCTATTAATTTTTAATGTGGTACTATTCTCTAAAAAATCTTTTGCTAAGTCCGTACTAAATTTCATATTTTTATAAATTTTATCTACTATTTTATGTAATTCATTAGTTAGAATATACCCATAATAATATCTTTTAACATCAAATGTAACATCATTTTGACTTCTTATTATTGCAACTTTTACTAATTCTTTATTTAATTTAGCTTGATTAATTATAGCTTCTATTTTTCCACCTGTATAAAGTGGATAATTCATTTCAAGTGAACCTCTAACCGTATCTCTTCCATATGCTGTTGCATCTAAATCTGCAGGAATTTGTAAAGGTGTTACAAAACTTGAAGGGGGAGTTGAACCTGTTAAAGTTCCTATTAATTTTGCTGTTTCATCATTTGATAAGTTAAAAGTACCTCTTTGTTCATATACTAAATCTTTTTTATCTCTATTTGCATATAAAACTGCATCCAAACTTGGATAGTTTGCACTTAGAGCTTGTTGATATTGAGCTTCTGCAATTTCTAAATTTATCTTTGAAATTTTATTTAAACCATTATTTTCTAAAGCTAATGATATAGCTTCATCTAAATTTATTTTTACTTCTTTTCCCAAAATCGAAGAAACCATAAAAAAACAGATTAGTAGAATTTTTTTCATTAATTACCTTACTTTATAATATCATTATAGTATACATCAAAATTATTTTTATAGAAATTAAATACATTCAATTATTATAAAATTTTATTATTATTTAACTTTGGATATAATCAATATATTTTAATTAAGGTTTATATTATTTATGCAATTTACAATAAACGCAACTTCAAACAAAGCTAGGGCATGTACTATAGTTACAGCTCATAGTACAATTCAAACTCCTGTTTTCATGCCAGTTGGAACTCAAGGAACAGTAAAAGCACTTGATGCGAATGACATGTTAGAACTAGGTGCAAAGATTATACTTGGAAATACTTATCACTTATATTTAAGACCAGGAAGTAAACTAGTTAAAAAGTTTGGTGGACTTCATGGATTTTCAAAATTTCCAAACTCTTTTTTAACTGATTCAGGTGGATTTCAAGCATTTTCTCTAAGTTCTAATTCAAAACCTGATGAAAATGGAATTATGTTTAAATCTCATATTGATGGAAGTAAACACTACTTTACTCCCCAAAGTGTTCTTGATACTCAATATGATTTAGGAAGCGATATCATGATGATTCTTGATGATTTAGTTGCCTTACCAAATACTCAAGAAAGAATTTCAAAATCTATTGAGAGAACTACAAAATGGGCAAAAGAAGCAATTGAATATCACATGTCACAAAAAGAAAAAGGTATTGGTGTAAATCAAAATATCTTTGCAATTATTCAAGGTGGAACAGACAAAAACTTTAGAAAACAAAGTGCTGAACAACTTTGTGCATTAAGTGATTATGATGGTTTTGCAATTGGAGGATTAAGTGTTGGTGAACCTAATGCTGATATGTATGAAACAGTAGAATGGACTACTCAGTTTATGCCACAAGATAAACCAAGATACCTAATGGGTGTTGGAACTCCTGAGGATTTAATCGAAAACATAGAAAGAGGTGTTGATATGTTCGATTGCGTAATGCCTACACGAAATGCAAGAAATGGAACACTATTTACTACTTTTGGAAGATTAAATATCAAAAAAGCTGAATATAAAGATGATGCAAGTCCTATTGATGAAGCATGTGAGTGTTATACTTGTAAAAACTTCTCAAAGGCATATTTAAATCACTTGTATAGAGCAAAAGAAATTACATATTTTAGATTGGGTTCAATTCATAATATTCACTACTATTTATCACTTATGAAACAAGCTAGAGAGGCTATTTTAAATGATAATTGGATTGAGTTTAAAAAAGAATTTTATAACAAAAGAGGTGTTACTCTATAATTGATAGAGTAAACCTGTTTCTTCCTTCAGTTTTAGATTTATAAAGATTTTCATCTGCTACTTTAAAAACATCTTCCTTATTTGTACTTCTATTTCTAGAAATTACCGCTCCAATGGAAATAGTTAGGTAACCTTCATTATTTTTTTTATGTTCAATATTTGCCTTTATAATCGTTTCTTGAACAAGCTGTAAAAAGTTAGAAAAAATCTCTTCTTCTTGGTATGAAGTAATATAAACAAACTCTTCTCCTCCATATCTAAAAACAAAATCATCGGAACGGCGAGCTAATTTATTTAATATTTTTCCAATTGCCCTTAATACCTCATCACCTTTCTGATGGCCATAAGTGTCATTATATTTTTTAAAATAATCTATATCCATAATAAAAAAATTAAAATTATATCCTTGTCTTCTTGCTCTATCTAATTCTTGAGAAAAAATTGAATCTAAACTTCTTCTATTTCTTAATCCAGTTAAAGAATCAGTTGTTGATAATTCTTCTAAAATAACTAAATTATTTTGTAATTTGTCATTGATTTTTTCTAATTCTCTTGTTCTTTCTTTTACTAAATCTTCTAGTTTTAAATTTATCTCTTCTAAATACTTATCTTTCTCTTCTAATTTTTTAATAAGCACATCATAATTAGATTTAATAGTATTAAATTGTAGTAAAGTTTCTTCTAATACTTTAACTTTTCTTTTTAAAGATTTATTCTCCTTTATATACTCATCATTATTATTCGTATCATTTATCATTCAAATCTCCATAAATAATATCAGTTCCACATTTTAATTCTTTTAAATAATCAATTGCATCTAAAACATAATTTTTATTTATAATTGAGCCATGTTGTGGAAGAATTGCATCTATTTGTTTATTTTCAATTCTATGAACAAATCCACGAGCTGCTATATTTGAAGCCATATAATCAATATGAAATAAGTTCATATTTGAAATATGTTGTGTAAAATCTTCTACTACTAAAGTCCATTGTATATCAAGTGCCGCCCAAATATCTCCCGAAAAAAGAAACTTTGTTGTTTTGTCATAAGTTGCAAATGCTCCTGAAAAATGTAAAAAAGGAGCCTCAATAAACTCCAATTCCTGACCATTTTTAAAAGTAAATGTTTTTAAACTATTTATACTTATAAAAGTATAATCTTCTCTACCATAATGTGGTAATAAAACATTTGTTCTATCCGATGAATAAATTATTAAATCCTCTTTTAAGTCCAACCAATCTATCATAGAAGCTGAAACATCAGGATCTTGATGACACAAAATCAAGCCTTTAATATCTTCTAAATTTACAACTTCCAAAGCTCTTTGTTTTACTTTTTCAAAAAATGTTCTACTTCCTGGGTCTATAATTAAAGCTTCATTTCCACTTTTTATTAAATAAACATTACATCTAAAAGCAGTTTCATTATCAATTCCCAGCCAAAAAACTTGATAATCTTCTGAATCGTATAAACAAGTTACCTTTTCAAGATTTAATTCTTCACCCAAATAATCATTTATCATATTAGACATTTTATACCTTTTTTATAGTAATAATTACTATATATTAACAAAAAACATTGATTAAATCTATTAAATATAGAACAAACTCTTTTTTAGCTATAATATTTTAAAGTAATAAATGATTAAAAAGGGTAAAAATGACTGTTGATGATACTTTAATAGCAAAACTATCAAAACTATCTAGTTTAGAAATTGATGACTCAAAAAAAGAGAAATTAAAATCAGAATTAGGAGATATTATAAACTTCGTTGAAAATTTAAATGAAATCGATGTTTCACAAATCGAAGCAACATTTAGTACAATTGAAGGTGGAACTCCATTAAGAGAAGATGTTGCAACTCAAGATTTAGAGCTTTCTACTCATATTTTAAAACATGCTCCAAAATCAGAAGATGGATACTTTATCGTTCCAAAAATTATAGAATAAAGTATATATTATGATAAAAGTTTATGGAATAAAAACTTGTGGAAGTGTTAGAAATGCTCTTAAGTTTTTCAAAGATAATAATATAGAAGTTGAATTTTCTGATTTCAAAAAAGAGACTCCAAGTGCTGAGAGAGTTAAAACTTGGACTTTAAAAGCTGATATAAATATACTTTTTAATTCAAAAGGTACAAAATACAAAACATTAAATCTAAAAGAATTAAACCTGGATGAAAATGGTAAATTTGAATGGTTGTGTAAAGAACCAATGCTTTTTAAAAGACCTGTTATTGAGTATGATAACAAAGTTCTTGTAGCTTGGGATGAAGAAGTTTATAAAAAAACTTTTTTATAGAGTAGAATTTTTTCTACTCTAAATCTAAAACTTATAAGCCACATTAAAATAGTGTGCAAATCCCGTTGTATCTGTTTTCTTAGCAAATAAATCCTGATTATCTTTCCATTGAGTCATATCTTTATAAGCTTTTAAACCATAACCTAAAGCCCATTTCTTTTCATGTAACCATAATCCCATATAAGATTGAAAAGAATCACTTGTTCTATAAGTTCTTTCAAAAGTATCATTATCCAAATTGCTTCCAAACTCATAATCAGCATAACCTTGAAAAGATATAAATCTATTTTCACTAAAGAAATGCAAAGGTTTAAACCAATTAATATGAGCTACATATCCATCAAATTTTCCCTCATTGCTAGCATCATAATTATCTTTTATATATCTAGTATAAAAATTCACTCCAGATTTCCCAAGCCAAGGAATATCAATATCACTACCAAGTCCCATCCAAAGAATTTTCAATCCATTAGTAGTACTTTGTGATGGAACATCAGCATAATAAATATCAAAAGCAAAATATAACTCTTTTAATGCACCATAAGATAAATCTTTATTTAATAAATAATCAATTGAGATTCTAGGTTCTATATCTACAAAAAAGTTGTTATCACCATGTTTATCACTACTTGAACTATTTAGTGCATCAATAAAGTCCACATATCCATATAAATCTAAGCATTCATATCTTCCACCAAACTCTAACTCAACATAAGTATCATCAAAAGAATAAGGTCCACCTCTTTGATTTACACCTTTATAAAGGTTTAGATTAGCCCATTGGGAATTTGTTATTGAAGTTTTATCTTGTGCGAAACTATTTATATTTAGAAATAGAATTGAAAGTATAATTAAACATGATTTTAAAATGTAATTTTTCATAGCTTTTCCCTTTAATTTTTTAGAGTTAAAAAAAGGAGAAAGTAAAAACTCTCTCCTTTTTATATTTATTTAAAAGTATTTTATTAAAATAAATCGTTTCTAGCTTCTTTTAAAGTATCAGCTATCATAAATGATAATTCTAATGCTTGATCAGCATTCATTCTAGGATCACATTGAGTGTGGTATCTAGAAGATAAGCCTTCTTGAGTAATTGCAGAACTTGCACTTCCTGTACATTCAGTTACATTTTGTCCAGTCATTTCTAAGTGAATTCCACCTGCATATGTACCTTCTGCTTTATGAATTTGGAAAAATTGTTTTACTTCAGATAAAATTGCTTCAAAATCTCTTGTTTTATAACCATTATCAGCTTTGATTGTATTTCCATGCATAGGATCACAAGACCATAAAACATTTTTACCTTCTGCTTTTACTTTTTTCAATAATTTAGGGAAATAATCACCCACTTTATTTGCACCCATTCTAACAATAAGATTTAATCTTCCTGCTTCATTTTGAGGGTTTAAAGTGTCTATTAATTGAATTAACTCATCTTCTCTCATAGAAGGACCAACTTTACAACCAATAGGATTTTTGATACCTCTAAAATATTCAATATGAGCATCTCTTAAATCTCTTGTTCTATCTCCTATCCATAACATATGAGCAGCACAGTTAAACCAGTCACCTGTTATTGAATCTTTTCTTGTTAAAGCTTGTTCATAGTTTAATAATAATGCTTCATGGGAAGTAAATAAAGTTGTTTGATTAATTTGTGGAGTTGATTCACTAGTAATTCCGCATGCTTTCATAAACTTTAATGTTTTTGAAATTTCATTTGCTAACTCTTCATATTTAGCACCTAAATAGTTATCTTTAACAAAATCTAAATTCCATAAATGTACTTGATTCAAGTCAGCCATTCCACCTCTTGAGAATGCTCTTAAAAGATTCATAGTTGCTGCACTTTGATTATATGCTTTTAAAAGTTTTTTAGCCTTTGGATTTCTAGCTTTTTCAGTAAACTCAATATCATTTACAATATCACCTCTATATGAAGGTAAAGATATTCCATTTATTTCTTCAAAATCAGAAGATCTAGGTTTTGCAAATTGACCTGCTACTCGCCCAACTTTTACAACAGGACAACCACCTGAGAAAGTTAAAACAACTGCCATTTGCATCATAACTTTAAATAAATCTTTTATATTTGCTGCATTAAATGATGAAAATGATTCTGCACAATCTCCACCTTGAAGTAAAAAAGCTTTCCCATTTACTACATCAGCCAACTGTTTTTTTAAATTTAGCGCTTCACCTGCAAAAATTAGAGGTGGATAAGAAGCTAATTCAGTCTCTACTTTTTTTAGTTTTTCTAAATCATTATAAGTAGGTTGTTGCTTTATAGGGAAATCTCTCCAAGAGCTTGGATTCCAATTATTCATTTAATCTGCCTTTTGTTTTTAATTAATTAAATAAATTTTATCTAAATAATTCTTAAGTTGTTTGATTGAAATTGTTATTAGTTTGTAATAGTAGTTTTTGATATGCTTATTTAAGTAGCTAAAATTGCTACTTAAATATATTAGTTAATTAATTTTGAAAGTAAATCTCTAAAAGAAACTTTAAAAGATTCTAATCCATCTGTTAAAAGTTTCTCATAAATTGCTTGCATTTTAACACCTTTTTGTTTTAAAGTATCAAAATATTTATCACAATCAACTTCACTCATAATTGGTGTTTCTACTTTTGATCCATCTGTTAACCAATCTTCAATAGTTGCAAGTGGTGCTGTATTTACAGAGTTTGGAAAAATTAAATTATCAATATAGTAAGATGGACTTAATTCATTTCCTTTAACACCTGTACTTGCAAACAGTGTTCTAATATTTGGATTTTTAAACTTATTTACTTCGTGATAACATTTAGTTGCATTTATAATTCCAAGTTTTGAAGGTTGAAGTCCTTTTAATACAAAATCACTATCAGCTAATCTATCTAATCTTGATACGAAAACAGAAATAACTGCTTTAATATCTTTATTTGAATCTTTAATTCCTTCATCTAAAGCTTGTGCACATTTAATAGCTTGTGCTGGAGAAAAAATCAAAGTTGCATTTACATTAATTCCCCTTGATGTTAATTCTCTCATAGCAATATATCCAGCTTCAGTAGCAGGAACTTTTATCATTACATTTTCAGCATTAATTAAAGAATAAAGTCTAACTCCTTCTTCAATAGTTCCTGCTGCATCATCACATAATAATGGGTCAACTTCAATAGAAATAAATCCATCATCACTATCATTTTTATGTAATTTATCAAGTAAAAAAGCAGCTCTTTTAATATCTGTTAAAGCTAGTTCTTCATAAATCGTTTTTGCATTATTTGCTTGTAACATATCAAGTTGTTGTTTATACGCAACAGAGTTTGAAATTGATGACTCAAAAATCGCAGGATTTGATGTTGCACCTTGAATAATTTGTTTTTTAATAATCTCTTTAAATCTATTTTCTAAGAAATCTCTTTCTATAAAATCACACCATAAAGAGTAGTTAATTTCTTCTTTTAAACCCATTTTTATTCCTTGTAAAGATTATTTAATATAATCTAAAATTTTTGTTAAATCTTTTGTATCAATTACAACATTTGCTTCTTTTTTAAGAACTTCTCTTGCACAAAAAGCAACTCTTGTATCAGCATGTGCAAACATAGATAAATCATTTGCACCATCTCCACAAACTAAAGTATCAGCTCTTGTAATTCCCATTAAAGATTGAATTCTTTGAAGCATATCACCTTTTGAATATCCAAACATCATATCTCCACCAACAAGTCCAGTTAAAACTCCATCTTTTTCATGTAATACATTCGAAAAATCCGCATCAAGTCCTAATGTTTTTGCAGCAGGACCTGTTCCTAGTCTAAATCCACCAGAAAAACATACTACTTTATATCCCATTTTTTGAAGTGCAGGAACTAACTCAATAGCACCTGGCATTAAAGGAAGCTTAGCACAAATATCAACAACCTTATTATATTCCATACCTTTTAAAAGTGCAACTCTAGTGGTTAAAGATTCAAAAAAATCTAATCTTCCACTCATTGCTTCTTCAGTAATCTTTGCAACTTGTTCACCAATACCTAATTCTTCTGCAAGGAAATCTATAGTTTCCCCATCCATAAGTGTTGAATCAAAATCAAAAACAGCTAATTTCATTAATTTTCCCTAGTTTTAGTCTTTTAAGGATATAATATTAACTAAATTTAACTAAATATACTAAAAGGAATGTTTTTCACTATGTTTGAAACACTAATAAAAAAACTACAAGAAGATAGATATTTAACACTTGAAACAACTCCTCAACACGAACCATCTATGCATAATATTATAGAAAGAATCAAAAAATTTAAACTGCAAGATAGAGTTGATGGTTTTTCTTGTACTGATAACCCACTTGCAAAGCTAAAATACAATGCTCTTTTTGCATCGCTAAAATTACAAATGGAATTTAAAAAACCAGTAATTGCAACAATGGCCATGAGAGATAGAAATAAAATTGCATTGCAATCTGATTTAATGGGAGCAAATGATTTTGATGTAAGAGCTATTCTAGCCCTTACGGGAGATCCTGCAAAAATGAGTGATCAACCACACTCAAAAGGTGTTTTTGAAGCAAATTCACTTATGCTTTTAAAAATTATAAAATCATTTAACTATGGTATGGATTTTGCTGGTCATCCTTTTAAAATTGAACCAAAACAAATCTTTCCATTTGCAGTTACAAACTCTTATGCAAAGAATTTTTCAACTTTAGAGAAAAAAATGCATAACAAGATTCAAAATGGAGCTATGGGAATAATTTCTCAACCAGTTTTTGATGTAGACAATGCAAAAAAACTTTTAGAATCATTTAATACAGCAAGAGAAGGGGTAGAAGGTGATAAGAAAAAAGCTCAATTAATTTTTGGGATATTTCCGGTAACGAAACTTCGAACTGCCCTATTCTTATCAGCTCAAGTTCCAGGAATTCATGTTCCTCAATTTTGGATTGATGCACTTGAATCTGCACATAATATTTCTGAAGAAGAAGAGTATAAAGTTGGAATGCAATTAAGTCAAGATTTATTTAGAGATTTAAATAAACTTCATCCAAAAATTCATCTAATGACTGCAAATAGATTTGATGTTGCAAATGAGATTATTTCTTGAAGCTAGCCTCTATTGATATTGGACTTAAAAGAATTGGTCTTGCAATTTGTCTAACTTCAGATATAGTGACTCCACAAAGTGCAATTTTACGAAAAAATAGAGACCAAGCAGCACGAGAGGTGAATACTTTTTTAAAAGAGTGGGAAATTGAAAAACTGATTATTGGATTTCCAAGTGCAAGTGAAGAGATGCAAAGAAGAATAAAGCACTTTGTCTCTTTACTTGAACTTACTATTCCTTATGAATTTTGCGAAGAGAATATGAGCTCTATTGAAGCTGAAGACATAATGAAAGGTAATATCAAATATAAAAGAGATGGAAGAGTTGACTCTTTGGCTGCTAAAATTATATTAGAGAGATTTTTGAGAAAAAAATAGATTTCACGGAAGGATTACCTTTGGAAAATAAATCTACGAAAATTAAAGAAACATTATTAAAAGAGTTAATACAAACTAGCAAAAATCTAAAAGTTTTATATGTTGAAGATAATGAAAATGTTAGATTGCAAACAGCAAAAGTACTAAGTATCTATTTTGAAAATATCACCCTATCAAAAAATGCAAAAGAAGCCTTAAAAGAGTTTAAAAATTCCGATTTTGATTTAATATTTACAGATATTGATATGCCTGAAATAAATGGCTTAGAAATGATTAAACAAATCCGCAAAAAAGATGATTTTATCCCTATTATTGTTATTTCTGCTTACGATAATACTGAATATCTCTTAAAAACCATAGAATATGGAATTGATGGTTATATTTTAAAACCTTTTAAATTTGACACTATTCAAAATACAATTAAAAAAGCTATTTCTAAACTTCATAGATTAAAAAGAGATTCTCATATTATAAAGCTAATTGATAATTATCATTGGGATAGGGAAGAAGTTTGCTTATATAAAAACAATGAAGCCATAAAGTTAACAAAAAAAGAAACTATTTTATTAAAACTACTTTCCTCATCAACAAATGCTATTTATACATCAGAAGAAATCGAAAATGAACTTTTCAATGATGATTATTGTGATAATAAGCGAGTTAGAAGTTTAATATCAAGATTAAAAAATAAACTATCCTCAAATTTAATCATATCAATATATGCCCATGGGTATAAATTAAATAAAGAAATACAATGTTAAAAAATGAAAAATGGCTCTTACAACTTTTCAATAATAAAGGTGTAGGAATATTAATAGTTGATAAAAATAGAAATATCCTAGAAGTAAATGATTGTCTTTGTCAAATGTCAGGATATTCACATAAAGAATTAGTCAATAATTCAGCAGAATGTTTTCATGTATCAAAAGAGTCTTACTTAGATTTTAAACTAATCGCTTTTAATGAAGTATTAGATCATCACTCTATAAATCTAGAATATATGTTTAAACATAAAAATGGAAAAAATATTTGGGTTAAAATAGCTGGAGAAGAGATAGACGATACTGAAGATATTTTATGGATAGTAAACAATATTACAGAAGAAATAGGAAAGCAAAAAGAAATAAATAAACTAAATGCTATATTAAATTCTAGAATTGAAGAACAAGTTGAAATACTAAGACAAAAAGACAGACAATTACAATATCATTCAAGACTTTCTCAAATGGGTGAAATGTTAAATATGATCGCACATCAATGGAGACAGCCATTAAGTGCAATTACTTCTACAATTAGCTACCTTTATGGAAAAACAATGATAGGTGAATTTAATAAAACTGAATTTTTAAATGAATTATCACATATTGAAGATTATTCAAGTCATCTATCCTCTACTATAGATGATTTTAGAAATTTTTTCAAACCTAATAAAAAACTTGAAATGACAACTATTGAAGAAGTAATTAATAGCACTTTAAAAATCATAGAACCAATACTTTTAAATAAAAATATTAAGATAAATACTTCTTATAAATGTAATAAATATATTTACAGTTTAAAAAATGAAATCAGACAAGTAATATTAAATATTCTAAAAAACTCAGAAGATGCATTTTTAGAAAGAAACATAGAAATAAGATTAATTCAAATTAACACTTATGAAATGGACAATTATGCTGTAATAGAAATAATAGATAACGCAGGAGGGATAAAAGAAGAATTTTTAAACAAAATCTTTGATTCCTACTTTAGTACAAAATCTATTGAAAAAGGTACAGGTCTTGGACTATGTATGTCAAAAACTATTATAGAAAATAATTGTAAAGGAAAAATAAAAGCAAAAAACTCAAAAAATGGTACTACTTTCACAATAGCTATCCCTCTAAAAATAGACAATTAATAGACAATTTAATAATATTTTTGTACATTAATTTAACTATTTGATAGACATTCTTCTAATATAATATACGTATAAATATATTAAAGGAGTTTATCGTGAGCGAAAAACTTTACGTTGAAGAAAGGATTTTAGTCAAAAGATGGAGTGGACCTTGGTCAATTCTTTTAAATACGGCTTTTATTCTTATTTTATTTTATGTTAGTTGGTGGATTTTTCAAGATCCTAGAGGTATTATGAGAATGTATACGCCTTATGTTGGATATATGTGGTGTAGATGGCTTTTAGTAATTATGATTTGGATTGCTTATATCTTTGATTTTTGGCCCTTTAATAGAAAGTGGTTGATAAATACTCACCCTGTTATTAAAGGTGTTATTCTTACAAGTATCACTGTAATATTTTTTACAATAGTTTTAAAACTATTTTTCCAAACAATTTTAGGAGATTATGCAATTTCTTATTTTAGTCCGGAAAGATTAGTAAAATTGGGAATAATTCCTTTTTATGCGGAAGAATATTCTGCTCAAGCTATTTTAATGTTTGCAGCAATTGCTTCGTGGTTAAGCCCTGCTTGGGTTGTTGCAATGGAAAGTTCTCCTTGGGGAAAACTTCAACAACCACTTAGGGGTTTTACAATTTTAATGTTTACTTTTTTCATAAGTATGATTGTTTACTTCGTAGCATTTCACTCACATATGGCTATTTTATTTGATCCTTGGCAAAAGTTTACTGCAATTACCCCTCCTTGGTGGGAAGGCTTTGCAAATACGGTACATGGTAATTTTAATATTGCATGGATTATGTGTTGTACAGTGATTGTTTGGATGTATGAAACTATATGGGAAAGATATCCTTTTTCACTAATTAAAACAGATTGGATTAGAAGATCTGCATCATTTTTTGGGATTATTGTTATCGCTGTTGCTCTTAGTTTCTTTCTTTATTTTGCTCAAGAATTAGTTTGGGGAGAAGCAATAAGAGGTGATAGAAGATTAATGGCACCTGATTGGAGATGGCTTCATGTTGGAGAAATGGCAATATTTTGGCTAGTTCCTGCTTTATATATGCATTTTTATATGCAAGATTGTGTTACTAGATTTTCTAAACCTATAAATGTATTATTGAGAAATATAATTTCAATAATTGCGGCAATTGTAATTTATTATGTTTATTATAAAACAGCTCATCTATTCTTAGGAACACAAAAAGGTTTTTCACATCCACAACAATTTCCAATGATTCCAATGATATGGCTTATTAATATTATGCTTATAAATTATTGGTTTATGGATGGATGGCCAGGATGGAGACTTTCTAAAGATAAAGTTGTAATGCACAATAGAAAAATTGATGATGATAAAATAAATATAACTCCAAGATTCAATGCTGGATTAGTAGTAGGAATTATCGTAGGGATTATATTATATTTCGCAGTAGTTTATTTTTTACCAATGTTTGGTAACTTATTAACAATATTTAAATAAAGGAGATATTATGTCCAACAATACAAATGAACAAAGAAGAGATTTTATAAAAGGCTCTGCTACAGGTTTAGGATTAGGTGCATTGGCGGCAATGGGAATATTTTCTTATTCACCTATGAGAGCAATATTCTTTCCTGAACTTGAAAGAAAATTCACAGATTTTGGTACTTGTAAAAGTGTAAAAGTAACAAATATCTCTGAAACAAGTTGGTTTGAAAATTCTGTTTTAATGGGAGATATTAAAGCAGCAGGAGGATTACTTGTAAATCAATATGATTATAATTGGCCTCCTTTTGGAGATGGAACAGGTTTAGCACATGGAAGTTATGAAAAAGGTATTAATAAAATTAAACATCTTTTACCAAATAAACTTGATGAAGCATGGGAAGTAATAAAAGCAAATTCTGTAAGTGTTGATAATGCAGGTGGATTTTCTGCTTTAATTGAAGTTGAAAGATTAGATGGTACAAAAAAGAAATATCTTTTAGATGTTGGTTGGTCTTATAAATGGATGGATGAATCATATAAAAGAGAAGGAATTGATAAAATGTTAGCAAGTGGAGAGATAGATACTTTAATTATTTCCCATGAACACTTTGATCACTTTTGGGGATTTCCTGTAGCTATGAAATATAATCCCAATTTAAAAGTAATTATTCCTGAAGGTTTTTATGCAGAAGGATTGCAATACATAAAAGATTCAGGACATAAAGGGGAATTAGTAGTTGCTAAAAATGGTCTTTTTGAACTTGAACCAGGACTTGCTACTTATGTATTTGATGTACCTATTATTTGTCGTGTTTACGGGGAGCAATCAATATTTGTAAATATTGAAGATAAAGGTCTTGTAAGTATCACAGGATGTTGTCACCAAGGAATTATTAAATTTGCAAATACTGCATATAAAGAGCTCAAATATGATAACGACAAAATGTATGGAATTTACGGGGGCTTACATATTTCACCTTTTGAAGATTGGGATCCTAAATATGATGATTTGGTAATTTCATTAGGTAAGTGGGGTTTTGAAAAAATTGGATGTAATCATTGTACAGGATTATTAACAGCAGAAAAATTTATACGACAGGGATATCCTATTGTAAAAGGAACTGCTCAATATAGATCAAAAAGTAAAGCCTATTTGGGAAATGGAGATGTTATTACTTTTGGATAAGTAATAACATATAAAGGAAAAATAATGAATACTAATAAACTATATGCTAATAATTTTGATGGTAGCGCAAAAAGTTTTAATTCTTTAATGAGAAATTTATTAATAAAAGCAAATTATGACGGTATTTTGAAAAAAATTACTGCTTATAAGGGTATGTATTTATCTGAAAAAGAACAAGAGTGTTGGACTCTAAAATTTGATGATATATTTGGAGTCTATGGACTTTTATTATTTAACATACAAGAAGATGAAAATGATTTTATAGGAGAATTTAATTTATATTATTTTCCATCAAAAAAGGAAAAGTATGCAAATAAATGTTCTTTATTAGAAGAATATCTTTTAAATAATGATTCTTTTATAGAACAAGTAAGAGATTTTTCTTCTTATTCAGAATTGTATTTACACTTTAAAATTGCAAAAATTGAAATAAGAATTCCAAAAGAAAAAGATGGCTTGATAATTTCTTATTTAACAGAAACAAAAACAAGAGTAATTACAAAAGATGGAATTTTAGATACATTAAATTTAACAAATAGTAATTATATTATAGAACCAAATGGCATAGATAAAGACTTCCCCTCATTTAGATTTACATTGCCATTTTTTAATTTTTTGAATACTTTAATTACAAGAATAAATAATCAAGCTCCATCTTTTTTTGAAATAAAAAAAGAACAAGGGGAATATTTAACATATGATTATACTGAACATGTTAGTTTTACAAAAACTAAAAATATCATTGAGCTAAATTTTATATTAGGATATGGAAAAGTAAAAAATAAATATTTAAGTACAAAAGAAGAAAAGAAAAATACTTACCTTAATAATTTAATGAAAGCAGGTACTTGGCATAGTACACAAATAGATTTCAATAAGTTTACCAATAAATTTAGAGGCAAAAATATCAAATCTAGACTTATAGTTATTGCAGGTTTTTTAGGTTCAGGAAAAACAAGCTTTTTACAAAATTTTATAGAATATGAAACTCAAGCAAATAGATTTGTAGGAATTATACAAAATGAAATAGGAAAAGTAGGATTAGATGCTAAGTTATTAGATTATAATTATTCAATTGTTGAAATAGATGAAGGTTGTGTATGTTGTAGTTTAGCAGGACAGTTAAGAGCAGGAGTATTATCTCTTCTTCAAAAATCTACCCCTGATATAATTCTTTTGGAAACCACAGGAGTTGCAAATCCCTTTAATTTATTAAGTGAATTAGATGAACTAAAAGATATTGTTGAATTTGAATCAATTATTACAGTTGTTGATGCAAAAAATTGTATTCAACATTTTAAAGAATATAAAATATTTAAAGATCAAATAAGAGCAGCAGATACAATACTTTTAAATAAAACTGATTTAGTTACAAAAGAAGAATTAGAAGAAGTTGAGAATTTATTAAAAGAACATAACAAGTGTGCACATATTTTAAAAACTGTTAATTGTGAAATAAATCCTACTGTTGTTTCTAATTATGCTAAATTAGTAGCCTCAAGTTCATCATTAATTGCAAGCGAATTTACAGAAGAATCACCAATTTTTAGAACACATAAAATGGATAACTTATCAAGCATAAAAAAAGAACTTCCTTATACATTAAATAGAGATGTATTTATAAAACACTTAAAATATATTGATAACGATATTATTAGAATAAAAGGAATAGTACAATTTACAGATTCAGATAAACAATTTCTAATTCAGTTTGTTAATAAAAATTTTGAAATTTCCCAATTAGAAACACAGGTTAGCAGAGAAAATTTTCTTATTTACATAGGGAAAGATATGGATAATAAAAATATAGTTATTGAGTAAGAAATATCTTGAAATAACTTAGTATTTATTTCAAGATATTCACAACAACTGCTATTACAAATCCTGCATCATGAGTTATAGAAAGGTGAGATTTTTTTATATTAAAAGCTTTTCTCACTCTTTTTTTATACTTAATTAAGGGAGCTCCAAGCTCACTTTTTGATATTTTAATATCATGAAAACCACAAGCTGCACCAATTCCTGTACCAAGAGCTTTTGAAGCAGCTTCTTTTGCTGCCCAAAACCCAGCAGCAGTTTCTGGCTTTTTAATAAGCTCTATTTCTTTTGGATTTAAAAACTTTTCATAAGCTCTTATTCCAAACTTTTCATGCATTTTTTTTATTCTATCAACTGATGTTATATCTATGCCTATCATTTAAACCTATCTTTTGTATAATGTACCAATGAAATTATTTATTAAAAAAATATTATACCTTATCATCATGTTATTTATTATTAGCCTTATTTCTTTTATAGCAATAAATGCTGCACCTAACTCTTTTTTTGCAAGTGGTGAATTAAATCCAAATATTACACCTGAGTCAATTGCACAGTTAAAAGCTATTTATGGTTTAGATAAACCTTTATATGTTCAATTTTTTTCTTGGCTTTATTCAATAGTTCAACTTGATTTTGGAATATCTTTTTCAAGTGGTGAAATGGTTAAAAATGAAATATTAACTAGAATTCCAATTACTCTTGTTATAAACATACTTTCTATGGTATTAATATTTATAATATCACTATATTTTGGAATAAAATCTGCTTTAAATAAAAATAGTTTTTTTGATAGATTTACAGGACAGTTATCACTTCTTAGTTTTTCCATGCCTTCATTTTATCTAGCACTTTTATTAGTTCTAGTTTTTGCTATAAACTTTGAAGTTCTTCCAATTGCAGGACTGCATAGTGTTCCTAATGATGGAAGTTTTGCTTATTATTTAGATTATGCTTGGCATTTAGTTTTACCTATATTTATTATCGTTTTTGGTGGAATCGGAAGTTTGATTTTGTATATTAGAAGTTTAACAATCGAGATTTTAAAATCTGATTATATTTTCTTTGCCAAAGCTAGAGGTTTAAGTCAAAAACAGATTTTAAGATACTACATTCTACCAAATTTATATCCGCCTGTTATTACTTTACTTGGTCTTTCACTTCCAGGAATAATTGGAGGATCAGTAATCCTTGAAACTATATTTTCAATAGATGGAATGGGATTGTTGTTTTATCAAAGTGCCTTAGCACATGATTATCCAGTTATTATGGGAATTCTAATTATTGGTGCTTTTTTGACACTAATTGGTAATATGATTGCTGATTTAGTTTTATTAAAATTAAATCCAAATTATGAAGAAAAATAAATTTTATATATTTAAATAAGGAAAAGTGTTGCAAGTTTTAAAAACCATTGAAGAGTTACAAGAAGTAAGAAAAAATATAAACGGTACTGTTGGTTTCGTTCCAACTATGGGTGCACTTCACAACGGTCATATTTCACTTATAAAAAAAGCAAGAGAAGCAAATGATATTGTAGTTGTTTCTATTTTTGTAAATCCTACTCAATTTTTACCAACAGAAGATTTAGATGCATATCCAAGAAAAGATGAAGCTGATAAAAGAATTTGTCAAATGTGCAAGGTTGATTATGTATTTATGCCTGAAATTTCTACCATGTATTCAAATGAAGAAGTTTTAGTTAAGGCTCCTAATAAAAGCTATATTTTAGAAGGTAAAACAAGACCTGGACACTTTGATGGCGTTTTAAGGGTTGTATTAAAACTATTTAATTTAGTTCAGCCTACAAATGCATATTTTGGTAAAAAAGATGCTCAACAGCTTTCACTTATTACTCAAATGGTAAAAGATTTTTTTATACCTATAAATATAGTTCCATGTGAAATAATAAGAGAAGATGATGGATTAGCCCTAAGCTCTAGAAATATTTATTTAAACCCTACTCAAAGACATGAAGCACTTTTAATTTCAAAATCACTTTATATGGCTGGCTCACTTATTTCAAAGGGTGAAAGAAACGTACAAAAAGTAAAAGATAAAATCTCTGAAGTTATGGAAACATTAGAAGTAGAATATATAGCTATTGTTGATAGAGAATTTAATGAAATAGAAAATATAGAACCAAAAAATACAATAATCTTAGTGGTTGCACGATTTGGAACAACTAGATTACTTGATAATATTTGGCTTTAGCATTTTGTTTTATAAAGAGTTTATGATAAAATTGCAAAAAAATTAAGATAAAAAGAATAATAATATGAAATTTTCAACACAAAATCCTAAAAAATCTCTACATTTAGTAAGCCTTGGTTGTACAAAAAACCTTGTTGACTCAGAAATTATGTTAGGTAAATTAAAAGATTATACAATGACAAATGATGCTTCAAGCGCAGATGTTATTATTGTAAATACATGTGGATTTATTGATAGTGCAAAACAAGAGAGTTTAAATACTATTTTAAATCTTCACGATGAAAGAAAAAAAGAATCAGTTTTAGTAATGGCTGGATGTTTAAGTGAAAGATATCAAGGCGAACTTCAAAAAGAGTTACCTGAAATTGATGTTTTCACAGGAGTTGGTGATTATGATAAAATCGACTTACTTGTAAATGAAAAAAGAAGTGCTTTTACAAATGAAGTATTTTTAGCATCGGATACAAATGAAAGGGTAATTACAGGTTCTTCTTATCACGCTTATGTGAAATTAAGTGAAGGTTGTAATCAAACTTGTTCATTTTGTGCAATTCCATCATTTAAAGGAAAATTACACTCAAGAACACTTGAATCACTTGTAAAAGAGGTTAAATCACTTGTTGCTCGTGGCTATATTGATTTTTCTTTTGTATCACAAGATTCATCATCTTTCTTAAGAGACTTAGGCCACAAAGATGGGTTAGAACAATTAATAAGTGCAGTTGAAAATATTGAAGGGATTAAAACAGCTAGAATTTTATACCTTTATCCTTCAACTACAACTTTATCACTAATTGATAAAATTGCAGATTCAAAAGTATTCGTAAACTATTTTGATATGCCTTTACAACATATAACTCCTTCAATGCTTAAAATCATGAAAAGAGGAAAAGGTGTTGAAAAACTAAATGAACTTATGAATCATATGAGAACAAAACCAAACTCTTTTGTAAGAACAACTTTTATTGCAGGACATCCAGGTGAAACTGTTGAAGATCATGAAGCACTTTGTAAATACATCGAAGAGTTCAAATTTGATAGAGCAAATGTATTTTCTTACTCAACAGAAGAAGGAACTCATGCAGCCCAATCAAAAGATTTAATCGATCAAGAAACAATAGATGAAAGAGCTGAGATTATTGGTGAAATCATTGCACAAACTACACAAGAATCTTTAGAAGCAGAAGTTGGTCAAACTTTTGATGTTTATATTGATGGTGAAAGTGATGAACATGAATACCTATTAAGTGCTAGAAAAGTACTATGGGCACCTGATATTGATGGTGAAATATATATCAATGATAATGAATTAGGTGAAGGTGAACAAATTAAATTTGGACAAATGTATACAGTAAGAGTTACTGAATTAGCAGGCGATAAACTACTAGCAACTGTTATAAAATAATTCTTATGAACTTAAATTTTAGTGCAATAAAGAATCAAAAAAACCTACTGGCTTTTTCAGCAGGTCTTGATTCAAGTGCACTATTTTTTTTACTACTTGAACATAACATTCCCTTTGATATTGCCATTGTTAATTATAATATTAGAACTCAAAGTAAAGATGAAGTTTTTTATGCAAAAGAGCTTGCAAGTAAATATAATAAAGAGATTTTTATATTTGATACAAGCATTGAAAACAGCTCTAATTTTGAGAAAAAAGCTAGGGATATTAGATACTCTTTTTTTGAAGAGATTATAAATAAACACTCTTATACTACGCTAATCACTGCACATCAATTAAATGATAAACTAGAGTGGTTTATGATGCAACTAAGTAAGGGTGCAGGACTTATTGAACTTATTGGTTTTAATGAGTTTGAACAAAAAAATACTTACAAAATATACAAACCTCTTTTAAATATTACAAAAAATGAACTAGAAACTTATTTACAAAAGAATAATCACAAGTATTTTATAGATGAATCAAATTTTGATGATAAATATAAAAGAAATTTCTTTAGACATAACTTTTCAAATAAATTTTTACAAGAGTTTAGCTCTGGAGTAAAAAAATCATTTGAGTATTTACAAAATGACTTAAACTCTATGAATATACAATATGAAGCAATTAAAAATATTGAAGAATTAGAGATATTTCTAAACCAAAATGATGATAATTTAAATATTAGAACAATAGATTTATCTATAAAAAAAAGAGGAATACTTCTTTCAAATGCCCAAAGAAATGAGATAATAAAACAAAAAGAGCTTACAATTTCACATAAAATAAATATCTCTATTTGTAAAGATTATATTTGGATTGCACCTATGAATAATAGTATTATGGATAAAAAATTTAAAGATAAATGTAGAATAAGCAATATTCCAAGAAATATAAGAGCTTATATTTCTTCTAAAAATATAGACCCAAAAGAATTAATGTTTTAAAAACCTTTTCATCTTTTGTGTATTTAACAATTCAATTCGAGTCTCTTCTTTATGCTTTTTTAAAAAATTAATATTTCTAAAAAATAGTTCTTCTAGTTTCTTTAATTCTGCTAGTTCTAGTTGAAAATCTTCTATTTTATCTTCCAATAAATAATTGTCATACCATTTTACTAAAGCATCTGCTTTTTCAAAAGAATCTAATGAATCAATATATATTAATTCATTTAATGCTTTTAAAGACCTGTCTCTTCTTTCCATGCGTCAATTAGTCCTTGAGTAACTTTTATAACTTGATTAACTGAATTAATATTATCATCAATTCCAGCACTAAATAGTGTTTCTATTTGATATAAATATAAACCATCTAAATAATAAGCGACTTCTCCACCATCTAAATCTAATACGTTTCTTAGTTCATCAAAAATTGCAATAGTTTTATTAATATAAGTAAATTTTAATTCAATATTTCCATCTTGCATTGCACTTTTAACAAAAGAAAGATATTTGATCGCACCTTCATAAAGTTTTAATACTAATACATACGGATCATCTGAAATTGCATTTTGTTGATTATAAGCTTCTATTCCCATATATTAACTCCATATTAATTATTTTTATATAAAAGTATATTATAGATTCCCTTAAAAATGGAAAAATCTAGAATAAATAATTTTTATTTCACCCATTTAAAACTAAATTAGAATGGCCAAATTTTTCTAATTAGTTTTAATCCCCATGGCGTTTCTAATATTTCTGATTCTGTTCCATCTTTGTCATATAATAGTTTTAAATCTGCTATTTGAGAAGAGTTTATAGAATTGTCAGATGTTATATCATAAGGTCTGATTACTCCACTTACAATTATCTCTTGTTTTTGTCCCTCAACTAGCATCTCTTTTCTACCTTTGATATAGTAATTACCATTTTCGTATGTTTCTTCAATTATTGCAGAAACCGTAGTTTCAAATGTTTCATCCAATGAAGTTTTTACTGAGCCTTTATCAGAGCTATCACTATTTGTTGAAAAACCAACACCAAGAGTAGAATTAACTTTATTAGCAGTACCACTTAAAGCATTAGTTCCTGTGGAAGCAAGAAGCCCTCCACCTAAATTATTATCTCTTGAACTTGATAACTCTCGTTTATTAGTACTTTTTGATGTCAAGTCTTCACTTATAACTATTTGTATAATATCCCCAACTTGTAAATCTTTTTTATCAGCAAATAAAGAAGTTCCTCTTTGTGAATATAATGAACCTTTATTTTTTATAGGTTCAGGTGCTTTTTTAGGAATTTGAACTTCTGGTTTTTTAAAATCAAGTTCAGGTGTTGAAGTAACAGCACAACCTAAAAAAACAAAAGGTAAAAGTATAAGAATAAGATTACTATTTCGCATTTAATTTACTTTTTAATATAAAATCAATATCAACTGCAATTATAATTTCGTTTAATGTCTTTTTAACGAATGCCATAACACCATATCTAACCATTAAAGCATCTAAATTTGTATTAAGTTCACAAACTAACACAACTTTATTTTCTATAATTTTTACATGTTTAATATTTTCTTGTCCAACCAAATCAACAGCCTTTTCAATTTCAACTAAAATAGCTTTTTCTATCTCTTTTTTATTTTTTTCTTGCTTATCTTCTTCTATTTTTAACGCTTGTTTTGCTTCCAATTCTTTTTGTTGTTGTTCTTCGAAAGCTTTGCTTGTATAATAATAGTAGCCACCAAACATACAAACCAAAACAAGTAAAGATAAGAACTTTACTAGCTTTTGTTTTTTATTTCTTTTAACGGCAACTATCATAATATTATTTTATTACAAATGTTGTAAATAAAATTGCATTTACATTATTTCTTTTAACATCCGAATTTGAAGCTGTAACTTCATTTATTACATTGTTGATATCTTGCATTAATTCATCTTTTAAAAGATTTTTTCCACCAACTGTTAATAACTCTTCTGAACCTCTTGCACTTATTTGTGAAATTACAACATCAATGATTTCTGCTTTATAAGTCTCAACAATTGCAGCTATTGTTGGCTCTGTACTTTTAACAGAAAAAGACAATTTCATTAATTTTTCTTTTCCTCTTGAATCAGTTAAATTTAATACTAAATCATTAATATCAGCTTTAAAAGTAGCACCTTGGTCACTTGCTTCTTCTTTTTTAGTAGCTTCTTGACTTGTTGCTTGATTATTTCCAGAAAGGATGCCTTGTGAGTAGAGGAAGTATCCTCCACCCAGAACAGCAAATAACAGAATAACAACTAAGGCGATTAAAACGATCATTAATCCTTTTCCACCGCTTGAGCTCTTTGCTTCTTGGTTATTTTCTTCTGCCATTTTTATTCCTTCTTATCTTTGTTTATATTAAAATTCTCTAACATCTGAGTAACTATTGATGCATTTGGTACACTTAAAAATTTCATTATTTGTGTAACATTACTCTCTTTTAACTTTAAAATTATATCAAAAACATCATCAATTTTGCCTTCACCTATCATTTGATTGAAAATATCTGCTGCTATTTTTGGTTTCATTTGATTATAAATTTTTGATGTTTTACTCTCTACTGCTAATTTTATATCTTGTAATATTTCTAAATTCTTATCATGTAGATCTTTTATTTCATTCTTTTCTTTCTCAATTTGAGAAAGTATACCTTCTAATTCTTTTTTTCGTTCTTGATATTCTTGTTCTTTATCTTTATAGAAATCATTTAACTCTTTTTTTAATTCCAAAACTTCAAATTTTTGTCTTGTTAAACTGCTACTTGTTTCTTCGCTTGCATTTAAAAAAACTGACATTAAAATCAAAATACATAATTTATTAATCAAAATTTTGTCCTTTCATTTATATATTTACTTTGCATATATTCTGTTGAAGCTTCTTCTTCTGCTAATAATATTTTTTTAATTGCTTCTTTTCTCTCTTCATCTAAAATATAAGCAAATTGTTCTGTTTCTTTCTGTAATTCTATTATCTCTTTTATTACTTTTTCAATTTGTAACTTCAAACCTTTTTTCTCATTACTTAATTTTGTTATATGAGATCTCATAGTTTCTTTGTGTATGGTTAGAATCATGAAATCTGATATGGCTCCATGCTTTTGAACAGATGCCGTATCTATTTGATTTTTTGTTAGGGCAATTTCTATATCTATTTTTTCTATTCTAGATTCTAATTGAGATTTTTCCATCAGCTTTAAATCAGTTTGATTTTTTTTTAAATTATGTAATTTTTCTATCAAAATTAATTACCAAAAACTAATATTATATTCCATAAATCTTTTGTATATGCTTCTATATTATCACCAATCCAAGGCAAAGAAATTAAAATAAATCCAGAAACAAAAATCATTTTAGGAACAAAAGATAAAGAGGCATCACTTACTTGTGTAACCGCTTGAAATATAGAAATTAAAAGACCAATTACCATACTAACAAGCAAAGAAGGAAGACCTAGTATTAATATTATTTTAACTGTATTTTCTGCAATAGCAATTAAGTCCATTGTTAGTCTTTAATTTTTATTGTTATCTCTAAAGTTTTATTGCTTAATAATTTAGAAATTAATTGAGCTAGCTCATCTGTATTTGATGAATTTGTAATACTTATAGAATTAGTATTTTTATTCACTAATTCTCTTCTATCAATTTCTTCATTTTTTTCATCTTTTTTATTGGCTGTACAATTTAAAGCATCCAATAAATCCTCTTCTTTTAGAGAATCTAATTCAAAAAACTTATCATCATTCATATTCCATTCTCCCAGTAAAGATTCATCTAAAGATTCATCTAAATTTTCATCTTCTTTTTCGTCTTCTTTTTTAATATCAGTTTCTTTTTCTTTAAAAACATCTTCTAAAAAATCTAAATCTTCAAACATCTTATTGTCTTCACTTAAATGCCCTTCTTCAGGTTCTTTATCCTCAAGAAAATCATCTTCGATATTTTTATCGTCATAATCTAATGATATATTATTTAATCCAAAATCATCATTAAAATTTAGTATATCATCTAATTCTTCTTTTGATATATCTACAGATTCATCAATAGTATCAAAAGCATCTTTTGGAATACCTAAATCAATATCCGAAGGCATATTAAAAATATCATCTAGATTCTCTTCTTCTTGATTAATATTTTCTTCTTCAATTTCTTCTTTTGCTAATAATTGAGATAATTCCTCATCTAATTCAACACTCTCTTTTTCATAAGCTTCATCAACTATATTTGCAATTGAAGATTGAATAGCAGGATCTATTTGTTGACTTTGTTCTTCATGTTTTCTAAGTATATATTTTGGAATTTCTGATAAAGAATTGATTGATAAATCAGCAATTCCACTATCTAATAAAAACTCTTCTTCAATACCATCTTTTGGAGCTAAAAATTTAATTTTTGTATTTAATGAATTTTTCTTAATAATCTTTTCATCATCTATTAAATATATATCTTTAGGATTATCTTTGATAGTTTTTTTTAATTCAGATAACTCATTTATCTCTTTTATTACGGAATTAGCATCAAGTTTAAATTTGATATTTGAATGTTCTAAAGTTTCGTGTATCTCTTTTTTAAAACTATGATTACCATAAATGTAAATATTCAATCTATAACCCTACAAAATAATTTTATTAACATTGATTATACCTTTTTTTATTAAATTTTCGATAAAATAAAAGGAATTAATAACAAAGGATGATATGTGAGATATTTTTTTATGATAACAATTTTATTATCATCTTTATATTCCCAAACAATTAAAGACATATCAAATGTAATAGGAATTAGAGAAAATCAACTAATAGGCTATGGACTAATTGTAGGACTTGCAGGAACAGGTGATAAATCAAAATTCACAATACAATCTTTACAAAATCTTTTAAGAAATTCATATATAAAAATTCCAGCATCTTCTATTACTTCAAAAAATATTGCAGCGGTTATGGTTACAGCTGATTTACCTCCTTTCTCTAGACAAGGGGATAAGATAAAAGTAAAAGTTTCAACTATTGGTGATGCAAAATCTGTGGATAATGGAGAGCTCTTAATTACTCAATTAAAAGGTGTTGATGGGAATGTATATGCATTAGCACAAGGAACTATTGCTGCACATGAGAATAATAAAACTTCAGGTTTTATTTATGAGGGAGCAACTGTTGAAAATGAAATTGATTTTAGTTTAATAGACGAATATTTTATTGAATTGAGTCTTTTACAAAATTCTGCTAAAAATGCAGATTTAGTTGAAACAAAGATAAATGATAAATTTTGAAAAAAACTAGCAACTGCTTTAGATACAAGAACAATCAAAGTAATGAAACCTGCTGATATTTCTATTGTGAAATTTTTATCAATGGTTCAGAATATCGAACTTGATTCAAGTTTTAAAAAGAAAGTTATTGTGGATCTTAGTAGAGAATCTTTAATCACAGGGGGAGATATTCTTATTGATCCTGTGACAATTGCAAGAAATAGTTTTACAATTAGAATTGATAAATCAGGACTTACAAATGAAGCTTGGAATGACCCAAAACAAAATCCAGGAGTTGATATTGGAGATAATGTAAAAATTGCAGATAAACCTGTTGTTAACATTGATAATGCGATGATAAATACAAAAGCTGCTCCAACGATTTCTGATTTAGTACGAGCTATGAAAGTTATGAAATTACCTATGAGTGAAATAATTGATACACTAAAAATGATAAAAGAAATGGGCGCAATTGATGTTGATATTGAGGTAAGAGGATAATATGGCTGAATTTTTAAGTCAAGATGAAATTGATGCTCTTTTAGATATAGCAGAACAAGGTGAGGATATTGATAATTCACCTATAGAGAAAGTTATATCTAAAGAAAAAAACTACTCTATTTATGACTTTAAAAAACCAAATAGAATAACAGCTGAACAACTAAAAGCATTTTCAACCATGCATGATAAAATGTTAAGGGATTTTATTAATGATTTATCTTCAATGCTTAGAAAAATTGTTGATGTAAAACTCTATTCAATAGAGCAGATGACTTACGGAGAGTTTATTTTATCAATTCCACAAATTACATCTTTAAATACTCTATCAATAAAACCTTTAGAAGGCCGAATTGTAGTTGAATGTAATCCAGCAATTTCCCATAAGATAATAGCTGAACTATTAGGTTCTGGAGCTGTTAATACAAGTGATAATATTGATAGAGAATTAACTGAAATTGAAATAGAAATTTTAGAGCATTTTTATAAAATGTTTATAAAAAATTTATATAAATCATGGAATGATATCTCTAGTTTAAACTTTAAAATAGAATCAAGAGATACAAATGCAAATGCCATACAAATTGTTTCTGATCATGAGATTGTACTATTAGTTGTTTTAGAAATTACTATAGATGAAGAGTCAGGATTTTTATCTATTTGCTATCCAATTTCATATTTTGAAACATTACTCAATAAAATTGTAGAAAAAATATTTTCTGAAAGTTCTAATAGAAAAACTAGTAGAAAAAGAGATATTAAAACTCTAATTTCAGGTGCTAGAATGAGAGTTGAATCTATTATGGCAGAAACAGAATTAAAAGCACAGGATATTTTAAATCTAAAAGAAGATGATGTAATAGTATTTAATAAAAATGCAACTTCATCAACAGCAACTATTTATATTAATAAAAAAGAAAAATTCTCAGCAATATCTGGTATTTCAAATAATAGAAAAGCTATACAAATTAGAGCTAATTTAGATAGAGAAAAACAAGAAACTCTTAATACATTAAGGTTAATGAGAGAAGAAAGAGAACAAAAATCTAAAGAATCTGCTGAAAATATAAGAAGACTTCTAAATCAAAAAGATAGCAAATAAGCTATCTTTTTATTTTAATTGATTGAATCAATACTCCAAGAAATAGTTTCTCCTGCATACATTGGAACTACATTTTCATTTTTGTACTCGTAAATAGCTGGAACTACAAAATCTTTTTTTATTAGTTTTATTGTTTTATTTGTTAGATTTAAATCATAAATCTTTTTTGCATTTGTAGAAACAAAAGCATTTAACTTATCTAAACAATTATGTTTTTCAAAAAGTTCTACTAAAACTTGAAGAGCAATTGGTGATGTAAATACACCTGCTGCACAACCACAACACTCTTTTTTATGTTTTGGATGAGGAGCTGAATCACTTCCAAACATTAGTTTTGGATGAGCTTTTAAAGCAGCATTTAATAAAGCAGATCTATCTTCAGGTCTTTTAGCAATTGGCTTACAAAATAAATGTGGAGCTAACATTCCACCTGCAACATCATCAAGAGTAATTAATAAATGATGTAAAGTTACAGTTGCATATAAATTATCATATTTATCAAGTAATTCTATTGCATCTTTAGTTGTAATATGTTCCATAATAATTTTTAAGTCAGGGAAAGCAGCAGCCAATGATTCATATATAGGCATGAATTCTTTTTCTCTGTCCATTACAAAGCCATTTGTTTCTCCATGAATACATAAAGGAATGCCTAATTTACTCATTGATTCTAATGTTGGTCTTAAACTCTCAACATTCATAGATGAAACACCTGTTTCAGAATTAGTTGTAATTCCTGCAGGATATAATTTAATACCTATAATATCATTTTTTATATCTTCTAAAAATTCATATGAATAGTCATTTTTAAAAAATAGTGTTACAAAAGCTTCAAAGTTGTCATCTTTACAAGCTTCTTTAATTCTTTCTTTATAAGCTAATAAAGCCTCTTTTGTAGTAATTGGAGGTACTAAATTTGGCATTATCAAAGCACCTGAAAAAGTTTTAGAAGTTAATGGGCCAACTAGTTTTAACATATCTGCATCTCTTAAATGCAAATGCATATCTAATGGTTCATTTAACTCAAATACAATTTCATTTCCCATTAAATGGCTTCCTCGTCTTGCTCACCTGTTCTAATTCTTACAATTTTTTCAACTGGAGAAACAAATATTTTACCATCTCCAATTTTCCCAGTTTTTGCAGCTTCGATTATTACAGCAATAGTAGAATCTACATCTTCATCTGCAACAATTAATTCTAATTTGATCTTTGGTAAGAAATCAACTACATATTCAGCCAGATAAATTTTATGAAACAATTAATTTTAAAGAAGTTTTAGATAAAGTTATTATTGATATTAGTCGT
>CBFHMY010000021.1:0-29373 GCA_965657055.1 uncultured Aliarcobacter sp. | reverse complement strand
GTTCCATCATAAAGGTAGATATATTCATTTACTTTTACTTTATCTAGGATATCTGGGTAATTAATTGATACAACATAATCTTTATCACCTCTTTTATATCCAATCATATCATCTTTTAAAAAAGTAATAATATCATCTCTATATAATTCAAATGGTTCTTGTACATCACCAATTCTTACTTTTGGTCCTGAAATATCTTGTAAGATTCCAACAGTTTTTCCTGTATTTTTCATAGCTGTTCTAATATTATTTAATGTTTCTAAGTGATATTCATGACTACCGTGAGAAAAGTTTAATCTAAACATATTTGCACCAGCTTTAATTAATCCTTCAATCATTTCAATAGTGTGGCTCGCTGGGCCTAATGTTGCTAATATTTTTGTTCTTTTATCCATAAATTCTCCTTTTTAACTTATGAAAATTATAACATAAAATTATTACAATAAAGTAACTAGGATTGTTCAACAATTCTTTCACAATAATTATGTTAAAATTAATTACTAAACAAAAAGGTCTAATTATGAAATTAATTAATATTAAAACTTTATTATCAAGTGCCCTAATTGCTACTATGATTAGTGGTTGTGCACAAACAACTGGAAATGAAACTTATGACCAAAATCAAAACGCAATTATTGGAACAACATTAGGAGCAATTGCAGGTGTTGTTCTTGGAAATAATGTTGGTGGTGGAAGTAAGGGCAGAAACAAAGTAATAGGAGCAGTTGCAGGTGCTGCTATTGGTGGAGCTATTGGTTATAGTATGGATAAACAAGCAAAAGAAGTGGCTGAAAGCTTAAATACAAACGTAAATAATAATCCAAATGCAGCCCTTGATCCGAACCAAGATTTAATAGTATCAAATACTGATAACTATGTAAAAATAATGTTTAGAGATGCTATGATGTTTGAAACAAACTCAGCAAATCCAACATATACAGCACAAACAAAAATAGCAAAAATCAATGGTGTTTTAGAAAAATATCCAAATACTTTAGTTCAAGTAGTAGGTCACACAGATAGTAGAGGAAGTTACTCACATAATTTAAATCTATCAAATCAAAGAGCTACAAATGTTGGAAATATTATATTTAATTCAGGTGCTCAAAATCAAATCTTTTCAAGAGGTTGTTCATTTGACAAACCAGTAGCTCCTAATAATAGTGATGCAAACATGGGATTAAATAGAAGAGTAGAAGTTTATTTATATCCAAATCAAGAATCTGTAATTGATGTTTGTAAATAAAAAGAGCAATCTTTTTATTTACAATTCTTTTTTACATCAATAAAATACTCTTTTTGATACAATTGTCCCATGATAAAATTTTCTGATTACTTTAATGATTGGCTTTACGGTCAAAATGGATATTACTCAAATTACAAACAAATTGGTAAGGATGGTGATTTTTTTACTTCTGTTTCTACAAGTTCTTTTTTTGGTGGATCAATCGCAAAAAAAATAATAAGTTCTATTGAAGATGGATTTTTACCCTCAAATACAACTATTCTTGAAATTGGTGCACATCATGGATACTTATTAGCAGATATAATTCAATTTATTTATACACTTAAACCAAAACTTTTAGATACTTTAAATTTTGCAATAGTTGAGCGATTTAAAGATTTACAAGAGCAACAAAAAAAATATATAAATGACTCTTTTGGTGATATTATAAAACTAGAACACTATAATGATATAAGTGAAGTAAAACTACAAAATGCTTATGTTCTAGCAAATGAAATATTTGATGCCTTTGGATGTGATTTAGTTTATACAAATAAAGAAAATATTTTACAACAAGCTTTTGTATCAAATAATAAAATAGAGTTTATAGATTGCACAGATGAAGAGATAATAAATCATTGTAAAAAATATAGTATTACAAAGGGTGAAGTTTCTCTTTCATATAAAGAGTTTGTAGATACCCTTTGCTTAAATATTAATAATTTTGAATTTTTAACATTTGATTATGGAGATAGATTTCCAAGAAATGATTTTTCAACTAGAGTTTATGAAAAACATAATGTTTATCCTATTTTTGAAGATAATTTACCTTTAGAAAAATTATTCAAAAAATCAGATATTACCTATGATGTTCATTTTAATTATCTAAGTGATTGTTTTAAATCAAATGAAATTAAAGAAATAAGATTTAATACTCAACTAAAATCATTAATTGAATTTGGAATTTTAGAATTATTAGAAATTTTAAAAGCAAATGTAAGTGAAGATGAGTATTTAAGACAAACACAAAAAGTAAAAGTACTATTAGAACCTACAGGAATGGGAGATAGGTTTAAAACTTTGAATATAAGGAAATAAGTTAACTCTTTGTATAATCGAATTTCTAAAAATATTAATAAAGGTATAAAATGACACTTATGGTAAATGGTGAAACTAAAGATTTTCAAGATGACAGTACATTACAAGATATAATTACAATTTTACAAATAGAAAATAAAGTAATGGCAGCAGCTGTTAATATGAATATCGTAAAAAAAGATGATTGGAATAACTTTATTCCAAAAAATGATGACAAAATTGAACTTTTACAATTTGTTGGTGGTGGATGATTTCTTATGAGTAAAGAAAAAGGTGACTTTGCTGAAAAAAGAGCAATATCTTTTTTAGAAGACTCAAATTTCAAAATAATTGAAACAAATTTCTATGCAAAAAAATTAGGTGAAATAGATATTATTGCAAAAAAAGATAATATCTATCACTTCTGTGAAGTAAAATCAGCAAGTGATTATGAAACTGCAATAAACAATCTCACGAACTCAAAATTATCAAAAATAAAAAGAAGCGTTGACTATTATTTACAAACAAAAAAACTTGATGTTATTTTTTGTATTGATGCTATTATAGTAACAAATGAAGATATAACTTTTTTAGAAAATATAACTCTTTAGTTTTAATTATAAAATGATTTTAGAATATGAATAAAGCAAGAGGTGAAGGTCGCATAAACACCTCTTACTAGTTTGTGTTTGTATTTAAAATTAGTAGAAGGAATTGTAACTATATTAAATAGCAATAGTCTAGCATCTTATAAATTTGTTAATTTATCTTATTCTTAATAGTTTTTAGTTAACATACAAAAATACTTATGGAGAATTTTTTGTACTCAAAAGAACTGTCATCTATTAAAAAATCAAACCGCTTTAGAACTAGAGAATTATTCGATGAAAACCTTATTGATTTAGCATCGAACGATTATTTAGGATTATCAACAAAAAAAGAAATTTTTCAAAAAGCTTATGAAAGAGTTTTAAAAGAGAATTATCATTCTCCAAAAGCATCAATGCTTGTAAATGGCTATAGTAAAATACATAAACAATTTGAAGATAAACTGTGTGAATTAAATAAATTTGAAGCAGGAATTACAGTTGGTTCTGGCTTTTTGGCTAACATATCAATGATTGAAGCACTTTGTAGAAAAAATGATACACTTTTTATAGATGAAGAGTACCATGCAAGTGGTATTCTAGCTAGTAAATTATTAAAATCTGAGCAAGTAATAGTTTTTAATCATAATGATGTTAATGACTTAAAAACTAAAATTTTAGATAATAAAAGAACAGGAAGAGTTTTAATAGCAATTGAAGGTGTTTACTCAATGGGTGGAGATTTAGCACCTATTGAAATATTTAATTTAGCAGATGAAAATAAAGCTATTTTAATTGTTGATGAAGCACATAGTTCAGGAGTTATTGGTGAAAATCTATTAGGTATTTTTGATTATTATAAAATTACACCAAATAAATATCATGTAAAAATGGGAACACTTGGAAAAGCATATGGATCATATGGGGCTTATATATTAGCTTCAAAAGAGATAATAGATTTTTTAGTAAATAGAGCTAAACCTATTATATACTCAACCGCTCCATCTTTATTTGATACAGCACTTGGATATGAATCACTAAAATTTATTATAGAAAATAAAAAAGAATTAAAAAAAAGAATTGAAGAAAATTTAAATATTATTTATAAAGAGTTAGGAATAAAATCGCAAAGTTTAATTATTCCGATTTTAATAGGAGATAACAAAAAAGCCAAAGAAATTCAAGGAATTTTAAAAGAACATGGTTATTTAGTTGGAGCTATTAGGCAACCAACAGTTAAGGAAGCAATTATTAGATTAATTGCAAAAATTGATATACAAAGTGATGTATTAACAAATATATGTAAATTATTGAAGGAATTTAATGTTAATAAATGATTTAATTAAAGGTAACAAAAAGTTTAGGGAAGTTAGCTTCCCAAGATATGAAGGTGATGTAAAAGAACTTGTAGAAAAAGGTCAAAAACCAGAAATACTTTTTGTTGGATGTAGTGATAGTAGAGTTACACCTGATTTAATGCTTGATACAAAACCTGGGGATATGTTTATTTTAAGAAATGTTGGTAATTTTGTACCACCTTATAGTCCTGATGATGACTATCACGGTAGTTCTGCTGTTATTGAATATGCCGTTTCTATTTTAGGTGTTAAACACATTATCATATGTGGACACTCCCATTGTGGAGCTTGTAAAAGTTTATATCAAGACATTGGACCTTCACCTGATTTAATACACGTTAAAAAATGGCTAGAACTTGGGAAAAAAGCTAAAGAGTATACTCTTCTTGCAATTCAAGATAAATCAGATCAAGAAAAACTATATAGAGCAACTGAACGAATTTCAATTGTTCATCAAATGGAAAATCTTTTAACTTTTCCAGAGGTTGAAAGAAAAGTTAAAAGCGGTGAATTGCAAATTCATGGCTGGTATTATAGAATTGAAGATGGAACTATTGAGTATTATGATGGAGCGGAATGTTCATTTAAGCCATTAAAAGAGAATTTAAATGCAAAATGAAGTAAGAAGATTACCTAAAAAAACAGTATTTATAATTTCTATACTAATGATAATGGGATTAGCAATATTTCTTTTATTAAAAGATTTAAAAGAGTTAAAATTAGAAGAAATTTTAGCTACCATTGGTCACCCTAATATAAAAAAATTAGAAGTAATTAACAAATTAAGCGTTGAAGATACAGAAACTAGATACAAAAGTAGTGTATTTAAAGTAACATTTTATGATAGTGATTTAAAACAAACATGTATTGGATTTGTTCATCAAAATAGAGATGGAAGCTATACAAAAGATTTTGATTGTAAATAGGAAAGAAATATGAGCATAATAGAAAAATTAGAAAGACAAGAAAGATTAAACTACGAAGATGCGATAAAATTATATGATTTAGATTTATTCACACTTGCATCATTTGCTAATAAAATTAGAGAAGAAAGACATGGGAAAAAAACTTATTTTAATATAAATAGACATATTAATCCAACAAATGTTTGTAAAGATGTTTGTCAATTTTGTGCATATAGTGCAAGTAGAAAAAATCCAAATCAATGGACAATGAGCCATGAAGAGATTTTAGAAATAGTTAAAAACTCTTCAAAAAATGATATTAAAGAAGTTCATATAGTATCAGCTCATAATCCAGATACAGGATTGCAATGGTATATGGATGTATTTAAAAAAATAAAAGAAAATTTCCCATCAATTCATGTGAAAGCATTAACAGCAGCAGAAATTCACTTTTTAGCAACAGAATATAATCTTTCATACCAAGAAATTATTGATATGATGATATCGCATGGAATTGATTCAATGCCAGGTGGTGGAGCTGAAATTTTTGATGAAAAAGTGCGTAAAAAAATCTGTGGTGGAAAAGTTACATCAGAGCAATGGTTAGAAATTCATAGACTTTGGCATACTGCTGGCAAAAAGAGTAATGCTACAATGCTTTTTGGACATGTAGAAGATAGAAACCATAGAATTGACCATATGATAAGACTTAGAGACTTACAAGACATTACAGGTGGCTTTAATGCCTTTATTCCTTTAGTATTTCAAACTGAAAATAATTACTTAAAAGTAAAAGAGCCACTAACTGGTCAAGAAATATTAAAGACTTATGCAATTGCTAGAATTTTACTTGACAATATCCCAAATATCAAAGCATACTGGGCAACTTCAACTGTAAAATTAGCATTAATAGCTCAAGAATTTGGAGCAAATGATGTTGATGGAACAATTGAGAAAGAATCTATTCAAAGTGCAGCGGGAGCGACAAGTGCAAATGGAATAGCCCAATTAGAGTTTGTTGATTTAATTAAAAATTCTGGATTTATTCCAGTTGAGAGAGATTCAATTTATAATGAACTAAAAGTTTGGTAATTCCAAACTTTTAGTTTTTGTTTTTATGTTGATTAAATACTAAGTTAAACTCTATTTCAATTCCTGTTTCAGTTCTTATCATACTTAAAGGATAAGATAAATTGATAGAATATAATTCATTATTTAAAGTATTAATCAATTCGAAAAACTCATTTGGATCTTTTACTAAAATATTAACAATATAATTATATTCTGTTATATAATTATCTGTTGAAGATAGAAGTTTTATAATAGAATTTTCAGGCATTAATATCTTTAATTGTTCAGTAACTCTATCTACGGAAATAAGCTCGTCAGTAATGTATTTCTTTGTATTTACTTTATATACCACATTTTTCAATTCCAATATATCTTTTGCAATAACTGTACTTTCTACATTTACTTTTTTACTTTCATCTAGGGCTTTATATTCAATATTTTTATATAATAAATCTAATTTTGGTTTTAGAGAAGTCATATAAGTATCTTCTTTTAAAAATATTCCTTTTAATTCTAAAGAATTTTCTTCTAGCTTTAACTCTTTTAAAATAATATCATATTCAATTGTATTAAAAATAGCTCTAATTTTTTGCTCTATTTTATCATTTAAACTCACATGATCAGGTAATTGTAATTTTTGTTCTATTTTTTTAGGTTCTTGAACTTTTTGTGGAATATTTTGTTTTGACATAACTAATTCATAAAAATAATAAAGTCCAATCATTAATAGTATTAAAAGAATAATTGCAGAGATATTATTATAATTTCTTTTTTTAACTTTTTTTCTAGGTTTTGTAAAACTCTTTTTTAAATGCTTATCTTTTGATAATTCAAATATTTCTTCGTCAATATTTATTGGATGATATTCTACTTCTAGCATTAGCTCATTGTTTAACTGTTCTATTTGTTCATTTGAAAGCTGCTTTAAAACATAAAGAAGAGTCACTTTTTCTACAAATACATCAGTTTTCTTTTCATAAAAAGTTGCTAGTACATTATGAATTATTTCATTTAATTCTAAATAATATATTTCATCAAATAATTTTTGACCATCAACATCATCTTCATAAAAATGTGTTTTTTTAACTGATTCAAAAGTTGGTAAATCAAATGTTTGATGAAAAGCAATTAAACCTTTTTGATTAACTATTAAAGTAAAAGCTTTATTATTAAATAGAAATAACAATAATTCATTTTTACATACTTTCTTTTCTAAATGTAAATTCATAATATGAAAAGCAGAATAAATATAATCAATACCAGTTTTTATGAAAAAGTTTTTAGTTTCAAAAAGTGTAGTTTTTAATACCGCAATATCAAATTCATTATTAAATTTTGCTATCTCACAATCTTTTAACTTTGAAGATAATGCTTTAGGCACAAGCTTAGTAGTATCACTAATTAAAAGTGTAGAGATATAAGTAAAATCATTTTCTTCTTGTGAAAGATTTAATTTTTCAGAAATTTCTGAAGATAAGATATCATCATCAACTAAATATATAGCATTAGTGTTATCTATAATTATTTCATTAGTTATTTTTTTGTAGTCAAGCCTTAGCTGAGAATCATATTTGATAACATTAATATACAAAGACTCTTTAGTAGTAAACATATATTTCCTATTTTAATTCTTTAAAGTATTGCATTTAACATCATTTTATCTTTGATAAAATTTCTTGCCTCTTCAAACTCTAAATTATTTATATTAAAAGGCTCAGACATATAGAAATCTATTTTACCAAAAGGTTTTGGTAAAACAAATTTATCCCAAGAATTAAATTGCCAATAAGATGAAGGCTTAGAATTTAAAACTACAATTCTAGCAGCACTTTTTTGAGCAATTGCAATAACACCATCAGCTACGGTGTGTCGGGGTCCTCTTGGACCATCAGGTGTTAATGCAATATCAACACCTGCTTTGATTTCTCTAATTGTACTAATTAATGCTTTAGTTGCACCTTTAGAAGAAGAACCTCTTATTGTTTCCCCTCCAAATAAATTGTAAATCTTAGATAAAATTTCACCGTCTTTACTTTGACTGATTAATGTTTTTATTTTGCCATTTGGTCTATTTTTATAATAATTCAATGGCTGACAGATTAAATCATCATGCCAAGTTACAAATATTAAAGCTTCATTATCATTCAATTTAGGATGATGAAACTCTTTTTTATTTGTTAAATAAATAAACTTTACAATTAAATATAATACATAAGGTAATATCTTTAATTTAAAAAAGTTTTTCATTATGAAACCACAACACCTTTTAATGAAGTTCTTGAAGCTTCTGTAATTTTAATATTTACAAATTGTCCTAAAAGTTCGTCACTACCTTTAGTGAATACTTGTAAAAAATTATCTGTAAATCCACAAACTTCACCATTTGGTTTTAATGATTCAACCAATACATTCATTGTTTCGCCAACATATGTATCCATTATTTCCACTAAATGTTTTTTATGTAACTCAATTAATTCAATTAATCTTGCGCTTCCAATTTCATCAGGAACTTCGATATCAGCAAAATTTAAAGCTTCAGTTCCTGGTCTTGGAGAATATTTAAAATTAAAAATTTGATTAAATCTAACTTGATTTACAACATCTAAAGTATGTTCAAAATCTTCTTGTGTTTCACCTGGAAATGCAACAATAATATCTGTTGTAATTCTAAGATTTGGAACAAGTGCTCTTAATTTTGCAGCTCTATTTAAGAACCACTCTTTTGTATACCCTCTTTTCATAGCTCTTAATATTTCAGTAGAACCACTTTGTAAAGGCATATGAATACATTTTGAAATTTTTGGATTTTTTGCGAATTCTTCAATAAAAGCATCATCCATATGTAATGGATGTGGTGATGTAAATCTAATTCGCTCTAATCCTTCTACTTTTGAAACGTCTTGTAAAAGATTTGTAAAAGTATATTTACCTCTTCCATCAGAAAAGTTTCTTCCATAAGAGTTAACATTTTGTCCTAGAAGTGTAACTTCAACAGCACCTTCAGCAACAGATCTTCGTACTTGATCAACAATCATTTCAGGTGGAATAGAAATCTCTTCACCTCTAGTACTTGGAACGATACAATAAGTACATTTTTTATCGCAACCAACAGATATATTAACACTTGCTCTATATTTATTTGTTTTTGCAGTTGCAAATTCATAAGTTGATTCATCGTGATTAATAGAAATTTCTACTGAACCTTTAATATCAACTATATCTTTTATTTTAGATATATTTCTTGCACCTAAAACAAAATCTACAGCAGGCGCTCTTCTAATAATATCTTCACCTAAATGTGATGCAGTACAACCAGCAACTCCGATTTTTGCACCTTGTTTTTTCTTTTTATTAAATTGACCAATTTCAGAAAAAAGTCTAGAAACAGGTTTCTCTCTAACAGAACAAGTATTTATGATAATTAAATCAGCTTCTTCCATGATATTTGTTTGAACATAATCTTTATGTTTTTCTAACTCAGCGGCCATATGTTGACTGTCAGTATCATTCATCTGACAGCCTAATGTTTGTATAAATAGTTTTTTGTTTGGACTCATATTTTTATAACACTATCAAAAGATTAAAGTGCATGAACCTCATACATATACTCATCATCAGCTAAACCATATTTTACTTCTCTAAAATATACATTATAACCATCAGCTTCTAAAGCATCTACTAATGCCATCATGTCTTTGTGTGAATTATCTCTGTCAAAATAAAATATTCTTTGACCATCTTTTTTCAACTCATCTTTTATTTTATCTAGTTGCACTTTTTTTGGTTTTTCATTTAACTCATTTCTTGCAAATAATAATTCCATATATTAAGCCTTTTCTCTTTTTTATTAATCATCTATTTTATCTCAAAATTACTTTAATTTGTATAAAAGGCTATTTTAGCTATACTAATATTCTATACTACATTGGAAATCATTACAATCATTTCAATGTCAACAAATAAAAGGTTATTAATGGATAAAATAATAGATATTTTAGATTCAATTGCATATGAAAAAGGTCTTAAAATTGACGACGTTGAAAATGCACTTAAAGAGGCTTTGATTAAAACTGCTCAAAAAATGGTTGATGAAACTTTAACATTTGATGCAAATATTGACAGAGCCAACAAAAAACTTGAACTATTTCAAAAAATTGAAGTTGTAAATCAAGAAGATGAAAGACTACTTGCAAATGCAGTTAACAAATATGGTGAAGCACTTAATTTTGAAAATTATATTACATTAGAAGAAGCAAAAGAGATTGATCCAGATTTAGAAATTGGTGATTTCATAAACTATGATTTAGAATTCGAAAATATGGGTAGAAATGCAGCTACTATATTACACAGTAATTTTGAGTTTAGACTTCAAAGATTTGTTGAAGAAAATATTGTTAATAAATACAAAGATAAAATCGGGAAAACTGTTTCAGGAACAGTTACAAGAATTGATAAACAAGATAACACATATATTGAAATTGGTGAAGTAAAAGGTATTTTACAAAGAAAAAGTAGAATAAAAGGTGAAACTTTTAAAGTTGGTGATGTTTTACAAGCTGTTGTTAAAGGTGTAAATATTGACAAAGCAAGTGGATTATTAGTAGATATTTCAAGAACTTCTCCAAAGTTCTTAGAAAATTTATTGGTTAATGCAGTACCAGAATTAAAAGATGGGAAAGTAACTATTGAAGCAAGTGCTAGAATTCCAGGTACTAGATCTAAAATTGCCCTATCAACTATTGAGCCACAGATAGATCCAATAGGAGCTGTTGTTGGTGTAAAAGGTGTAAGAATTGGTTCTGTTTCAAAACAATTAAATGGTGAAAATATTGATTGTGTTGAATATTCAACAATTCCTGAAATGTTCATTTCAAGAGCATTATCGCCAGCACTAGTACATAGTGTAAAAATTGAAAAAGCACCTTCATATGGAGAAAAAGGTAAGGCAACAGTTACCGTACCAAGTGATCAAAAATCAAAAGCAATTGGTAAAGCTGGATTAAATATTAGATTAGCTTCTATGCTTACAAAATATGATATTGAACTTATTGAAATAGCTGCTTTAAATACAGGTTCTACAAATAATGACAATAACAATTCAGCTGAAGAAAGAACTACTGATACGGCATCTTTAGAGGCATTATTTAAATAAAATGAATAAAATACACATCTATGACTCAGTAAAAAAAGAAAAAGTAGAGTTCGTTTCTATTAAAGAAAATATTGCTAAGATTTATGTTTGTGGGCCAACTGTTTATGACGATTCACATCTAGGTCATGCTAGAAGTGCAATCGCTTTTGACTTACTTCATAGGCTTTTAAAATCAAATGGCTATGAAGTAATCATGACAAAAAATTTTACTGATATAGATGACAAAATCATTAAAAAAATGAATGAAACTTCAAGAACTCTTGAAGATATAACCTCTCAATATATTAATGCTTATAAAGCTGATATGTATGCTTTAAATATTCTAAATAACACAATCGAGCCAAAAGCTACTGAAAATCTTGAGATTATGAAAGATATGATTACAAATCTAATTTCTAAAGATATAGCCTACAAAACAAGTGATAGTGTATATTTTGACACTTCAAAAGATGCTTTATATGGTTCAATTTCCCATAAAGCAAGCGATGAAAATTCGCAAGCTAGAGTTGAAGCAAATCATGAAAAAAGAAATCCTTCTGATTTTGCTCTTTGGAAATTTGCTAAAGAAAATGATGTTAGCTTTGAAGCACCATTTGGGCTAGGACGTCCTGGTTGGCATATTGAGTGTTCTGCTATGATTGAAAAACATTTGGCATATAAACAGACTCCCTATCAAATAGATATTCATGGTGGTGGAGCTGATTTACTTTTTCCTCACCATGAAAATGAAGCTGCACAAACAAGATGTTCTTCAAATCAACAATTAGCAAAATATTGGATGCACAATGGTTTTGTAAATATTGATGGTGAGAAAATGAGTAAATCACTTGGAAACTCATTTTTTCTAAAAGATGTTTTAAAATCATATTCAGGTGAGGTTATTAGATTTTATTTAATGAGTGCACACTATAGAGCTAATTTTAACTTTAATGAAGAGGATTTAACTTCATCTAAAAAAAGACTTGATAAACTTTATAGAATTAAAAAAAGAGTTTATGGAACTGAAGCATCTACGGTAAATAGTAAATTTAAAGAAGATATATTAAATGCTTTAAATGATGATATAAACACTTCAAAAGCATTTTCTTTAATTGATGAAATGATTTCTAATGCAAATGATAAATTAGATCTAAATCCTAAAGATAAGAATTTAAAAAAAGAGTTAATTGCAAATATTTTATTTATCAATGATATTTTAGGAATTGCTTTTAATGATGCATATGAATACTTCCAATTCGGAATAGATGAAGATAGCAAAAATAAAATTGAAGCACTAATCGAAAAAAGAAATGAAGCGAAAAAATTAAAAGATTTTGCAACAGCAGATGCTGTTAGAGATGAATTAACTGCACTTGAAATTTCTTTAATGGATACAGTAAATGGAACAGTTTGGGAAAAACTATAAGTTTTTTCCAAACTCTTCTAATAATTTAGGCATCATAATTCCAATTTCTTTAAAATCATACTCCAAGCTTTTAACTACAACATCATACAAATCATGACCTTTATACTTTTCATGCCATATATTTTCTTTATTTTCATAAGTATTATAATACATAAAACGTAATTTAAGAGCTTCTTTTAAGTGCATTTGTATATATCCCTTTCAATAAATTTTAGATATAAAAAAAAGGGAAGAAGTAAAACTTCTTCCCTTCTTAATTTACTAAAAATAATTCTTAGTAAAATGATCTTGCGTATGCAGAATCAGTGATGTTTTTTGTATCAACAATGTAAGGAACTAATGCCATATGTCTAGCTCTTTTGATTGCTTTCTCTACCATTTCTTGTGAATTTTTAGAGTTACCAGTAAGTCTTCTAGGCATGATTTTACCTCTTTCACTCATTGATAGTTTTAATAAATCTGTATTTTTATAATCGATGAAATCAACTTTCATTTCAGTATATTTACAATATTTTTTTCCGTATTTTCTTCTTTCTGCCATTTGATTTTCCTTTTCTAAAACGGTATTTCGTCTTCGTCTATATCAATTTCAGGTATTCTTTGCTCAACTTTTGGTTTAGCTTGATTCATACCACCGTAGCTTCCTTGAGAACTTGATTCATTGTATTGAGGTTGTTCTGGTTGATTATATGATCCTTGTGGATTATAACCTTGGTTGTCCCCAGAATTTGATGAATCACCCTTAGAATCTAACATTTTCATAGAGTCAACTCTTAAAGAGTGTCTACTTCTTGTTGATCCATCTTGAGCAGTCCATTGTTCAAATACAAGTCTTCCTTCTAATAGAACTTTAGAACCCTTTTTCAAATATTGATTAGCAACCTCAGCAGATCTACCAAAAATATTAAAATCTAAAAAACAAACTTCATCTTTTTGTTCACCAGTTGAAGATTTGTATTTAAAAGATGTTGCAATCGCAGATTTTGCAATTGCAGAACCTGAAGGCAAATATCTTAGTTCAATATCCCTTGTTAAATTTCCTACCATTATTACTTTATTATACATGTTAAGGTTCCTAAATAATTGTTACTTGTTAGCTTTTTTAGCTGCTTCGTCGCTCATTTTAGTCCAAGAAACAATCTCTTTTTTACTATCATATTTAATGAAAATAAATCTGATTAAGTTTTCGTTGATTCTATAATTTCTTTCGATTTCAGCAATTCCTGATGGATTTCCTCTGAAATAGATTACGTAGTAGTAACCTCTTTTACATTTTTCGATTTCGTAAGCAAGTTCTCTTGTTCCTACGTTATCAAATGATACGATTTCTCCACCATTTTTCTCAATGATAGTTCTGATACCATCAATTTGTGCTACTGTTTCTTCTTCAGTAAGAGTAGGTTTTAAGATAAACATAGTTTCGTAATGTTTTAATTTTGACATTAATTCTCCTTATAGATTGTGCCGGTATCTTTACATTTCCTAATATCAGCAAGGATTTCTTTTTTTGTAAAGTTCGAGATTTTATCTAAATAAAACTGTAAACTTTCTTAGGCTAGCCTGAATATATGAATTTTGATCACTTATTTTTGAAGATTTTAATTCAAGTTCAATATTTAAAAGATACTCTAAAATTTCTTGAAAAACTTCTGGTTTCTTATTAATTGCTAATTTTGATTTCTTTTCCCAAATATTTTTTGGAGGAACAAAACCCAATATTTCTTTTGGATTTGGTTGTCCTAATGTTCTTGCATATGAGCTTATCATAAATAATTGTTGAACAAAAGATGTAACTTGAGTTAATAAAAAAATTTCGTTCATTCCCTCTTCTAAAATCAAACTCAAGTCATCACCAACATCTTTTCCACTTATTAAATCATGTAAGAAATCTTCAAAATTAATAGCACCAATTCCAAAACAATTTGCATCAACTAAATTTACTGTTATTAATTGATCTAAAATAGCTAACTTCTTTAGATCATTTACACATAGTGCCAAATCATTTTTGTGCATAAAATATAAATGATTTAAAGCAGATACTTCATACTGCATTTCAAGTAATTTTGCTTCATATTCCAAAAACCTAATAGCTTCAGTGTCAGTTGGTTGAAAAAATCTTACTGATGCTGAATTGGTTTTTAATGAAAAACTACTTTCCATAGTTTTAAAATCACCATCACCTAAACATGCGAAAATAAGTGTACTGTCAGGATTTGCGTTACAAGCTTCAATTAAAGTGTCAACTTCTTTTTTAGGTAGTTTTTTTTCTACTTTAATCAATAATATATTATTTGAAGAAAATAAAGAAGATTGTAACAATTTATCTTTTGCATATTTAAAATTATAGTCCTCAAAATATAATTTTTCTATTTCATCATTTTCTCCAAATGATTGAGCAATTGCAAGAGAATATTGTTCAATCAAAAACATTGATTGCCCATAAAACATATAAGATTTAAACTTCTTATTTTGTTTTAAATAATTATCGAACTCATTTTTATACATAACAGGATAATATCCTAAGTTTACTTTTAATACAATTTAATTTTAGATTAAATTAGGAGCAAGATTATGTATAAAATAGTTCTTCCAGTATTGGGTTTTGAGGGTTTTAATAGTTTATCAATTGAAAAGATTGATGAGTCTTTTTCTTTTTTAGTTTTTAATGAAAAAACAAAAATTACTGTTATGAATATCAAGGCTTTAAATAAAGTATCATTCAATTTTGAAATAGATGATAGCACTTTAGAAAAATTACAAATTGAAGCTAAAGATGACTTTGATACTTATTTTGTAGTAGTTTCTCAAAATCCCATTGAAAATTCAATTTTAAATCTTGTTTCACCAATTTTAATAAATGAAAAAGAGAAGCTAATTGGTCAATATATTACTTCTTTAAAAGCTGATCCATATTTAGCATCAATTAATGAGTGCGCTATTTAATTGTAGCAACTATAATTTTCGTAACTATATCGACTGATTTTATTTTCACTTTCATTTTAGAGAATAATTTCTGTCCTTTATAGTTTTCTAAAACTACTTTCATTCCAATCATATTTTCATAACAAACAGCTCTTCCTTTTTCAGTATCAACAACTTTTACTTTTATATCTTCACCAATGTTAGATGCCGCCCAACGTGCATATTTTCTATCTTCAAAATCCCAAACAAGCTGATCAACTTTTCTTTCATTTAAAGAAATATGTGAACAAATATCATCAATGTTTTTAGGAGTTTGTTTTGTTTTTAAAATTCTATGTAAAACTAAATCTGAATATCTTCTAATTGGAGAGGTAAAGTGAGAATAAGAAGAAAATCCTAAACCAAAATGCCCTAGATTTTTTGAAGAGTATTTTGCTTGTGTTTGGGATTGAATTATAAGTTCATCAATTTCTGCACTTAACATAGCTACTTTAGCTTTTTGTTGTATATGTAAAATAGTTTCATGAACATCACTTTGAAGTTTTACATTAACTCCTAAGATATTCACATCATCAACAAGTTTTGAAATTGCTTTAAAAGCAGGTTCTTCATGAATTCTGTAAATTCCAACTGTATTTACTTTTTTACTAGCTTCTATATTTGCTAATAACATACACTCTTCTACTAATTGGTGAGAAGCTGTTGATGTTTCAACTTCTATTGATTCAAGATTAGAGTTTCTTAATTTTAATCTATTTTCACTTGTTCTAAAATCATAACCTTTAAGTAATCTTTTTGCTCTAAATTTCTTACTTATCTCATAAAAAGGAATCAAATAATCAAATATCTCTTTTTCAACTTTTGAGTATTGATCTAAGTGTCCTTCAATTACCCTATCAATTCTTCCATATGAGAAGTTTTTGTGAGAATTTATTATTGCTTCAAAAAGCTCTGATTTTTTTACACTTTGATTTTGCACATCTAAATACATTTTAAAAACATAAGAGTATCTATCTTGTCCTTCTTTCAAAGAACACATATCTTCACTTAAAACAGGAGGTAACATTGGAAGAACTTTTTGAGGTAAATAAATTGATGTTGATTTTTTAAATGCTAATAAATCAAGTTCACTTCCTTCTTTTACAAAATAAGAAACATCTGCAATTGCTACATATAAAATATTTTCTTTTGTATCAAAATAAATTGCATCATCATGATCTTTTGCACTATTTGGATCAATTGTACAAAAATATAAATCTCTTAAATCTACTCTTTGTTTTGTATCATCCATTTTTGCATCAACTTCTAAATGCTTATTAAGTCTATATATCTCTTCATATAAATGTAAAGAGATAAATTCATCAATTTTAGGATCTTCGATATTTCCTAAATTTTTAATTAACTCAAGTGATTTATTATCTACTAATAAAACCTCACCTTCTTTATATTTTAAAGCATTTTTATTTTCTAATCTAATGTTTTCTTTTACAGTATGAAAAGCTTTATCTTTTATATAAACTAAAACATCATTTTTTTTACCATCAAGTATTTTTACTATTTTAGCTTTTACTCTACTTCTTGGATTAAAAATTCTCTTTGCTAAAACTAAATCCCCATTGTAAGCACCATTTAAATCATCAAACTCTATTTTTATATTCTTATGTTCACTTAATAAATCTTCTAGAATAACTAAATTTTTTCCAACATTTACAATAGCAATTTTATATTTTGAATTTAACTCATAGTTATTATTTTCATTTTTAACAATAATATCTTCTTTTAAAAAATTTTCAATTTGTATTAATTCCTCTTTTGAGTATGTCTTACAATCTGTTTGAATTTTTTTAAATAGTTCTTTTAGCAAATCAATTCCTTTTAATTAATACAATAATAATAGCTAAACTAAAAGTATTCTTCCCTTTAATTTTACAAGTTATCTAACATTTAGATACTTTTTTGTATAATGACAAAAAATTTTATATTTAGAGGGTTTACATATGGCATTAGACGTATACTATGATAAAGATTGTAATATTGATTTAGTTAAATCAAAAAAAGTAGCAATGATTGGATTTGGATCACAAGGTCATGCACACGCTGAAAACTTAAGAGATTCAGGTGTTGAAGTTGTTGTTGGTTTAAGAAAAGATGGTTCATCTTGGGCAAAAGCTGAAGCAAAAGGTTTTGCAGTTAAAACTGTTGCAGAAGCAACTGCTGAAGCTGATATCGTTATGATTTTATTACCTGATGAAAATCAAGGTGATATCTATAAAAATGAAATTGCTCCTAATTTAAAAGCAGGTGCTACTATTGCATTTGGACATGGATTTAACATTCATTATGGAAGAATTACTCCTAAAAAAGACATCAATGTAATGATGGTTGCTCCTAAAGCTCCAGGTCATACTGTAAGATCTGAGTTTGTAAAAGGTGGGGGAATTCCTGACTTAATCGCAATTCATCAAGATGCAACTGGTAATACTAAAGAATTAGCATTATCTTATGCTTCTGCAATTGGTGGTGGTAGAACTGCAATTATTGAAACAACTTTCAAAGATGAAACTGAAACTGACCTTTTCGGAGAGCAAGCAGTATTATGTGGTGGAGCTGTATCTTTAGTTCAAGCTGGATTTGAAACATTAACAGAAGCTGGTTATGCTCCTGAAATGGCTTACTTTGAATGTTTACACGAATTAAAATTAATCGTTGATTTAATGTTCGAAGGTGGAATTGCTGATATGAGATATTCAATTTCTAACACTGCAGAGTATGGAGATTATGTATCTGGTAAAAGAGTTATCAATGCTGAATCTAAAGCTGCTATGAAAGAAATCTTAAAAGAGATTCAAGATGGTAGATTTGCAAAAGATTTCATCTTAGAAGGTCAAGCTGGATACCCAAGAATGAATGCTGAAAGAGCAAATGCTAGAGCTTCATTAATTGAGCAAACAGGTAGAAACTTAAGAGAAATGATGCCTTGGATTTCTTCTAACAAAATCGTTAACCAAGAAACTAACTAAAAATTAATTTAAGGAAGATTTTCTTCCTTAAATGAAACTACTTATATGAATCATAAAAAAAATAAATCAAAAAATAAATCAAAAAAGAATATTCAGAAAAATAAACTACCTCAGTATTTTCTCTCAATATTAATAATTACTATAATAGCTTCAGCTCTTAGCTATTACTTAATGAAAAAAGAAACTCCTAGTAAAGAAACTTCTAGTGCAGTAAAAACAGATAATATTTTAGAAAATAAAAAAGAAATACTCAAAACTCAAACAGATGAAATCAAAACATTTGAAGAAAAAACACCTGAAGAATATTTTGATGAACTTAATAAAACACAAGATAAACATGAAAAATTTGAAGAATATACAAAAGAATTTGAAAATATTATTATAGAAAAAGATGAAGCAGCAGATTTAATAAACAAAGAAAATGAAAAAGTATTAAAAAAAATTGAAGAAATAAAAGAAGATAAAAAAAAGTTAGAAACAATTATTAAAGATAATAAAGAGAAAAAAGAAGAAGTTAAAGAAGAAATAAAAGAGATTAAAGAAATAAAAAAAGTAGCTCCTGTAGATGATAAAAATATTGTTACAAAAAAAGATACTTTTAAATATAATAAAAATACTAAAGCAAAGATTGTAATATTAATTGATGATGTTAGTACAAAAGCTCAAAAAGATAGAATTCAAAATATCGGTTATACTGTTAATATGGCCTTTTTACCACCGACAAAAATCCATAAAGATTCTGCGGTCATAGCTCAAAATTTACCATTTCATATGATACATTTTCCTATGCAAGCATCAAGTGCTTTTAAAGGTGAAGAGATAGATACTCTGAAAATAACAGATTCTTACGAGACTATTGAAAAAAGAGTTAAACAACTAAGAGCTTGGTATCCAAATGCTATCTATACAAATAATCATACAGGTTCAGTATTTACAGAAAACGAAGAAGCTGTTGATAAACTATTTAGAGCATTAAAAAAATATAATTTTATATTTGTTGATAGTAGAACTAGTGCTAAATCAGTAATCAAAAAATATGCGGCAAAATATAATATGCCTTATATTGTAAGAAATACTTTTATAGACAATGATAGAGATTATAAGTCTATTCAAACTCAATTAAAAAAAGCTATTGAAATAGCAAAAAAACAAGGATATGCAATAGCAATTGGTCATCCTCATGATATAACACTAAAAGTTCTAAAAGAGTCAAAACATCTTCTTAATGATGTTGAGCCTATTTATATAAACAAACTTCCATATTTATAAAAAATCCGTTATAATAATTTATTTTATTATAATGGAGATTAATGATTTCACAAATAAACTTTAAAATTGATGAGTTATCATCAATGAAAAAATATCCAAATGAACTTTTTTATATTGGAAATACTACACTACTAAAGAAAAAAAAGATTTCAATAGTAGGAACTAGAAGACCAAATTCTTATACAAAAGAGTTCACCTATAAACTGGCTTCAAAGCTATCAGATACAGGTATTTGTATAGTTAGTGGTGCAGCTATGGGAGTAGACGCAATTGCCCATCAAGGAGCTAAATCTACAAATACAATAGCAGTTGTAGCAAATGGCTTAGATATTCGATATCCTGCTATTAATAAAAACTTGATTATTGACATAGAAAAAAATGGCTTAATACTTTCGGCATATAAAGAAAATGAAAAAGCAAGAAATTATACTTTTGTTCTTAGAAATGAAATTGTTGTATCTTTAGGAGATATATTAATTGTCACCCAAGCTGATGTAAATTCAGGAACATTAACCTCTATTAACTATGCATTAAAAATGGGTAAAAGAGTTTATACCCTGCCCCATAGATTAAATGAAAGTCTAGGTACTCAAAATCTAGTTAAACAAAATTTAATCAATGTAATTTATGATATTGATGAATTTATTGAAGAAATCACAGGAATTAAAAATAGTTCTACACAAGATGAAGTTCTACTATTTTGTAAAAGTAATCCAAGTTATGAAGAAGCTATGAATAAATTTCCTAATAAAATATTTGAATATGAATTAGAAGGAAAAATAAAAATAGAAAATGGAAAAGTTCAAATAGTTTAAAGTGATTTTTTACTTTTCACATTTAATAAAATTATATATCCAATAATACCTGAAAATAAAGAACCTAATAAAATAGCTAACTTATCAGTATAAAAGAATATTGATGAATCAACATAAGCTAAAGAATCAATAAATAAACTCATGGTAAAGCCTACTCCTGTAAGTACGGCAACCCCATATAATTGAAGCCATGAAACATTTGTGGGAAGCTTTGTTAAATTTAATTTAACAGCTAAATATACAAATGAAAAAACACCTAATTGCTTTCCTATAAATAATCCTAAAAATATTCCCCATGAAACAGAATTATTCATTTGTTCTAAAGATATAAGTCTTAAATCAATTCCTGCATTTACAAAAGCAAACATAGGTAAGATAAAATATGCCACCCAATTATGAATGAAATGCTCTAAAGTTCTAATGGGAGAGGTATGTTTTCTTTTTTCATTTATAACGCTTAAAGGTATTGTAAAAGCAAGAATTATTCCTGTTAAAGTAGCATGAACTCCTGTTTTTAAAACACAAATCCAAAGAATAAAACCAACCAATGCATAAATACTTAAATAAGTAATTCTAAATCTATTTAATAATATCAAAATAAAAATACAAACTGTTCCAAAAACTAAAGAGATAACAGATAACTCGGCGGTATAAAAAAATGCGATAATTAAAATTGCACCCAAATCATCAAATATTGCAAGTGCCATTAGAAATATTTTTAATGATGTTGGAACTCTTTTACCAAGAAGAGATAAAATCCCAAGGGCAAAGGCTATATCAGTAGCTGTTGGTATTGCCCAGCCTCTTAATGCAAAATCATCACTACTATTCAAAGCTGCAAAAACTAAAGCTGGAACTATCATTCCTCCAAGAGCACCAATTAAAGGAAGGGTTACATGTGAAAGTTTGGATAAATGTCCTAATATCAATTCTCTTTTTATTTCTAAACCTATCATTAAAAAGAAAATTGCCATTAAACCATCATTTACCCATAAAATTAAAGGTTTAGAAATTTCAAGGCTTGTTCCTACTCTAAACTCTATTTTTGTATGTAAAAATGTATTATAAAATTCTGAAAGAAAAGTATTACTAAATATTAATGCAATAATAGTAACAAAAATTAAGATAATGCCAGAAGAAGATTCTTTTTCTAGAAATTTTCCAACTAAAACTTTCATAATAATTATCCTTAAAGTTAATACATATATTTTAGTATAGAAAGCTTTATTTATTTTTAAATATTAACTATAGCATAAAAGATACACCTATTAAAAATGATAGTTTTTTAGATTTTAAATTTGATAATATTGAAATTTTAGAAGAAGAGTAAACCCATTTACTACTTAAAAATTTAAGTTAGAAAATGGGAAATTTAGAAAACCTTAGTGTCTTAATTGATAAGTAATATCCCCAGCTCCAACACCTAAGAATATACCTTCATCGTAACTTTTGATAATTTCTTCATCCTTGATTAAATCAACTCTTCCTTGACTTGTAGAAATTCTATCAGCAAAAATAGGATTATAAGAAGCGAACTCTTTTTGGAAGTCAATATCTATTTTTTTCTCACCAGGAATTGTCCAAATTGGCAAAATAATCAATTCATCACATCTTCTAAAACATTTTTTAAATCCCTCAAGATTATCGCTAGTTCTTGAATATTTATGTGGTTGCCAAAGAACTATTCTTTTATTTAGATTTGTAAGATTATCATATAATTCAACTGATTTCATAGTTGCTTCAATTTCTGTTGGATGGTGAGCATAATCATCAATTACAACAAATTTATCATTTGCTTGAACAATATCAAATCTCTTTTTAATACCTTTGTAATTTAAAAGATTTTTCCTAATTGTTTCAACATCAAGTTCATTTAAAGCAGCTAATATTGCTAATGAGGCATTTGAAGCCATATGAAAACCAAATCCCCAAACTTCAAATGTACCTAAATCTTTTAAATCAAATTTAGTACAAGGTTGATTATCTTTTAGAGTGTAACAAAGATTTTTAATATCTTTTGATGGATAAAGATAAGTTGCATCTTCAATTTTTAATTTTTTTATGTCTTTATCTTCACCATTAATTACTCTTTTTGTTGCAAGAGAGATAAATCTTTCGTATGATTCATAAAATTTATCATAATCATAGTGATAATATTCCATATGCTCAGGCTCAGCATTTGTAACAATTGCACAATATGGATTTGAAAGTAAAAAAGAAGCATCAGATTCATCGGCTTCAAATGCTATTAAATCATTTACATATCTAAAATTTGAACCAAAATCCTTTGATATAGCTCCAATTAATGCACTACTTTGTAGTATTGAAGCTAAAATTGCAGTTGTAGTAGATTTCCCATGGGCTCCAGCAACACAATAGTTTTTCTTATCGCCTAAAATAATTGGTAAAGCTTCTTTTCTTGAAAGTGTTCTTATTTGTTTAAGTCTTGCTTCTATTAATTCAGGATTCTCATCTGTAACAGCAGCTGAATATATAACTAAATCAAAATCATCTTTTATATTAGTTTCACTTTGTGGACAGAAAACTTTTATTCCCTCATCCTCTAAAGCTTTTGTAATCAAAGAGCTTTTCATATCAGAACCACTTACTTCATGCCCATCAAAATTTAAAAATCTTGCCAAGGCAGAAAGTCCAATTCCACCAATTCCTATAAAATGTACTTTCAATTAATTTCCTAATAAATGTTTTAAATTTTTATATTCAGTTTCTAAAATATCTTTACTTTCTTTTAGAAATTCATCATTATCAAATCTAAAAATTGTAATAAAATATCCATATTTTTCATCATCAACATCAGCTTCTAAATCTACTTTTGTATCATAAAAATCATCAAGTGCAATTTTTGAAGATAAAAACACAATTAAAATATTTAAAGATTTCACTAAAGCAACATCATCAACAATATTTGCCAATACAAAAATTAAATCTTTTGCTCCATCAAAATTATCATAAGACCATTTTTCAATAGCATGCTCATATAAGGCTCTTACATATAATAAATTATCCCCTTCAAGGTTTAATTTTGCATGTTTACTTAATATCTTTTCCACATTAGAAAATGATGTTTTTAAAATTTGCTCATATAATTTATTTACTTTTTCTTCATCTAAATCAAGTACTAACATAGAATCTAATGTTTCATACATTAAACCTATATCTTCAGCTTTCATAGAATTAACTCTAGCTTCTTCTAAATATTTTAAAAAATCTGGGTTTGTTCGTGCTTCAAATAATTGCTCTTTATCCATCTATAAAATCCTTTAATCTTGTAAGAACATCTCTTGTTTTAATTTCATTTTCAACAAGTGCAATTCTAATATATCCTTTTCCTAAACCATTTCTTCCTAAAAAACTTCCAGGCAATACTTTTACATTTTTTTCTTTATATAAGTTTCTAGTAAATTCAAGTTCATCATCTACTTCAAGCCAAATATAAAAAGTTGCATCTGGAATTGGTGTACCTAAAATCTCATTTGCAATTTCAAAATTCTTTTTATAAATCTTTCTAAAACCAGCAACGTGTTCTTGATCATTCCAAGCTACTGCTGCTGCTTCTTGTAAAGGAACTGGACTTGCACAGCCTACATAAGTTCTATATTGTAAATACTCTTTTAAAATCTGCTCATCACCTGCAATAAATCCACTTCTAAGACCTGGTGCACTACTTCTTTTTGATATAGAATTCATTACAAGAACATTTTTGAAGCTATGATTTCCAACAAGAATTGAAGCTTCTAAAAGTGAAGCTGGCTTAGTTTTATCATCAAAGTAAATTTCAGAATAACACTCATCATTTACTAAAATAAAATCATATTTTAAAGCTTTTTCTACCCAAGTTCCAAGCTCTTCTATACTCATTGAAGCTGATGTTGGATTATTTGGGAAGTTTATTATTACTAAATCACATTTTTTTAAATCTTCTTCACTAAGATGTGCTTTAAAATTATTCTCTTTTGTTAAATCAATGTGAATAACTTCCGCTCTTGCAGCAATTGCAGCGCCTTCATAAATTTGATAAAAAGGATTAGTAAACGCAATTACAGGATCTTTTTTATCAAATAATGCAAATTGAGGAAAGTTAAATAAAACTTCTCTTGTTCCAAAAGATGGAATAATTTGATTCATTGATAAACTAACATTAAATCTTGTTTTTACAAAATTAATCATTGCTTCTCTTAAAAATGGCTCACCAATTGTTGATGGATATTTTTTTAAAAAAGAACTTGTTTCTTTTAGTTTATCTTGTATAAATTGAGGTGTTTCAAATTTTGGTTCACCTATTGTTAAAGCAGATAATTCATATTTCTCATTTGGAACAATATCTTCTAATAATTCACTTAATCTTTCAAATGGATATTTTTCAAAATTCATTAATCTTTTTCCTTTTATTCTTCAACTATTGGAATTAATAGTTGATTAAATTTATTCATATCAAATGCTATAAAATCACTGTTTGTATATAAAAATTTAAAAGAGAATCTTTTTTTAAACATTTCATCTTTTAAAGGTAATATTTGTAGCATATTTCTTTGTTTTTTTAACTCTCTAATGGGATTTTCTCCACTTGTAACAACTTCAAGTTTTTCATTAAATATTTTTGCAAGATTTTCAAAATGGTCTAAAAGAGTAGATTTTCCATCTTTTTCTCCAATTGGATCTAAATCAAATATTTTTGTTTTTACTTTTAATTGACTTGAAATATCAAATACAATTGGTGAAATTTGTTCATAAGAGTTTGTATCATTTAAAACAATAACCGTTCTTTTGATTGATTTTAACTTCTCTTTACCAAATTTAAATACAGGAATTTTCAACTCTAAAACAGATTTAGTATTCTCTTTGTTTTTAAACATTTCAGAAGTTAGCATAATCATACCAATATTGTTTTTTCTTGAATCTTCTTTTATAATTTTTGCAAAACCTTTATTTCCATAATCAATAATTAGATTTATAGTTGGAAAATATTTTAATTCACTTTTTATAAAATCCATAATTTGAACAGTTGTTGGTCTTGTAATTCTAACTATTAACAAATTATTTTTCAATTTTTGATTTAAATATTTAGCTTCTTCAATAGCTTTTCTTACACTATTTTCATCTTCAAAATATAAATCTAAATATAAATAAATATTACTTCCAAATGGCATAGGAAATTGACCTTGAGTTTTTCCAATTACATTATAAACTTGCATTAAAACTTCAGGTTTCCCAATAACTAAAATAAGATCATTTGGTTTTAAAACTAATGATGGTTTTATTGTAATCATTTTTTGGTTTCTATAAAGTCCAAATATTTTCCACTCTTTTTGCTCAATAGAACCTATATATCTATAAGCATATGAGCTTCCAAATGGAACTCTGATTTCCATGATTTCACCTTGTTTTAGTCCAATATTTTGAGCTAAAACTGGTACATTTGGAAGTTTTTCAACCATTCCATTAGCAAGAACTTCAATACCTCTATAAATAGTTACCAAGGGGTCACTTGATTTCATTCCCCAATAATCTAAAACAGTCATCTGAAGATTTTTCGTATGTTCTCTAATATTTTTAATTACATTTAACATCTCATCTTTTGAGTTAAGTGCAATTAAAACTTCTGTATGAATATTTTTATCTAAAACCATTGAAAGTTTTGATTTAGATGTTGGATCAAACTTATAAAATGTAAAATTTGAAGGTTTTTGTACAGGCAATATTGCATCACTCATATAAATTACATCGTAACTATTATCACCCGTATTAGCTTCAATAATTCTTTGCATTAATTTTTTTGCAACAATACCATCTAGTATAATTAATATTTTTTTCATGGAGTGATTATATCTTTTTCGTACTAAATATTTGGTTCGAAAATATTATGATTTAAAAACAAAGTTTAGAAAGTAAGTTTTAGTTCTTTGGAATGGCAAAAATAAATTTTGCACCAATTGAAGTATTAATAACGCTTAATTTTCCTCCCATATTTTTTTCAACAATCATTTTAGACATATAAAGTCCAATACCAGTACCTTGATTGTTATCTTTAGTTGTAAAATATGGTTCAAATATTTTTATTAAAATATTTGGATTAACTCCACCTGCGTTATCTTCTATTTCTAAAAATCCAAACTCTTCATCTTCATAGATATTTACATTTATATAAGGATCTGTAATCTCTTTATCAACTAAAACATCTTTTGCATTTGCTAATACATTTAATATTGCTTGTGAAAATTCATTTGGAAAACCAAAAACTTTTTCTATAGTTTGAAAATCTTTATTCATCTTAATGTAATGAAAAGCAAAACTTGCACTTATTAATGAAATAGATTGTTCTGCCATTTCTTCAATGGAAAAATAGCTTTTTTCTTTATTTGGTTTAAAGAAATTTCTAAAATCATCTATTGTTTTTGATAAATAGTTTGAAGATTGGATAATAGTATTTAATTTTTCTAATTCACTTTCATGCGTAGAAATACCAAACTCTTTTTCAAGTTTTATTCCACTTGCACATGTAGTAATTAAAGATAATGGCTGTCTCCATTGGTGTGCAATATTTCCTATCATTTCACCTGTTGCAGCTAATCTTGATTGTTGAATTAAAATACTTTCTTGCTGAATTCTTTTTTCTATTTCTTCTTTTATTTTTCTATCAAGTGATTTATTTAACTCTTCAAGCTCTATTCTTTTTGTTTCTAATAATTTATTTGTATCGTCTAAATCTTTTGTTCTTAATTCTACTCTTTCTTCAAGTTTTTCATGGGAAAGTTTTAACTGCATTTGAGTTTCATCAATTGCAGATATCATTGTATTAAAACCTTGTGCCAAGGCTCCAACTTCATCATCACTTTGATAATTTGATCTTAATTTTAAATTTCCTTTAGAAATTTTACTCACAATATTATTTAGTGAAACAATAGGATCTGAAATTGATTTTGAAAGAATATATGAAATAAATAAGGAAAATCCCAAAAGTATTATAAAAAATGAGAAAAAACCTAAATATACAGTCTCTAATCTTTTATGATATTCATCAAGACTCATGCTTAAATGAATCCATCCTAAATGTATTCCTGAAGAATATATAGGGAAAGTATGATGAAAAACTTCAGTATTTAATATGGGTGATTTAAATAATAAAGAACTATCAATATCTTTTTCTAAATCTTTATACTTTTGATCTAATTCTGCTTCAAAAGACCAAAAATCTTTTTCTATAATAATGTAATCATTATTCTCTTTTGAAATAATTATATTTTTTAACTTTTCATTTTTCTTTGAGTAATCTATCAAAAACTCTACAATAGCTGAGTTATCATTTAAAAGTAGTGCATCAGACAAAGCAAATTCAATAAATCTATTTATATCTTTTGCTTCTACCTCTAATGACTCTAAAAGCATTTTCTTTTGGGTGGAAATAGAATATATTATTAATGGAATACTAACAAATACAAACAATACAAAGAGTAATCTGAATATTTTAGAAAATATTGTATTTTTTGTAAAAAACATTAATTATCAATTTCCTTTCAAAGATTTATATTCAGAATAAAAATTTTCGAAATTTTTCAAATCTTCAAATTCAACTCTTGAAGCTGAATCTAAATTTATCAATTTTAAAAATTCTTTAAAATCATCTCTAAAAATTTTATTATCTAATATTTCATTTATTAAAGTTATTAACTCTGGGCTTGCGTCTTTGTGAATTGCTGTAAGCGCAGAGAAAAATATTTCTGGAGATTTATCTATAATTTTTAATTTTTTTTCTAAAGATGGATTAAGTATTAACATATTTACATATGTTTCTTTTTCAATAACACAAAAATCTGCTTTATTAAAATAAACATCTAGCAATGCAGTAGATGATTTATTAGATAATAATTGATTTCCAATTACTTTTTTATATGGTTGATTTAAATTTTTTAATGTTAAATAATCCAACCAAGTTGAATAAGTATCATTAAAATCTGTATTCATAAAAGTTTTATTTTTTATATCATTTATTGAATCAATTTTTGAGTTTTTATTTGCAATTAAATATAATTGAGAATTACTAGCAGCACTACTTTTATAAATAAATGGATTTTTTGATATTTTTTTTATTAAATCTTTATTTTCAAAATAAAAATCTGGATAAAGAACAACTGCATTGATATTTTTTTTATCTTTAAAATCTTTTAATAACGACTCTTGATCATTGTAAAAGATTACACCAAAATCTTTTTTATAATCAACATTCATTTTATTAACCAAATTTGCAGCTAGTTTTCTTATACGATGTTCATCAGCTGCATAGTTTTGTCCAACGGTAACACCAAAAATTAATTTTTCCTCGGCATAAGAAGATATGTTTAAAAATAAAAAAATAAAAATTAAAGCATTTTTAAAAATTTTCATCTATTTTTTGTCCTATTAATTTATCAATTGTAGCTAATGAAACCAAATAATCATGTACATTTTTTAAATAATCTGCTCTGATATAAGCTTCTGTTAACTGTGATTGAACCAAATCTCTTGCTTCAACCATTTCATATTCGAAGCCTTTTAGATTTAATTCACTATTT
>CBFHMY010000020.1:0-29760 GCA_965657055.1 uncultured Aliarcobacter sp. | reverse complement strand
AATCTTCAATTTTAATATATAAAAAGATAGAAACTTTTTGTTTCTATCTTTTTTCTATAGTTGCATTATTTTTATGAGTTTTTAAAACCACAACTTTTTCACCTTCAACAAACTCTCTTTCATCAATTTTTGAATCAATATCCCAATAAGTAGCCTTATAAAAAACTTTTGAATTTCTTATTTCCCCTATTCCTTTTTCATCCAAAAAATTATCTGAAATATCTTTTTTTGACTTTAAAAAAGATTCCAATACTTTTTTTCTCAAAAGCATTAGTAAAATAAATGAAATAATAGAAGCCGTTGCAATTTGCCAAATTCCATCACCAAAAATATAAATATAAGAAATAAGAGCTGTTATTACAAACCCTACCCCAAACCAAATTAAAACAAAAGATACAATAACAGCTTCAAAAGCTATCAAAGCAACTCCGATTGCTAAAAGTACATAAGGGTCAATTACACTAAGAATTATTTGTGTTTGCATTACTTACACCTTTAAAAAATGCATCACCTAAAACAGAAGTTGCACCAACCATTTGAGCCACATCATAAGGTAAAATCATTTTATCTGTTGAACCACTTTCAGCTAATGCTCTAAATGCTGCAATTCTATCTTTTGCAAGTAAGAATTCTGCTGCTTTTTCATTTTCTATCATAGAGATATTTATAAGTCTCATAGCTTCTTGTTGTCCTGCTGCCATCTGCTCTTGTTCATATCTTTTTGCATCTGCCATTCTCTCAATTGCTTCTGCTTTTAAAATCTCTTCTTGTTTGAAACCCTCAGCTTTTCTAATAACTGCTTCTTTATCAGCTCTAGCTTTTGTTTCAATTGCTCTTTTTGATCTCTCTGCTTCCATTTGCATATTCATAGCTCTCTCAATTTCTTGTGGAACTGAAATATCAGAGATTTCAACTCTTGTTACTTTGATTCCCCAGTTAGCTGCAGCACTTCCAAGCTCATTTTGAAGTTTTGCATTTAATGTTTCTCTATTTGATAAAGTATCATCTAAATCCATTCCACCAATTTCAGCTCTTAAAGTTGTCATTGCTAAATTTGCAATTGCATTTTTAAAATCAACCACATTATAAGTAGCTTCCATAGCATCATCAACTTTACAAAATACAATTCCATCAATAGAAATATTTACGTTATCTCTAGTGATTACTGATTGTTTAGCAATATCTACTAATTGTTCTCTTGAAGTTAATATGGCTCTTACTTGATCAATAATAGGAATAATAAGGTGAAATCCACCATGAAGCTCTTTGTTAAATTTTCCTAATCTTTCAATTACATATAAATCAGATTGAGGAACAATTTTAACACCTTTTATGATAATTACTAATACAAAAAATATTATCGCCACAGCGAATATAATACTTGTTTCCATGAAATTCCTTTTGAACTTTTTATGTTCTATGATATAACAATTTAGATTAAGATATTTTATCTTTAGAATAAATAGAAGTTTTGAAGACTAGATTATGGGAAAAATCCCATAATCTTTTTAGTTAAATTCAGGTTTTGCAGTATCTATTGTAGATTCTGGAAGTTGAGGATAAGAAATCTCAGGTTTTACACCTTTTAAAGTTTTTAAGAATGTTACAATTGAAGCAGCTTCAACATCAGATATGTTTATACCTAATTGAACAGAACCCATTTCTTTTACAGCATCACTTAAAGACCAAATTTGTCCATTATGGAAATATGGTGCAGTTTCAGTAATATTTCTTAGAGTTGGTGTTTTTACCATTCCTTGAGCATCTCCTTTGAAATCACCTACACTTGAGAATTTATATTTAGCAGCTAATTCAAATGGTTGCATAGTTCCACCAAGGGCAATTCCTGTATGACAAGAAGCACAACCTTTATCAATAAAAGTATTTAAACCATCTTTTTCTTCTTTATTTAAAGCTTTTTCATTACCATTTAAATAATCATCGAATTTAGAAGGTGTAACTAAAGTTTTTTCAAAAGTTGCAATTGTTGCAGTAATTTTTTCAAAATCAACTTTTACATCTTTTCCGTATGCAACTTGGAATTCGTTTACATACTCAGGGATTGAATTTATTCTTTGCTCAACTAGTGCTGGAGGAGCTGCCATTTCAGGACCAGCTTGAACAGGACCTTGAGCTTGATCAGCTAAGTGAGGACTTCTTCCATCCCAAAACTGTGCTTTAAAAAACACTGAATTATAAACTGTTGGTGAATTTAAGTGATGAGGATTCGCAGTCCATCCATGACCAATTGCAGCTGGAATTCCATCAGCACCACCAAGTCCTATGTTATGACAAGTATTACAAGAGATTAATCCACTTTTTGAAATTCTAGGATCAAAATACAATTTTTTACCAAGTTCTACTTTTTCTTTTGTAATTGGATCATTTTTATCATCAATCAATTTCATTAATTCAGCTTTTTGAGCAGGAATTGCTTTTAAACCACTACCCACAGCTTTTTCAACTAATGATGTTGCAAATAAAGAACCTGCACCTAATATACATACTGCTAAAGATGTCACTAATTTCATATCAAACTCCTTTTTAAATAATATTAATTGTAGGAGAATAATTATTAAATAAAAATAAATTTTTATCATTTTTTATACAAATATTATAATTTTATCTTATAATATAAGATAAAATATATCCTATTTATAGGGATTTATTGAAATATTAATTTATTATATATACATAAGTTATAATTATAATACTAAGAAAATGACTATATTTTAGGATTTTTATTAAAAATAAAAAATATTATTTTTCTTATATTGAAAAAAAGTTTATATAAGTTACTAGAAAATAGATTCTCATATTTAAATAAGAAATGAAGTTTTCCAATAAAAGTAGTTTTATCAACAGCTGTATTTAAAAATTGTAATGCAATTGCTCCTTGAAAACATCTTTTTTTATAAATAACAACAAAACCATTGTTTATATCTAAATTAGGACAAAAAAGTTTTATTTCATTAAGATTAATTCTTGCATCTTTTAGTATTATTTGAAAGTTTTCTTTTAGTTTTAATAGCTTTGCATACTTATCACAAAAAGGACATTGTTTATCATAATATAGTGTAATTATTTTTTTCAAAGGATATTTTTAAGATTTAAATTAAAGCTATTCCCATTTTCTAAAGTATCAATATTTATACTGATTTTATTTTTATCACAAAACTCTTTTACCATTGCAAGTCCTAAACCAAAACCATCTTTTGAAGAGTCTTCTTGGAAATATTTATCAAAAATAATAAAAAGATTTTTTGTATCTATTTTTTCACCCTTGTTAAAAATAGATAACACTCCATCTTTATAAGTGATTTTTACTATTGGATTTTCTTTTACATTATATTTAATTGCATTTGAGATTAGATTATCAATAGTTTTTTCAAAGCCATTTAAATCTGTAAAAAGCTTTATATTTGGAACACTTAGAATAATTTGCGTATCATTTTTAATATCATCAAATTTTTCACAAGAAGTATTTACTATATCATCTAAATAAAACTCTTGTTTATCTATTTTATCAATCTCTTTTTTAATATTATATTCCATGTTCTCATATAATTTTAAAAGATTATTACTAGCTTGTTTTATTCTATCAAGTCTTTTTAAACTTTTTTCATCTGTAATTGTTTTTTCTAAAAGTTGAGTATTCATTTTGATAGTTGAAACAGGTATATTTAACTCATGTATAGTTTCTTTTATACTAAGTTCTAGTTTTTCATCACTTTTAAAAAGTGGCTTTAAAATTGAGATAGAAAAGCTTAAAAAGATAGCTAATCCAACAATTAACAAAGGAATAATTATATAAACAAAATTTTCTTGATTTAATCCGAATTTTGAGATAAAAAAGTAGTTTAAATAAAGAATAATTATAAGTGTAAAAGTAAAAATAATAGAGATAGAAATTAGAAAATCTTTTTTCTTAGAATTCAATTTTATATCCTATACCTTTGATATTTAAAATAGAATCTTTATCAAATAATTTCTTAATTTGATTTATATAAACCCTAATTGAACCTTCACTATAATCTTCACTTGTTGCCCATAGTTTTGAAATAATCATATCTTTAGTAACTATTTCTCCCCTATTTTCAACAAAAAGTTCCATTAATTCTAATACTTTTACAGGAAGATTTATATCAATTCCATTTTCAAGAACTCTTTTAGAAATGGGATTAAAAGTTAAATTATTTGATAATTGTATTATTTCAAATTGTTTTTTATTTCTTTTTAAAAGTGCTTTTATTCGTAAAATCAATTCATCTAAATCAACTGGTTTTTTTAAATAATCATCACAACCTTTTAAAAAAGCATCATGTAAAGTATCTTTATCTTTATAAGATGTTAAAAAAATTGTAGGAGTATTGTCATCGCTTTGCCTTAACTGTTTTAACAAGTCTAGGCCATTTATTTTAGGTACATTTATATCAAAAATGTAAAGGTCATAGTTTTTTTTAAAATTTAATTCTAAGCACTCTTCACCATCATTTGCAATATCAACAGCAAAGCCTTCATCACACAGAAAGTCTTCTACTGTCGAAGCAAAAAGTTCATCATCTTCTAAAAGTAAAATTTTATACAAATATTATCCTTATTTAATTACTTAGATTATATTTAAGAAGTATTAATAAATTGTTAAATTATGAATTTTAAATCTAATTAATATTCATAGATTTAAAATATAATATTGCAGAGATTATAAGAAATCCAACACCTACAACAATTAGTTGTGCAGATCTTTCTTTTCTTATAATAGAAGGGCTAACTTCAAATACTGCAACAGATTTCAAAGTTCCATTATCTATGTATTTTAAAAACTTGTAACCTTTTTTTTCATACTTATTTTTAACTTTTTCAAGCTCTTTGTCCCTTTGCTCTTTTGAAAAGCCACCTACAACAATATTTTTTATAGCCATTATTTAAAATCTTTAAAATTTTGTCTTAATGCTTCATAAGCAATAATTGAAACAGAGTTTGCAATATTTAAACTTCTAGCTTCATTTGTCATAGGAATAGTAATACAAGTACTTGGATTTTTATCTAAAATAGCTTGGGGAAGACCTGCATCTTCTCTTCCAAAATAAAAATAATCACCTGTTTTTAATTCAGCTTCAAAGTAAACTTGTTTTGTTTTTGTTGTTGCAAAAAAGTGTCTATTAGAAAAAGGATTCTTTACCCAAAAATCTTCTATATTATCATACTCTCTAACATCTAATTCAAACCAATAATCAAGTCCAGCTCGTCTTACTTCTTTTTCAGTAATTGCACCAAATCCATAAGGTTTTATAAGATGTAAAGTACAATTTAATGCAAAAGCAAGTCTTCCAATAGTTCCCACATTTCCAGGCATTCGAGGTTCATGTAAAACTAGATTAAACATTATAAAATCACCGTTTTATTTCCATGTACAAAAACTCTATCATTTAATAATAATTCAAAAGCATTTGATAATACGATTTTTTCTACATTTCTTCCTGCATTTCTCATATCTTCCCAAGAATAAGTATGGTCAACTCTTACAACGTCTTGAAATACAATTGGACCTTCATCTAAATCATTTGTAACATAATGAGCAGTTGCACCAATAATCTTAACACCTCTTTCGTGTGCTTGTTTATAAGGATTCGCCCCAATGAATGCTGGTAAAAATGAGTGGTGAATATTTAAAACTTTTTTAGGGAAAGTTTCTACAAATTTAGGAGTTAAAATTCTCATATATTTTGCAAGAACTATAAGTTCAGGATCATATTCATTGATTTTAGCAATCATTTTGTCTTCATGTTCTTCTCTACTTAAGCCCTCAGCACTAATACAAGTAAATGGAATATTGAATTTTTCAACTAAATCTTGTAAATAATTGTGATTTCCAATAACTGCTTTAATATTTGCATTTAATTCACCTGCTATATATCGAATAAGTAAATCGCCTAAAACATGAAACTCTTTTGTTGCTAAAATAACAACATCTTTTTTCTCTTTTTTGTTTAGTCTGATTTGTGCACCTGATGGCAAAACGTCTTTTAATTCTTTAAGCAACATATTGTGCGAAACTTTTCCAGAAATAATACTTCGCATAAAGAATTTTTTTGTATCAGGGTCAACATATTCAGCATTTTGTTCTATATTTAAGCTATTTGCAAAAAGAACTTTTGAGATATTGTATACTAAGCCTTTTGCATCTTCAGTATCAATTAAAAGTATATACTCTTCCATTATTATCCTATTTTGGTATTATTCTCATTTAAAATTAAAGCAGAATAATACCATTTTATTAATTAATAGATAATTGAAAGAGGATTCAAAATTACACCATTAAAGCAAGTTTTGCTCTATATGCATTTAAATCAAACTCTTTAACTCTTGCAACACCTGTTTCAACAGCACCATTTGCAACAGCTGCTGATACTTCAACCATTAATCTTTTATCAAATGGAGTTGGAATTATATATTCTCTTCCATAAGATAAATCACCATATAAAGCTTTTAAATCAGCAGTTAAAGGCTCTTTTGCAAGATTTGCAATTGCATGAGCTGCTGCCATTTTCATAGGCATATTTATTTTTCTAGCTTGCACATCTAATGCACCTCTAAAAATAAAAGGAAAGCCTAGTACATTGTTTACTTGATTTGGAAAATCTGATCTTCCAGTTCCTACTATTGCTTTTGGTCTTACTGATTTTACCTCTTCAGGAAATAATTCAGGAGTTGGATTTGCAAGTGTAAATACAATTGGCTCTTCACTCATAAGTGCAATATGCTCAACTGTAAAAGTTCCAGGCTTTGATAATCCTAAAACCATATCAGCATCTTTAAATGCATCTTCCATTGTCACGGCATCAGTAGAAGTAATAAACTCTTGTTTATACTTATTTATATCTGTTCTACCTTTATGTATTACACCTTTTGAGTCACACATAATCAAATTTTTTATTCCTAATTCTTTATACATAATAGAACAAGCAATTGCAGCAGCTCCAGCTCCCACAACTACTACTTTTAAATCTTCTATATTTCTACCCATCATTGAAGCAGCATTAATTAATGCTGCACTTGTAATAATAGCAGTTCCATGTTGGTCATCATGCATAATAGGAATATTTAATTCTTCAACTAATCTTCTTTCAATTTCAAAACACTCAGGAGCTTTGATATCTTCTAGATTAATTCCACCAAATGTAGGAGAAATAGCTTTTACAATTTCACAAAATTTATCAATATCAGTTTCATCAACCTCAATATCAAAAGAATCAACTGCTGCAAATTTCTTAAATAATACAGCTTTACCTTCCATTACAGGTTTTGAAGCAAGAGCCCCAATATTTCCAAGACCAAGAACTGCTGTACCATTTGAAATAACAGCAACTAAATTTCTTTTTGAAGTATATTCATATGCTAACTCTGGATTCTTTTGAATCTCTTCACAAGGGAAGGCAACACCCGGTGAATACGCTAATGCTAAGTCTTTTTGTGTTTCTAATATAGTAGTTGTAGCAATTGCTACTTTTCCAGGAGTTGGAACTCTATGATAGTCTAATGCTTCTTCTTTTGTTACTTTTGTACTCATTTTTTTCCTTTAAAATTTCTACTTTTAAAATAAATTTGAAAAATAGTAACCAAAAGAAACTTAAAAAAGATATATTTCTAGAAAAATATGAAATTTATTTTAAATTAAGCATGTTATGTAAAAATTATGTAATAAAAAGAAATTAATTATAAAAATTAATTATAATTTAATTGTCCATTATTACTAAAACTTATAATACCTGCAAAACGACCTGTTTGTGGGTTTTTTCTAAAAGAGAAGAATGGCTCATCTGAACATTTCGTACAAATTTCTGAAACTCGTATATGCCTAATTCCAATTTCTTCTAAAAGCATAATATTAATTCCATGTAAATCAATATGTCTTCCATCACAAAACTTTTCACCAAATGAAGTTTTTACTATTTGAACTAATTCAACACTTACTTCATAACAACATTTATGAATACTAGGTCCCATAATTACTTTCATATTGTCCACATTACAATTAAATTCATTTATCATTTTATTTGCTGTTATTTGAGCAATTTTTAAAAAAGTAGAATTTCTTCCTGCGTGAATAGCTGCAATTACACCTTTTATTTCATCAAAAATAAGTATAGGTATACAATCAGCGACCATAACCATAATAGGTAAATCTTTTTCATTTGTAATTATTGCATCACAATTATCTATAAGTTTAGGCGAATCCTTAGTAACTATTTGAACATTGTTTCCATGAACTTGATTCATATAAACTAAATCTTCACCTTTATAACCTAATAAAGCTGCAACTTCATCTCTATTTTTATCCACATTTTCTTTTATATCATTTACATGATAAGCCAAATTTCCATCGTTTGTTGTACTAAAATAGTATTTAATATTATTCATAATTCTTCTTTTATTTGCTTTTGCTATAATTTACCGAAATATTAATCATTTATTGTTTAAGGATAAAGAAATATGAATAGATTTGATAATGTAGCAGCCGATTGGGAAAGCAAAGCCTCAAGGGTACAAATAGCAAAATCAAGTGTTGATAATATAATAGAAATTATTGATTTAAAACCTGATTTTAAGATACTTGACTATGGTTGCGGAACTGGACTTATAGGTTTTGGTCTAAGTAATGAAACAAACTCAGTAATAGGTATGGATTACTCCATTGGTATGGTTGAAAAGTTTAATGAAAAAGCAAAAGAATTGAATTTTACAAATATATGTGCAATTCAGCACAATATAAATGAGCAAGATTTACCTCAAAATGAGTTTGATTTAATAGCTATTTCTATGACTTTACATCATATAAAAAATACAAATATGTTTATACAAAAAGCAAAATCAGCTTTGAAAAATGGTGGTTATTTATGTATAAATGACCTTGTAAGTGAAGATGGAACATTTCATGATGAACACAAAAATGATGGAGTTGAACACTTCGGATATGATAAAGATGAACTTTGTAATTTAATAAAAAATAATGGCTTTGAATTAATTGAGTATAAAATAGTTTATACAGATTACAGAAATAATAAAGAATATCCAATATTTCAAATAATTGCAAAAGCTAAGTAGAAGTTAAAAATAAATATATAAAAAGGAAAAATAATGGAAGAAAAAAATAATGGTTTTTTAAAAAGAGCAGATGCACATATTGCACTTGCAAATGAGCAATTAGCTCAAAAATTAACTCAAGGTGAAATAAGTGCATCTTTTATGTACGGATCAGCAAGATTTAGCGCTTGGATGGCTGCAACTTCATTTGAAACATCAGCAGATATGAAAGCTGAAAAACAAAAAGTTGTTGATTATTTTATGAAAGAGTATAAACTAGCATTAGAAGAACATTTAGATAATCATATTGAAAATTTTGACTTTTCAAATAACAAAATTTAAAATAAGGAAATAGATGTCTAAAATGAAAAAACAATTTGTTATATTTGGAAATCCAGTTGAGCATTCAAAATCACCACAAATGCATAATGCAGGATTGAAATATATTAACTTTGATGGTGAATATATAAAACATCAACTAATAGATGGAAGTACTATAAAAGAAGTTTTTTTACAAAATAACTATAGTGGAGCAAATATAACAGTTCCACATAAAGAATATGCTTATGAAAATGCAGATGAAGTAAGAGGAATAGCAAAAGAAATAAAAGCTGTAAATACTTATATAAATGAAAATGGCAAAATAATAGCCTATAACACAGATGCACCTGGATTTTTAAAAGCAATAGAAAGTTTTGGTGAAGTTAAAAATGTATTACTTCTAGGAGCTGGTGGAACTTCAAAAGCACTAGCACTAGCCTTACAATCAAAAAATATAAAAGTAACAGTATTAAATAGAAGTGAAGGAAAACTAGACTTCTTTAAAGAACAGCAAATTCCATGTTTTTCATGGGAAAACTTCAAAGCAGAAAATTATGATTTAATAGTAAATTCAACAAGTGCGGGATTAAAAGATGAAGAACTACCATGTCCAAAAGAAATACTAGATAAAGTTCTAAAAAATGCATCTTTTGCGTTTGATTGTATATATGGAAAAATCACACCATTTTTAGCTCTTGCAAGAGATAATAATCTAATCATTAAAGATGGTGAAGACATGCTTTTATATCAAGGTGTCTTGGCATTTGAGTATTTTACTAATACAAAAGCTGATAATATACTAGTTGAAGCTATGAGAAAAGGTTTAAAAGGAGAATAAATTTTCTTCTTTTTTACTTATAGATATAAAATTTTTTATCTGCTTATTAGCTACGCTTGAATTATGCGTAGCCAAAAAGTGAACTAGAAGTTGGGTTTTGTAAGTATGTATTTATTTGACTATTATTATTTTGATTATTAATAGCTTTTAAAATTCCATCAAAACTTTTTGTGTCAACAGAAGAAGTTCCATCTTCACTTGTATTACTAGATTTTATTACGTTCATTAAAAAACTTAAATTATCTAAAGCATTTTGTTGATTTGAACTTAATGATGATGTACTATCAGTACTATTTGTACTACTGCTACTGAATGCTGCTTGAAGTTCTTCAATTGAAACTACACCATCTTCGTTTGTATCCATACTATCATATGTATCACTTGCAGCTGATGATGTTTGTCCACCACCTGCTGGAGGTGTCATTCCTTGAGGACCAACACCTGCTAGTGTTCCTACTTCTTTTGCATCAAAACCAGCTTCTGCCATAGTACTTACAAGTTCTTCAGATGGTTGAATTCCCGCTTCTTTAAAAGCTGAAACAATGCTTTTAGCATCACTTTCGCTTAAATTACTAGCATCATACTCTGCTAAAATTGAAGAAATAGTATCTGCTTGTGAAGAAGATGAAGATGTTGTAGTACTACTTGTACTACTTTCGCTTCCTGGTACTTCAAAACCAAAAGATGAAAGCAAAGACTGAAAATCTTCTTTAGAAGGCATTGATCCATCAAATTGTGACATTGCTGTATCAATAGCTGTTGTTAATTCAGATTTACTAAGTAATCCATTTGAATCAGAATCATACGATGAAAATATATTATCACTAACACCCATCTCTTTAATACTAAGAGATGAATCGGAATCAGAATCTTTTTTTGATATCATCTGCGCTGAAATGTTAGAAGAAGTTGGTTGTATAAAATTTGCCATAATTCCCATATTTGCTGTATCTATCATGATATCTCCTTTAATAACTAAATTATACTATTCTAAAGTAAATATAAAGTAAATGTAATTTAATTATTTTATAATAAAAATTTGTTATAAATAAGATTTAAAAGAGAAATTTATAATTTTTTGATTATTATAAAGCAATTTGATATAATACTTACGATTTCTAAGATAGTCATAATAAAAATATAAAAATTTATAAAGTATGTTTAAAAAAGGTTAAAAAATTGAAAAAGAAAAATCATATTAAAAAAATATCTGATTATGCAATTGTTGGTGGATTAGGATCATTGCTTGTAGTTGGTCTTATAGGTTGTGGAGATAGTTCAAATAATAAAGAACAACAAAATCAAGGGCAAAATGATGCTTTTTCAAATGCTAGTCAAAAACAAAATGCCTTTGTAGTTGTAGAAGAATCAGCTGATGGGAAATATGCAATTATAGATGAATTTCCAGCTTCAAAAACAACAGTTGTTTTAAGAAAACCAGATGGAACTGAACGAATTTTATCACAAGAAGAAATAGATAAATTAGTTAAAGAAGAAGAGAAAAAGATAGATGCAGGAACTTCAGCTCTTACAAATCCAAATGCGGAAGTAAGTAGTGGTGGTATGGGTCTTGGTGGAGTATTATTATCTTCAATTGCAGGTGCTATGATTGGATCTTGGCTTGGTAATAAATTATTTAATAATCAAAATTTCCAAAACCAAAGACAAACACAGTACAAATCACCTCAAACATATAGTAAGTCACAAAGTTCATTTTCAAAAACTCCTGCAACTGCAGGGTCAAATAGTTCAAGTAGTAAAAAAAGTGGTTTCTTTGGAGGGAATTCTAATTCAAATTCAAAATCGAGTTCTTCTTCATTTGGTTCAAAAAGTTCAGGATTTGGGGGATAAATGAAATTAGAAAAATTAAAACCATTAACAGATGATTATTTAGAATCAATAGGTTTTGTATGGCATACAGATTCTGATAATTCATCATATGTAAGTGATGAAATTGTAGTTATAAATGAAGAGGAAGCAAATGCTTATTATGAAGCTTGTAATGAGTTATATGATATGTTTGCCGAAGCTGGACAACACGTTATTGATAATGATTTATTTCATGAAATAAACATTCCTTTTAATCTAATAGAAATGATAAAAGAGTCTTGGGAAAATGATGTACATTGGCATTTATATTCAAGATTTGATTTAGCAGGTGGAATTGATGGAAAACCTATTAAATTAATCGAATTTAATGCAGATACTCCAACTTCACTTTTTGAAACAGCTATTATTCAATGGGCAATGTTAAAAGCAAATGGATTAGATGAAGCGAGTCAATTTAACAATCTTTATGAAGCTTTAAAAGATAACTTTAAAAGAATTATTACCCTTGATACAGACGTTGAAAAGTTTGAAGAATATTATGCAAACTTAGGTTGGAAAATATTGTTTTCATCAATTTCAAGTTCAAGTGAAGATATAAATACTACAAAACTTTTAGAGCATATTGCAAGTGAAGCTGGATTTAATACTGATTTTGAGTTTATAGAAAATGTTCAATTTAATGATGAAGGTATTTTCAAAGATGAAGAAAGTTTTGAATTTTGGTTTAAACTTATTCCTTGGGAAAATATCGCTATTGAAGAGAGTGAATTAGCATTAATTCTAACAGAAATCATAAAAGAAAAAAGAGCAATTATATTTAATCCTGCATATTCACTTATGTTTCAATCAAAAGGATTTATGAAAGTTTTATGGGATTTATATCCAAATCATCCATTGCTTTTAGAAACATCATTTGAACCTTTAGAAAACAAAAAACAAGTTGAAAAAAGATGTTTTGGAAGAGAAGGAGCTAATACTAAAATCATTAATAGTGATGGAAGTATAGATGTGGAAACTTTAGGTGATTATGAAGGTCACAAAGCAATTTACCAAGAATACGTAGAACTTCCAACAGATAAAGAAGGAAGATCTTACCAAGCTGGTGTGTTTTTTGCATATGAAGCTTGTGGTTTAGGATTTAGACGTGGTGAAAAAATTCTAAATAATATGTCAAAATTTGTTGGTCATATTATAAAATAACTCTTTATTTTTAATAATTATTATCAAGATAGTTATATTTTTGAATATAACTATCTTATTAAAAGGAAAAAATGTTACTTTTTTCCATATTTTTATATTCTCCCAAACTATTTTTATAAATTGCTATGCTTATACTACTAATTTGTTTTATAATAGGTGATATTTCAATAATTATAATACAAGGTTTAAAAATGAGCGAAGAAGTAAAAAGAGAAAAATCTCTAACAATGACTATGTTAATGACTCCAGATAAAGCTAACTTCTCTGGTAAAAATGTTCACGGTGGTGAAATTTTAAAAATGTTAGATCATGTTGCATATGCTTGTGCAGCAAGATATACAGGTATGTATGCAGTAACATTATCAGTTGACATGGTTTTATTTAAAGATCCTATTAAAATTGGTTCTCTTGTTACTTTCCATGCATCTGTTAACTACACAGGAAGAACTTCTATGGAAATAGGTATCAAAGTAATCTCAGAAGATATTAAAGATCATACAATTAAAAATACAAATGTATGTTATTTTACTATGATTTCAGTTGATGAGGCTGGAAAACCAGCAGCCGTTCCAAAATTAGATTTACTTACAGAAGATGATAAAAGAAGATATAACGACGCTATTCAAAGAAGAGAAATTAGAATGTCATCAAGACACTCTAAATAAATAGCTTTATTTTCATAAACATAAAAAAAAGGGGAAGATTTTAAATCTTCCCCTTTTTTATTTAATTTTTTTATATGAAATATATTAAGCCTCTTTAGACTCAATATACTCCTCATAACTTCCTTTGAAATCAACTATTGTTCCACCAGGTTGGATTTCAATAATTCTATTTGCAAATGCATCTAATAATTCCCTATCGTGAGATACACAAATTACAGAACCAGGATAGTCAAGTAATCCTTCCCCTAATGCAATAATAGCTTCAAGATCTAAGTGATTTGTAGGTTCATCTAAAACTAAGAAGTTACCTTGTTCTAACATGATTTTAGAAAGCATCATTCTATGTTTTTCTCCCCCTGAACAAGAAGTTACTTTTTTCTCTTGTTCTTGACCGTTAAATAACATTCTTCCTAAACAATTTCTAATTTCAGAGATATCTGCATCCCTATCACAATTTCTTAACCAATCGTATAGAGTAAAATCACCTTCAATTAAGTCAGTTGTATTTTGTGGGAAATATGAGTTTTGAATTGTTGCACCCCATAAAACTTCCCCACTATCAGCTTTTACATTTCCTTCTAAGATTTCACATAAAGTAGTTTTACCAATACCATTTGTACCAATTAAAGCTATTTTATCACCTTTTTCAACTGTAAATGAAATATCATTTAATACAACTTCACCATCATATGATTTAGAAATATTTTTTGCTGTTAATAACTCTTTACCAACTTCTCTTTTTTGTTTGAATATAATAGAAGGATCACGTCTACTTGATACTTGAATTGCACCAACATCTAGTTTATCAAGTTGTTTTTGTCTAGAAGTTGCTTGTTTTGCTTTTGAAGCATTTGCACTAAATCTAGCGATGAATTTTTCTAATTCATCTTTTTCTTTAAGTTTTTTACTTACATCTTTTTCATTTTGTTTTGCAATTACTGTTGAAGCAATATACCAATCATCATAAGTTCCTGTAAATTCTCTAATTTGTTTAAAGTCAACATCTAAGATATGTGTACAAACAGCATTTAAAAAGTGTCTATCGTGAGAAATTACAACCATAGTTCCATCATGGTGTTGTAATTGATTTTCTAACCAACCAATAGTTGCAATATCTAAGTTATTTGTAGGCTCATCTAAGAATAAAACATCTGGTTTTGGATATAAAACTTGCGCTAATAAAACTTTAAATTTATCTCCACCTGTTAATGTACTCATTAAATCTTGGTGAGATGCAGCAGGAAATCCTAAATCTTCTAATATTCTTGTAATTTTTACATCATATTCGTAAGTTGGATCTTCCTCACAACAAATAATTTCAAGCTCTGCTAATCTATCATTAATTTCATCTGTAAATTCAGGGCTCATATAAAGCACTTCTTTTTCTTTTACAGCATCATGTAATTTTTTATTACCTAAAAGTACTGCATCAAAAATTGTATTATTTTCATATGCAAATTGATTTTGAGATAAAGTCCCTACTTTTTTACCATTTTGAACTTGTACTTCACCCTCTGTTGCTTCTTCTTGTCCAGATAAGATTTTTAAGAATGTAGTTTTTCCAGCACCATTAGCACCGATTAGTCCATATCTTTTACCAGTATCTAATTTTACATTTATATCTTGAAATAAAACTCTTGGACCAAAAGATTTTTTAAGATTGACAGTTTGAACCATATTATAATTATCTCCATTTATTTTTTATTTGTGTATTGATTTCGCGATTATATCAAAAAAATCATAGTTAAGACTTAATTTTTCTTTTTACAACTCTTGTTCAAAAGCTAATTTCATAATATCATCCTCACTTAAAACATCATCTTTTTCATCAGTTGGTGGATATTTAATCCATAATACTTTTGTTTTCAATTGATCAAGTTGATATTTAGTAAGATTTTTAATTAATGTATCAGTAACCATTTCTTTTGTTAATGTTCCTGCATTTAGCATTTTTTTAATAACTTTTTCTAAGTTTTTTTTAGTTGCTTCAAATGTTTTTTCTTCATCAGTTAAAGCAATATATTCCTGATCTAAATACTTCATAACCAAATCACCTGGATACTTATAAGTTGTTATTCCCTTATAATTATATTTTTGACACTTTAATCTAGGAATATAAACACCTGTAAAAACATATCCTATTACGTTATTCAATCCTTCCAAATCTCTTAATGGATTGTGTGAACATATAAAATCTTCTTTTACTAAAGATGGGGCATTTTGTAATGATGTAATATTATTATGTAAAACAATAAAACTTCCTCCAACTTCTTTTGGACCACCTTTTAAAGATGTTAATTCATTTTTATGTGCTAAAAAACTTCCGGTAACTTTTTTAGGACTTCCTTCAAGTGACGTTAATTCATTATTACTAATATCAAAATCACCCTCTACAATATTAAAATTCAGTGGTAATTTTACTAGACTTGTCAACTTATCAGATAGTTTAATATCACCATGAACATCTACTGAATTGTCTTTTAAAATAGTAAAACTTCTAATATCATGTTTTCTAAGCCATTTATTTATATCATCAATACTTGTTAATGCAACAATTGGTTTATAAATGTGTGAAATAACTTCATTACCTTTATATCTCCAATATTTTTCTTCTTCATTATAAGAACTTGTCACATGATTTAATCTAATATCTGTTATTAAATCCCAACCAATTTCATCAGCAATACTATCTAAATCTGTTAAACTATTCCCATTACAAATATAATCTTGTCCAACAGAAACAGGTCCTCCTGCTAATCTTTCAATAAAATTGTGGGAACAATCAAAAAATGTGTCTATGTATTGAGGACCACCCTTTAAATTAATTAATCTGTTATCTGAACAGTTAAAATGTCCTTTTATAGTTCGCGGACTTCCTTTAATTGAAATCAATTCATTAAAAGAACAGTTAAAATTACCCTTTACTTCTTTTGGAGCATAAGATAAAGTTTTTAATTTATTGTTAGAACAATCAAAATCTCCAGCTTCTGAAGGTCCTTCAAATAATGAGTCTAATTTATTTCTAGAGCAGTTAAAATCTCTAGTCACTATTTTAGGACAACCTTCAAGTGTTGTAAGATTGTTATTACTTATATCAAAATACCCATCTACCATTTTAAATTTTACAGGTATTTTTTTCCCATTTAGTTTTTCATTTAAGTTAACATTACCTTGAACTGTAATGTAAAAATCTTCAGAAATCATGTAATTATTTATAGAATGTTCTTTAAGCCAAGCTTCGATTTCACCAAGATTATTCATCTACTACCTTTTTAATTACTTTAATTATTTTATTTACTATTTTATCATTTTATTTCTTAACCCTTAAATATATTTAAAATCTCTTTTTTCAAACTATTCTTTATTAAACTACATATATTGCATACCAAAAATCTTTTTATTCTCATATAATCATTTCAAGTTAGTACATAGCTAGCTTACATAAAAAAGGTTTTTATCATGGAAACAAAAGTTTGGATTATTGGTTCTAGTTCTGGCATAGGTTTAGAGTTAGTTAAATTATGCTTGCAAAGTAATAATAAAGTAATAGCAAGTTCTAGAAATGCTAAGAATTCAGAAGAGCTATTACAACTAAAATCAATATATACAGACAAATTAGAATTATTAGACATTGATGTTTCAAGTAATCAAAGTGTTACTAAATGTGTGGATGAAGCATTTACTGTTTTTAATGATTTAGATATTTGTTTTTTCAATGCAGGAGTTTACGATTCTATGAACATAGAACAGTGGGATATTCCAAGCTTTGAATCAATGATAAATATAAACTACTTAGGTGCTGTTAGAATTTTAAAGCCACTTGTTAGTTATTTAGAAAAACAAAAAAAAGAATCAAGAGTTATATTAAATGCAAGTTTATCAAGCTACTTTGGATTGCCTTATGGTGGAGCTTATAGTGCATCAAAAGCTGCTTTAGTAAATCTTGCACAGTCAATTCAACCTGAGTTATTAAGAAAAAATATTTATTTACAAATAATAAATCATGGTTTTGTAAAAACAAGATTGACTGCGAAAAATGATTTTGATATGCCCCAATTAATGCAGCCTGAAATTGCGGCAAAAAAAATATTTGAACAATTTGATAAACCATATAGATTTGAGATTTCGTTTCCTTTTATTTTGTCAAAATTTTTACGTTTAATATCTCTTATTCCGTATAAATTGAGTTTTTTAATAACAAAAAAGTTTCTAAAATGATTACAGTTAAAAATTATGTGAAATATATAACAAATTAGATTTTAATGAATAATAATAACCCGAAAAGCAATGAAATTCTTACATATGGAATATTAGGAATTCCTATTGCTTTTTTGGGATTCCCCTTGTATATTTATCTACCAAATTTTTACGTTGAATATATAAATTTAAGTGTTGGTACAGTTGGAGTTATTTTATTAATTGCTAGATTATTAGATATGATCTTAGATCCTTTTATTGGTAATTTTACAGATAAACACAATAAATTCAATATCATATTAATTTCTTCATTTTTTGTTTTATTTGGTTTATATTTTTTAATTAAACCTATTTATTTCAACTCTTTATGGTTATTTTTCTTTTCTTTTATAACTTATGTTTCCTATAGTTTTATAATGATTCCCTATCTTACTTTAAATTCACAAATAAGCGATGATTCAATAAATAATACAAAATTAGCATTTTCAAGGGAGATTTTTATAGTTCTTGGGATTTTAATATCTTTATTATTTCCTTATATCTTTTTAGTTTCAAATGATTCTAAAAAAAGTTTAGAGCTACTATTATATACTTGTATGGTAATTTTTCCTATTTTTTCACTAATATTTTACTTCAAACTAAAACATTTCGGAAATGTAAAAAATAATACTTCTAAAACTTCAAATAATGAATTTTTAAAATCAATAAATTTATTCTTTGAAAGTTTTCCTCAACACAAAAAACTATTTTTTGCTTTTTTAATAAACAATCTAGCAAATGCATTACCTGCAACTCTATTTTTATTTTTTGTAAAATTTGTTTTAGAGTTAGAAGAAAAAACTGGTCTTTTTTTAATTATTTATTTTTTAAGTGCCATTTTAACTTTTCCATTATGGATTAAATTATCTATAAAAATATCAAAAAAAACCACATGGATTTTATCTATGATTACAGCATGTGTAGCTTTTGCTTTTGTGCCTTTTTTACAACAGAATGATTTTCTATACTTTTGTATTATTTGTATAGTAACAGGTATGAGTTTAGGAGCAGATATGGCACTACCCTCTTCTATTCAAGCAGATGTTGCTCAGCAAAGTAAAAAAATAAATAATGATATTTCAGGTATTTTATTTGGTTTTTGGGCAATGATTACGAAGTTTTCACTGGCATTAGCTGTTGCTGTTTCATTTATCACTTTAGAATTTACATCTTTTGATACACTAAATATAAATGAAAGCTCAATTATCGCAATTATAATTTTATACTCAATAATACCTATTTTTTTTAAATTAATATCTATTATTTTCTTATCAAAATATAAACTAACATAAATCAACTACAAGTATCCCTTTTTTTATAATAAATTACACTATACAAAAAAGGAGTACTTGTGAAATCAATTTTATTAATACTAATTATTTTTTCATCACAATTTGCAAGTACTTCCTTTGATGTAAATACATTTGATAAGAAAAAGTTTTCAGGACTATGGTATGAGATAGCTAGAACTTACAACTCTTTTCAAGAAAATTGTGTTGCTTCAAGTGTTGAATATATCTTAGAAAATGATTCTTATGACGTGTTTAACAGATGCTTTGAAAATGAACTTGGTGGTAAATTAATCCAATATAATGGAGATGCAAAAATAAGTCAACTTAAAAATAATATAAATCTAGATATGACTTATTTTTACCTATTTACATCATCTTATAAAATAATATATTTAAACAATTATGAAACAGCAATCATCTCAGATGATGATTACACTAATCTTTGGATTATGAGTAGAGTTCCATCTATTGACCAATCTGAATTGACAATAATTTTAAAAGATTTGGAAAATAAGATGGATACTTCTAAATTAATATTTACAAAACTAGATCCAAAAGGAAGATACAAATGAAAATAGCAGTATTAGGAGCAGGAATTAGCGGTCTTGGAAGTGCTTATATTTTAAGTTCTAAATATGAAGTAGATTTATATGAAAAAGATAATCGTTTAGGTGGACATGCAAGAACTACTACTATAAATGATGAAGGTAAAACTTTTGGAGTAGATACTGGATTTTTAGTTTTTAATGAACCAACTTACCCACTTTTGACAAAATTATTTAAACAACTTGATGTGAAAATTGAGAATTCAGATATGAGTTTTGCTTTTTGGGATAAGATTAAAAACATAGCTTATAATGGATCTTCTATAAAAGGAATGTTTGCACAAAAAAGAAATCTATTTTCTCTTAGCCATTATAGAATGATAAAAGATATCTTAGATTTTAATGAAAAAGCAAATAGCGACTTACTTTATAATAACAGAAATTTAGATAAGTCATTGGGAGAATATATAAGTTCTTATTCAAAACCTTTTAAAGAGAGATATATTCTTCCTATGGGTGCTGCTATTTGGTCAACACCAAGTAATGAAATGAATGATTTTCCAGCAAGAACATTTATAACTTTTTTCAAAAATCATGGACTTTTAGGTGTCGATTCACATCATCAATGGCTAACTGTTAGTAATGGTAGTATAAATTATGTAAATAAAATAAAAGAGAAAATCTCTGGAAAAATATTTTTAAATTCTGATGTAATCAAAATACAAAGAGCTGAGAATGGTGTTTATTTGATACATAAAAACGGTGAAAAAAGTTTTTATGATAAAGTAGTGTTAGCTATGCATGCACCTGATGCTTTAGAAATACTAGATGATGCAACACCAAAAGAAACTGAAATACTAAGTGCATTTAAATATAAAGAAAATAGTGCAGTTTTACATAATGATAACAATATTTTATATCCAAATAAAAAAATGTACGCAGCTTGGAACTATACAAGTTCAAACACTCAAAAAGATGCAGTAACATTAACTTACTGGATAAATACTTTACAAAATTTGAAAACAAAAAAAGATTATTTTGTATCACTAAATGAAACTCAACAAATAGAACAAGTAATTGAAAAAATATCATATGATCATCCACAATTTAATGCACAAGCTATAAATATGCAAAAAAGAAAAAATGAAATTAGTGGACAAAACAACACTTTTTATGCTGGGGCTTATTGGAGATATGGATTCCATGAAGATGGATTATTAAGTGCGAATGAAGTGGGAAAACTATTAGGTTGTGAGTTATGAAAAATCTAACAAATCATAAATTTTATGAAGGAACAATTTACCATAAAAGATTTCATCCTAAAGTGCATGAATTTAAATATAACTTTTATTTATTAGATATAGATTTAAACTATTTTGAAAATTTAAAAAATAGTTTATTCTCAATAAATAAACTAAATTTTTTAAGTTTCAAAACAAAAGATCATTTTGGAAAATCTGATGATTTTTTACAAAATGTAGATGAATTATTAGAAAAATTTAATATTAAAAAAACTAAGAATATGAGATTTTTCACTCTTCCTAGAGTTTTAAACTTCGTTTTTAATCCAATTAGTGCTCTTGTTATTTTTGATGATAACAACCAAGCAACTCATCTTTTAGCAGAAGTTCATAACTACAATAATGGAAGAGTTATTTATCCAATTGTTTTAGAAAAAAAAGGAAACTCATATACAGGAAAAGTAAAAAAAGACATGTATGTTTCTCCTTTTTTTAAAAGTGATGGAGTATATGAATTTGAACTAAAATATGATGAAAATAAACTATTTTTAAAAATAGATTTATTTGAAGATAATGAGTATAAATTAACAGCTATTTTTAATTCAAAAGCAAAAGATTTCAATAAAAAAAGTAGTTTAAATATATTTTTTAAATATATGTTTAGTACTTTTTTAGTAGTTACAAGAACCTATTTTCAGGCTATTAAACTATTTATAAAAGGATTGAAAATTTATAGTCCAAGAGAACAAGACAAAGAAAGGAGATACTAAAATGCAAAGATTATGGAATAAATTTGGAGATAACTTTTTTTCAAAAATAAAAGTGGGAACATTAGAAGTTATCTACACAGATGGTAATAGAAAGTTATATGGCCAAAAAAAAGAAGATGAAAAAATAACAATTACAATAAAAAATAGTAAATTCTTTTATAGAGTTGCCTTATATGGAGATATTGGTTTTGCAGAGAGTTACATAGATGAAGATTTTGAAACATCTGATTTAACAAAACTAATAGAACTAGCTCTTTTAAACGCAAAGTATTTGGGAACTACTAGTGAAAATGAGAAAAACAATAAATTTATAAATATAATGCCAGTTTTTAATAAAATCAAACACACTATGAGAAAAAATTCAAAAACTAACTCAAGAAAAAATATATCTGCTCATTATGATTTATCAAATGATTTTTATAAACTAATGCTAGATGAAACAATGATGTATTCAAGTGCAGTTTTTAATGATAAAAATGAAGATTTATATACAGCACAAAAAAACAAATTAGAAAAACTATCAAGTAAGTTAAATTTAAAAGAAAATTCAAATGTTTTAGAGATAGGTTCAGGTTGGGGAGCAATGGCTTTACATCTAGCAAATGATAAAAAATGTAAAGTAACAACGGTTACCTTAAGTACTGAGCAAAAAAAGCTATGTGAAGATAGATTCAAAGAGCATAGTGTTGAAGATAAAATAGATATTTTACTAAAAGATTACAGGGATTTAAATGGAACTTTTGATGCAATTATAGCTGTTGAAATGTTTGAAGCAGTGGGAAAAGAGTACTTTCATATCTTTTTTAAAAAGTGTCAAGAACTATTAAAACCAAATGGACTTTTAGTTTTACAAGTGATTACAATGCCTGATCAAAGATATAAAGATTATTCAAAAGGAACAGATTTTATTCAAAAATATGTTTTCCCAGGTGGTCACCTTCCTAGTATCTCAAAAATACTTGAAGTTACAAGTAAACATACAAGATTAAATCTAAATCATCTTGAAGAGTTTACAGAAGACTATGCAAAAACACTTAATATTTGGCATGACAATTTTCAAAATAAATTAGATGATGTAAAAAAATTAGGATTTGACAATTATTTTATAAGAATGTGGAAAATGTACCTAAACTATTGCGAAGCTGCATTTATAACTAGAAATATAAATTTACATCAATTAGTGTTTACGAAAGATCAAAATATTGATTTAAACAAAGGATTAATAGCATGAAAAATTTAATTATTATACTTTTTACAACAATACTACTAACAGGATGTACAGGCATGAAAATTGAAGACTTTAATAACACAAATCCAGAATTTATTCCACAAGAATATTTCAATGGTAAATTAAGAGCTTATGGTTTAGTAAAAGATAGAAGTGGAAAAATTACAAGAACATTTAAAGGAACAATGATAGGTTCTTGGGATAAAAACGGAATTGGAACACTTGATGAATATTTTATTTATAATAATGGTGAAGAGATGAAAAGAGTTTGGACTCTAAAACCAACAGGAGATAAAAAATTCATAGCAACTGCAAATGATATAATTGGAGAAAGTCCAATGATTGCAAATGGAAATACAGTAATGTTAGATTATATTATGAGAATTCCTTATAATGATTCAACATTGGATATAGCGGTACAAGATTGGCTTCATTTACAAGAAGATGGTGTTATAATAAACCATTCAAAAATGAAAAAATTTGGCTTTGTTGTTGGAGAACTTGTAATTACAATCATTAAGGATTAAAAATGCCATGCAAATGTAGAGATATGTTTTATATAAGTGAGAAAAAAAGTAAAATTCATTTTATTACTCAAATAAATGAGTTAATAATTAAATCATCGAAAATTTTTAAAAATCTTGGACTTGAAAGCAAAAAAATTGAAAATATTATATCTGTTGAAGTTGAAAACCCAAGGGAATTTTTTGAAGAAAATTTTGATTATTTAAATACAAATTTTCATGATTTAGAAAAAGATGAAATAAAAATATTTATCGAAAATGAAGATAATAAATTAACTCTTAGTAGCATATTATCTACAAAAGCTCTAAATAGATATCTGCATTTTATAGAGGATAAAAATTTCTTTGATATTATTGAAAATCATAGTTTAACAGCCTATTTTCAACCAATAGTAGATATGCGAACAAATAAAATATTTGCATATGAAACACTAACACGTGGGGTTTTACCAAATGGTGATTTAATGTATCCTGACGTTTTATTTGCAAAATCTGAAAGAAATGATATGAACTTTACACTTGATAGAATGTGTAGAGAAACAGCACTCAAAACAACAGCTGTAAAAAAAATAGATGCAAAAGTATTTATAAATTTTATTCCAACATCTATTTATGATCCTGAGTTTTGTTTAGCATCTACTGTAAAATGGGCAAAACAACTAGAATTTGATCCAAAGAACATAGTTTTCGAGGTTGTAGAAACACAAAATGTAAAAGATAAAGAACATTTAAAAACTATATTAAATTATTATAGAAAAGAAGGTTTTTTAATCGCTCTTGATGATGTAGGAGAAGGATATTCTTCTTTAAATATGATTATTGACATTAAACCTGATATCATAAAAGTTGATAGAAATATCATCGAAAACATAGACAAAGACTCAATGAAACAATCAATTTATAAAGCCCTAAGAGGAATTTGTCTTGATAATGGAATAAAAATATTAGCAGAAGGTGTAGAAACTCCCTATGAACTTGAGAAAGTAAAAGAAATAGGTGTTGATTATGCACAAGGTTATTATTTTGCAAGACCAAGTTCAGAAATAATCAGAGTTATTTAATAATTTTTATTTACATATTATTTTATTTTGTATTTTTAAAGCTTAAAAATACTTTTTTTTGAAACTTTTTTATTATTTTTCTATTATAATAATGAATATTTATTCATAAAAGAGGTAGTATTAAATGCTCTTAAACTTAACTACAAAAAAAAGATTGTTACTTAATTTAGTATTAAGTCAATTGGGATTTGCAATAATAAGTATTGTTGCAATATTAAGTGATCATACAGTCACTGCAATAATAACTGTAAATGTGGTTTTTGCAATAATTATTACTTATTTAAGTATATATTCCATGAACAGAATTGTAGGTGGAATTGACCGACTCAAAAGATACATAGATGAACTTATGGACTTTGCTTTTTATAAAACGAATAGAATAAAAAAAGCTCAATATATAAAAGATGATGACATTGGATTTATTTTGAAAGAATTGAATTCATATGTAGATAAATTTGATGTAATGAGAAAAAAAGATATGCATGTTTTAGGAGAAGTTGTAATTGCATTAAATAAAGTTTCTCAGGGAATTTATACTTCAAAAATTCACGCAGATTCTGATAACTTTATGATTAGTACTCTAAAAAGAATTGTCAATGAAATGCTAGAAACTACAAACCAAAACATGGAAGAACTTGTTAATATAATGGACAAATATACCCATCAAGATTATCGAGAACAAATGAATATTAATCCTATTTTAAAAGGTAAAATGCTTATTACCATGGAACAAATAAATAAGTTGGGGCAAGAATTAAATGATAGTGCTAAACTTAATTTAAAGAATGGAACACAATTAGAAAACAACTCTACTTCTATGCACAAATCAGTTGAAAATTTATCTGTAAGAGCAAATGAACAAGCAGCATCACTTGAAGAAACAGCAGCTTCATTAGAAGAAATAACATCAATTACAAAAAACAATAATCAAAATGCTATAAAAATGGCTGATTTAAGTAAAATGGTAAAAGAATCTGTTATTTTAGGAGAACGACTATCCCAACAGACAGCTTTAGCGATGGATGAAATAAATCAAAAAGTACAAGCAATAAATGAAGCAATAACAGTAATTGATCAAATTGCATTTCAAACAAATATTTTATCACTTAATGCAGCTGTTGAATCAGCAACTGCGGGAGAAGCCGGACGTGGATTTGCTGTTGTTGCAGGTGAAGTTAGAAATTTAGCAACAAGAAGTACACAAGCTGCCCATGAAATTAAAAAGTTAGTTGAAAATGCTTCATTTAAAACAAATGAAGGTAAAAAGATCTCAGCTGAAATGAGCAATGGATATAACAATTTAAATCAACTTATTTCTCAAACAATTAATATTATTCAAGATGTAAGTATTGCATCAAATGAACAATTAGCAGGAATAGAACAAATTAATCATGCAGTATCAATACTAGATAAAGTAACCCAAGAAAATGCAAATGAGGCAAGTAATGTATCAAAATTTGCTGATGAAACACTTTTAATGGCACAAGTTTTAGTAAATGATGCAAAAAGCAAAAAAGTAAAGTAGGATAAGATAATGGAAAAAGAAATGATTTTAGATGATTTTGCTTTTTTAGTAAGTGAAACTGATGAAAAAGGTATTATTATCTTTGCAAATGATGATTTTTGTAAACTAGCAGAATATAGCGTTGATGAACTAATAGGAAAACCTCATAATGTTGTTCGACATAAAGATATGCCAAAAGCTGCATTCAAAGACCTATGGGATACTGTAAAAAAAGATGAAGTGTGGAGTGGTTATGTAAAAAATGCTACAAAATCAGGAAATTATTATTGGGTTTTTGCAACAGTTTTTCCTACAATTACGTCAGATGGTAAAAAAGGTTTTTTATCATGTAGAAGAAAAGCTACAAAACAAGAGATTGATGAGCATGATACTTTATATAAAACTTTAATAGCTAAAGAAAAATAGAATTTACACCTTTTTTTAAGGTGTAAATTCCACGTGTAACTATCACATTTAAAGTAATCTTTTATTTTATAATAATTTTAAAAACTATGATGTACGTTCAATCCCACGAATGTTCCATCTTTTGGTGAATCTTTTACAACTGGAGCTAAAATATATTCATCTGTAATAAAAGATCCCAATGCTGAACCTGCTATATGGGCTGCTGCATCAAGTAATTGTCCACTAGCATTTCCATTTATTGCATATTCTACACTTTGTTCCGCAATAATAGCAATACTACTAATTCCAAAACCTATCATTCCCCTATCGGATTGATACTCTGGATAGTAATTATCAACAATTGCAGTTATTCCACCAGCCATTACAGCTCCTCCTGCAAAGTGACTTGCTTCACTACCTACACTATTACTTGCATTTAATGTTAAAACGCTACAAGCACTTATTATAAACATTTTTACTGTCATTTTAATCCTTTTTTTAATAATTATTAGAAAAGTTTGAATAAATACATATATTTTTTTCATACACCAATATTTTAGTGTTTCAATACTTTTACTTTTTAACATTATTAAATTTGTTTGATGTGTGGAATTATAATCTTTTTTGCTATAGAATATGCTTAGTTAAATATCTAAATAATACTTATTATTATAAGAACAATGGGCAATTTTTATTTATTCATTGTCTAAATTGAAATAGATAAAGGTAATTCCACATAAAATTTTGCACCTTCAGAGGTATTTTTTACATATAATTTACCCTCTAAGTGTTTTTCTACTATCTCTTTACTCATATAAAGACCAAGACCTGTTCCTTGTGATTGATGTTTTGTAGTAAAATAAGGTTCAAAGATATGAGGTAAAACATCTTCTTTTATGCCCCCTGCATTATCTTCAATAATAATTACAACTTTTTCTTCTAATTTTTCAATTGATACTTTTACCCAAGGCTCATTAATATTTTTTTCAATTAAAGCATCTTTTGAGTTGTTAATAAGATTTAATATTACTTGAGCAAGTTCTCCAACTATAAGATTGATTTTTATAGGTTCAGAATAGTCTATGTCATCTATTAGTCTAATAAACTCATCTTTTAGTGTTACATCTATTATTTCAAAAGCTTTTTTTATTCTATCTTGAAGAATTACTTCTTTATAGATTTTTTCTTCTTTAATAAAATTTCTAAATGTATCAATAGTTTTTGATAAAAACTCCGTACTATCAAGAATTGATTTATTAAATTCGTTCATATCCGTTTTACTTAATATATCCATCTCATATTTTAACTTCATCCCACTAGCTGCAACTGATATTACACTTAATGGCTGTCTCCATTGATGGGCAATATTACCTATCATTTCTCCCATAGAAGCTAACTTTTGCGATTCATATAATTGCACTTCTTGCTCATGCATTTTTTCTTCATTTTCTTGTTCTTTTGTAATATCTTGAATAATTCCAATTGAAATTAATGGATTACCATCTTTATCAAATTCTGTTTTACACTCTTCCATAACCCACTTAATTTTTTCATCTTTCACTAATAATCTATGTTTTATTCTATAAGCAGTTTTATTTTTTAATGAATTTTTATAAGCTTCATTAACAATATTTCTATCATCAGGATGTATTGCATTTAAAAAACCTTCATATGATGCTGCAAATTTATCTTTCTCTATTTCTAGTATACTATATGTTTCATCTGACCATATAAGAGTATTATTTACGATATCAAGAGACCAAGAACCTATTTTTGCTATGTGTTGGGATTCTATTAACTCATTATTCTTTTTTTGAATTAGTTTATTCATCTCAATTATTTTTTCTTTTGATTTTACAAGTTTTAGATTTATAAAAAATATATAAGAAGAAAAAGCAAGTAATAAAAATACTATAAATGAAATTACTAATATTTCTTTTTTATAATGTTCAAAAAAAGTTATCTCTTTATTTACAAATGTTACTTCATTGGGAAGAGTTGATTCATCAATATTAAACTTTTTAAGTACTTCATAATCAAATATTGTTCTATTTCCTTCATAAAAAGAATCGTATTTACCACTATTAAGATAATCTAAAACTGCACGCGCCATTGAATGACCAATAACTTCACTATCAACAACTGTCCCACCAATTGAACCAGAATCAATAAGCGTAGAATAAAAAGAATAAATAGGGATTTTTGAAATTTTTGTAAAATCAGTTAATACTTTTTTAGGAATTAAATAGTTTCCTTTTTCATCTTTAACTATTAATGAATAAAACAAAATTGACTTACTATCTAATTTTGCAATTTCTTCTTCACATTGCGCAATTGATTTATAATTAAGTATTTTGAATTTGTATTTTTTATATTTTTCAACTTTTGGCTTCATTGAATTTAAGATATTTATTGATGAAAATTCATTATTCACAATTAAAACTAGATTTTCACTTTTTGGATTTTGTTTAATAGCTAATTCAATAGTTTTTTCTATCGCTTCATCAACATTTGCTTGTAATATTAGCACATCATTATACTGTACTTTTATCTTATGATTATTACTAAACATAACCATTGGAATATTTCCAAAAATATTCTTACCATATTTTATGATAAACTCACTAGCTATTGATGTATCAACTAAAATAGCATCAATTTTAGCATTTTTATATTTATTTCCTAAATAGGAAATCCATAATTCTTCATTGAAATCTTCTCCTAATCTTAATATTTCCATATACTCTTGAAATAAGGTTACTTTGTAGAGATTTTGTTCATTAAAATATTTTTTGATTCCATTATTATGAGCCGTTGTCCAAGGTAAAGATTGATGATATCCAGACACTAATAATATATTTTTATTTTCTTTTGCATAAGATAGGTTAAAAAATAAAGCTAAAATAAAAAATATATATACATAGTATCTCATATGAATCCTTCTGTAGCATATTATTAGTTATTTTATATTAAGTAACCTTAATTCAAATAATTATTTTAAAGTGTCAAAATATAA
>CBFHMY010000019.1:0-30332 GCA_965657055.1 uncultured Aliarcobacter sp. | reverse complement strand
AAAAAGTTTAAGTGGATTAAAAAAAGTTGATGCAATGATTAGGAGAGTTGATTCAGCTTATTGTGATCCCCTTGAATTAAGAGCCGATTCTCAATTAGGAGTTGCTGGATTAGTAAATGTTATTAGAAAAGATAACATATCAATGATAAATCCTATTGGAGTTGGTGTTTTAGAAAATATTGGCTTAAATCCTTTTATGAAAAATATCGCTAAATTTTTATTAAATGAAGAATTAATTCTTCCACAAATAGCTACATGGTGGTGTGGGCAAAAAGAAGAATTAGATTTTGTTATTAAAAATATCAAAACATTAATGATAAAAAAGATAAATCGAACTGATGGTATTGAGATACATATTGGTAATGATTTAAATGAAGAACAATTAGCAGACTTAATAAAAAGAATAGAAAAAAATCCTAATTATTATGTAGGTCAAGAAATTATTGATTTTTCAACAGTTCCCTCTTTTCATAAAGGAAAAATAGAACCAAGAAATGCAGTAATTAGGTCATTTGCATTTTTAGATAAAAATGAATTTAATGTAATGCCTAGTGGATTAGTAAGAGTTTCAGCATCAAAAGATTCATTAGTTGTTTCAAACCAAAAAGGTGGAACAAGCAAAGATTTATGGATTTTAGGTAAAAATGAAGAGTTTAATGGAATTAATGTTTTTAAAAATAGAGAAGCTATTGATTCAAGATTAGAAAATATATCTACAAAACGTGCTGAAAATCTTTTTTGGTTAGGAAGATATCTAAATAGAGCTATTACTGTTGCTAGAATGATTAGATTTAATTTAAAAAGTATGTTAAATATTAATAGATACGATGATAATACCAATGCTAAAAAAGCAACAAAAATTTTAAACGTTTCCCTTACTCATTTAACTATGTCATATCCTGGATTTCTAGCAGAAAATGAAATAAAACCAATTGTTGAGATTATTGATTTAATTCAAAATAATAATAGGTCAGGAACACTATCTTTCTCTTTACTTATGCTTGCAAATATAAATACAAATGTGAAGAACCTACTTGCTATGGAAGCATGGAGAATTTTTGAAAAAATGCAAAAAGAATGGTCAGCATATGGTAAACTACAAATAATAACAAATAGAGAACATATTAGTGAACTTGATAAACTACTAATTTATCTTATGGCATATAAAGAATTAATTGATGAAAGTATTTTTAAAGAACAGGGATTAATACTTTATGATATTGGTTGTAAAATAGAAATTTCACAGCTTTTAATTTCAAAATTAAGATCATTACTAACTAATAAATTAGATATGCTATTGGAATATGATGTTTTAGATTCATTGCTTAATTCTTATGAAAGTTATAATTCATATAGGGCTTACTATAAATCATCCCTAGAAATAAGTAATGTATTAGAATTTCTTTTATTTAATACAAAATATCCAAAATCTTTAATCTATATAATCGAAGAACTTTTATCAAATCTAAAAGATTTACCAAATAATATAAAAAATTCTCATCTTAGTAGTTTTGAAGAACCTATATTTAGGTCTTATTCAATGTTAAAACTTTCAAATGCAAAAAAACTTTTATACCTAAAAGAAGATGAATTTATTTATAAAGAATTAGATGAATTTTTAGCTCAAATTTCTAACAATTTGGCTGAAACATCAGAAGAGCTTACAAAAACATATTTTTCACATAATAACGAGTAGAACATGATTTACGAAATTTTTCACGAAACAAAATTTGAATACGGTGCTATCGTTACATTTAGCCATAATATAGCTAGATTAAAACCTAAAACCTGTTTAACACAAACATTACTTGAGTATAGTTTAAATATCTCACCTACTCCTTATGAAACTAATGAATTCCTTGATTATTTTGAAAATACAAATAACTTTATGCTAATAAGAGAATCACATAAAGCACTTACAGTAACCGCAACTTCAAAAGTTGAAAGATTAAATAGTGCTATTGATGAAGAAATTAGAAAACTAAAAGAAGTGAAAATTACTTTTAAAGAAGCAAAAGATAGACTTGCTAAATTTAATAGTGAAGACGTATTTGCAAAACAGTACCTCTTTGAAACAGAATCAATTCCAACAGCCCCTGATGATATAAAGGCTTATGTATTGGAATCATTTAATGATAACAAAAATTTATTTGAATCTATTAATGAATTTATGAAAAGAATTTTTACTGATTTCAAATTTGTATCTGGTTTTAGTGATGTAACAACTCCTATTGAAACTATATTTAGAGAAAAAAAAGGGGTATGTCAAGATTTTGCTCAATTTGCTATTTCTGCACTTAGAAGTATTGGAATACCTACAAGATATGTAAGTGGTTACCTAGAAACTTTACCACCTGAGGGTAAGGAAAAACTTTTTGGAGTAGATGCTTCACATGCATGGTTTTCAGCATATATTCCAAGTTTTGGATGGGCTGATTTTGATCCTACAAATAATAAAATACCAAATGAAGAGTATATTATATTAGGATATGGAAGAGATTATTTAGATATAGCACCATTAAAAGGTGTGGTACAAAGTAGTGGAAATAGTATCTTAAGTGTTAAAGTAAATGTACAAAGACTAGAAGAAAAACAGATTATTGAAATTCAAGAAACTCAAGTTCAACAAATTCAATTTCAGAGTCAAACTAACCAATTTTAGCGACTCTGAAAGCAACAGCATTTTCATAAATTAAAGAACTGCTATAAACACAAGTAATCATTCCATTACAAGGCGAGTGAAACTCATGTATCACATTCCCTTCTAAAGAGTGGACAACTTCACCTATAACTTGATCTTTTGATACATAATTTCCAGGAAGTTCTTTTGCAATAAAAATACCACTTTTAAGTGCTTTTATTACTTCAATTGTATCTCTATTTATAACAGTTGATTCATAACCATTAAAAATATGATAATCAATAATTCCACTCTTATCCATAAATCTCGTCATTGCTTGATTTATCTGACTAGCAACTCTTTTATCTATTTGAGTATCATTTGAACACATAATTGAAAAAGCTTTAGTTCCCCAAAGTTGCCAATTATATTGTAAAGTTACCGTATCAATTGATTTCATTTTTTTATGATGAAGAATTTTAAACCCAAATTTTTTTGCAGCTTTTAAATCTTCATATCCACTTTTATATAGCTTGATATAAGGTAAACAAACAGCAGGGTCTGATCGTTTTTCTAAAATTATTCCGTATGTATATCCATTTATCGCATCAAATACTTTTTTTGCAATTCTTTGTGTTGTTTCACCTAATTCATAACCAGGAAACATCATATTTAAATCAGTATTATCTAAGGGCCAGAATCTTTTACCAATATTTAAAGCATAGTGATTAATAGATGGAATAATTAAAATATTCCCTTTGATTTTTTCTTTTTCTATTTTATTAATAAAAAAATCTACCATAGTTGAAGCACAATATAAAGGTAAAATAGTATCTCCACCCATTGCACCAACTATTGCAATACTAGGAGCTTTAGGATCACTTCCTTCAAATAAATATCCTTCGATTACTAATGGAGCTCTACTTAAAGATTCAATTCTTAAAATTTCAATTTTTTTCATCATTCTCTCCAAAAATTCTTGCAAGAAGTGAGCCTTCATAAACAACAGGATATTCTCTTAGTGTAAATAGTATACCATCAGCAGGTGAAATTAATTCACAATGAATTGTTCCAGTTAAAGGATCAACAATATCACCAATTTTATCACCTTTTGTTATAATTGCACAGTGATCAAGAGCAGGAACAAATAACCCACTTTTTGGTGCATTTAAATAAAACACTTCCCCTACTTCTGAATTAAAAGCTTCTCTTGTAATAAAATCATCTTTACAATCAATAATGCCTTCTTTTTTCATTAGATTTAAAATCCCAAGTAAAAGTTGATGACCATACTCTTTTGTAAGCCTCATTCCAACACCCATTTCAACTACTAATGTTTTAGTACCCATTGAGTTAAGAGTATGAGAGAAAGTTGATTCTAATACAGTTACAGCATCATGAATCCATATAAAATCACAATTTAACATTTTTGCAAGTGGTAAAGTACTTTTAGAGTATTCTTTATTTATTCTAATTTGAGGAATTTCTCTTAAAAAAATATTACTAGAATGAATATCAATAGCGATATTACTTCCCTTAACATCTTGAGCAAGAGCATAAACTACTTGTCCTGGCAAAAATTCATTTGGACTTCCAGGAAAAGCTCTATTTAAATCAACCTCGTACATAGGAAAACCTCTAGTAATAGTATCAACTCCTAAAGAGTTAACTGCTGGATAAATATCTACTATACCTTTTAGTTTTTCACTATTTTTATTTAACCAATCTGCCAATAAGTATATTACTAATTGACCTTCTAGTTCATCTCCATGAATACCACTTACAATGGAAATTCTCTTTTGTTTCTTTGAAGTTCCAGTAGATGATTCAAATCTTGTTCTTCTTATAGAAAGCTTTTCACCTACAGGTAAATCTGAACTAAAAATTTCAGTTGTTTTCATTATTTACTCAATTATAATTTTATTTATCTTACCATTTATTGAATCCAATATCACTTCATAAGAATCATTCTCATCATGTGGTTTAAATTCTGCATCTGGTGAAAGAATAGATGCAATCATATCTATTTCATCCATAACAATCAGTGAAAAGTTTTTATTTCTTTCTAGTATTAAATGTGAATCAACCTTCTCCACTAATTTTCCAAGTCTAATAAAATAATCACTTGTATTTCTTTTTTCTCGTCTTGTTAATTCACCCCAAATCTCACTAATTAATGCTAGAACTTTATCAATAAATCTAAATTCAACTTGAGAAGTATTTTTCTCTTTTTTAATTAAATCTGATAATTCCATCACTGTACCAAAAGCTGATGTATACATATCTGCCCTACATATAATTGCATTCTCTCTTACAAATTCCATTAATGTATTTATATTTGCAACGTGATCAGAAAAAAGAGCTACTTTTAAAAATTCTTTTGGACTTTCATAATCAATTTCTATTTCTAGTTTTTGATAAAGTTTTTTTCCATAATCTCTATCAATATCAATTATTGTATCAAAAGCTGGTACTACTTCTAACAGTATTGATTCAATTCTCTCTAAATATCTTCCAAACCAATACAAGTTTGTTGCTACATTTCCAGTTAATAATTGCTCCATTTTATTCCTCCATAACCCAAGTATCTTTAAATCCACCACCTTGAGAAGAATTAACTAAATAGTTTCCTTCTTCCATAGCATATCTTGTTAATCCACATTTCCAAACTTTTGGTTCCTCTGCCATCACAACATAAGCTCTAAAGTCTGCTTTCCTTGATACTACTTCATTATTTAGATAACATTTTTCATCATAGAATTCTATTAACTCTTGAGCTATAAATCTTCTTGGATCTGTTTTTATTATTGTTTTTAAATCTTCCATCTGAAGTTTTGTCATTTCATGACCAAATAAAACTCCATAACCACCTGCTTCTGCAACATCTTTAATAACTAATTTTTCCATATTATCAAAAATATATTTTTTGTCTTCTTCAAAATATGGTAAATATGTTGGAGCATTTTTAAGGATTGGTTCTTCTCCTAAATAATATTTAATCATTTTTGGAACAAAATAGTAAATACCTTTATCATCTGCAACACCATTTCCTGGAGCATTCAATAAGGCTACATTTCCAGATAAATATGCTTCCATGATTCCAGGAACACCAATTAAACTTTCAGAATTAAAGAACTTAGGATCTAAGAACTCATCATCCATTCTTTTATAAACAGCTCCGACTCTAATATCTTTTCCATTATAGTTTTTAAAATATACAATTTTATTTTTAACTATAAGCTCATTATTTCTTACAAGTTGAGCACCCATTTTATTTGCTAAATAGGCATGTTCATAATATGCTGAGTTATATCTTCCTGGAGTTAAAACAACATTAATTCCACCACAATTTACATAATCCATCGATTCTCTTAATATAGATGGGTATTCTTTAATAGGCTTGATTTTAAGCTGTTCAAAGAATTCAGGATATATTTTTCTATATGTATCTCTAATAGATAAAGGATAACTAGCACCACTTGGAACTCTTAAATTATCTTCTAAAATAACCCAATCATTTGTAACAGTATCTTTAACTAAATCTATACCATTAATATGCGTTCTAATTTTTTTAGAAGGAGAAATGCCATTAAGTTCTTTTAAATATCCCTTAGCTTGGTAAATAAATTCTTGTGGAATAATATTATCTTTAATAATATTTTTTGTAGTATATAAATCTTCTAAAAAAAGATTAAGTGCTTTTATTCTTTGTGTTAGACCTCTGTCTAATATATCAAACTCTTTACTTTCGATAATTCTTGGAATAACATCAAAAGGAAGAGACCTTTCTATAAAATTTCCATCTTTATAAAGATTGAAATTTACTGCGAACTTATCCATATATTTTTGGAATTCATTTATTTTGTTTACATCCTGTTTAGAAAAAATTTCCCAAAATGTATCGGCAACACTGTTTTTATCATTAATCAATTTACACCTCCTGAGCTTATAAATTCTAGTCTTATTATTCTAAATAATATATAAATAATTTGTAGTATTTCTTATTTATCTATATAAAAATTATACATTTCTGTAAAAATGTATATATTTTGAGAGAAAAACACTTTTTTTATGCTTTTGGACAAAAAAAAAGGAAAGATAGCAAACTATCTTTCCTTTTTATGGGATTTCATTTAATTAGAAGAAAATTATCTATTAATTATATTTTTCTCAACATTGAAGCCGAAGCTTCAAGTTTCGTTGAAAAGAGTTTATTGATTAATTATATTTTTCTTTTTTTGCAGTTCTTTTTCTAACAGTTGGATCAAGTTCTCTTTTTCTAACTCTTACAGAAATTGGAGTTACTTCAACTGCTTCATCTTCTTCAATCCACTCTAATGCATTTTCTAAAGACATAGATCTTGGTGGAACTAATTTAATAGCTTCATCAGCACCTGAAGATCTAACATTTGATTGTTGTTTACCTTTAGTTGGGTTAACATCTAAATCATTATCTTTTGCATGTTGACCAATTACCATTCCAACATATACTTTATCTTGAGGTTTAACGAACATAATTCCTCTATCTTGTAAGTTGAAGATTGAATAACCAACAGCTTCTCCAGCTTCCATAGAAACTAATGCCCCATATTTTCTAGATTCAACAGTTCCAGAGTATGGTCTAAATTCTAAGAATGAGTGATTCATTACACCCTCACCTTTAGTTTCAGTTAAGAACTCAGTTCTAATACCAATTAAACCACGTGCAGGAATTTCAAACTCTAATCTTGTATAACCAGCACCCATTGGTACCATATTAGTCATATTAGCTTTTCTTTTTCCAAGTTTTTCAATAATAGCACCTGTATGCTCATCTGGTAAGTCAATTACTAAATGTTCGAATGGTTCCATTTTAACACCATCTTCAATTTTTGTAATAACTTCAGGTCTTCCAATACAGAATTCAAAACCTTCTCTTCTCATATTTTCAGCAAGAATACAAATTTGTAATTCCCCTCTTCCGTTAACTTTAAATTTACCTTCACCAATTTGCTCATAATTCATAGCAATATTTGTGTTCATTTCAGCAGATAATCTTTCGTTAATTTTATTTGAAGTAACAAATTTACCTTCAGTTCCAGCTAATGGAGAATCATTTACTGCAAAAGTTACAGAAAGTGTTGGCTCTTCAATATGCATTGGATCTAGTGGCATTGGGTTTAATGGATCACAAAGTGAATCTCCAACATCAATTGTTTCAAAACCAGCAACGGCAACGATATCACCAGTTCCAGCAGTTTTGATATCAAATCTTTCCATACCTTTAAATCCGATAAGTTTAGAAACTCTTCCTTTTACTTTTTCACCATCTGCTTTAACTAAAAGTACTGTTTCACCCATTGAAATTGTACCATTAAAGATTCTAGCGATTCCGATTTTTCCAATGAAGTTATCGTAATCTAGTGTAAATACTTGTAGTTGTAAACCATTTTCATCAGAACCTACTGGTTTTGGAACTTCATTTAAAATTGTTTGAAATAAAGGAGTTAAATCTTTATTTTCATCATCTAATGATAATTTTGCATAACCATCTCTTGCAGCTGCATAAACAACTGGGAATTCTAATTGCTCTTCAGTAGCGTCCATTTGTGCAAAAAGGTCGAATACTTCATCAATAACTCTATCTGGATCTCCACCTGGTTTATCAATTTTGTTAATAACAACGATTGGTCTGTGTCCTAAAGATAGCGCTTTTTTAACAACGAATTTAGTTTGAGGCATAACACCTTCTTGAGCATCAACAAGTAATAAAACAGAATCAACCATTTTTAAAACCCTCTCAACTTCTCCACCAAAGTCAGCATGGCCTGGAGTGTCAATAATGTTAATTCTTACACCTTCATAATCAATAGCTGTATTTTTAGAAAGAATTGTAATTCCTCTTTCTTTTTCGATAGCATTGCTATCCATTACTCTTTCATCAACATTTTGGTGTGCTGAAAAAGTACCTGATTGTTTTAATAACTCATCTACTAGTGTAGTTTTACCGTGGTCAACGTGTGCGATTACGGCTATATTTCTAATGTCTCTCATTGAATCTCTTTGATATAAATTTTCGCGATTATACTAAAACCTAACTTATATATAGATATATACAAGGTAAACATTGTATATTATTTTAAGAATATGAATAAAAATTAATTTAGTATTAATTACTTATTAATTAAATCAAGGTAAAATACGCACAATTACAAACAAAAAAGGATTTTTTTGAAAGAATTTTCTCAAGTAAAACTTATTTTCTTAAGTGCCATATTTTTTACACTATTTTATAACTTTTCATTTTTTACGAATGTTATAAATACATATCCTATTGAAGGAATAAATGTAGTTCGTTTAATATCTGTTGCAATTTTACTACTATGTTTAATAATATTTTTATTTACACTTTTTAGTTCTAGATATACAACTAAACCTCTTTTAATAATTGTATTAATCGTTTCATCTTTTACTGCATATTTTATGGATACCTACCACGTAGTTATTGATGACAGTATGATTAGAAACTCTTTGCAAACAGATTTAAGAGAATCATCTGATTTATTTTCTTTAAAATTAGTTCTTTATGTATTTTTACTTGGAGTATTACCTTCATATTTTATATATAAAGCCAAGATAGATTATAAACCTTTAAAAAATGAAATTTTTTCTAAATTAAAAACTATAATTTTATCTTTAATAGTTATTTTAATAATTGTTTTTTCTTTTAGTAAATTTTACACATCATTCTTTAGAGAACATAAACCTTTAAGATATCATGTTAACCCAATTTATTGGATTTACAGTATTGGTAACTATATAAATAAAAGTATACATAGTGGTCCTATTGTTGTAAAACAAATAGGTTTAGATGCAAAAATCAAAGAAGCACCTCAAGATGAAGTTAAAAAAACAAAGTTAATTATAATGGTTTTAGGAGAAGCAGCACGTGCTGATAGATTCTCTTTAAATGGCTATGGTAAAGAAACAAATCCTCTTTTAAAGAAAGAAGAGATTTATAACTTTTCAAATATGTATTCATGTGGTACTTCAACTGCTGAATCTGTTCCTTGTATGTTCTCTATTTTTAATAGAGGTGATTATGATTATAAAAAAGGAATTACAACTGAAAATGTTGTTGATGTTTTAGAGCATACAAAAAAAGTAAATGTTTTATGGAGAGATAATAACTCAGATTCAAAAGGTGTAGCACTAAGAGTTGATTTTGAAGATTATAGAACTTCTAAAACAAATACAATATGTGAAGATGGTGAATGTAGAGATGTAGGAATGATTGTGGGACTTGATGAGTATATTAAAAGTCACCAAGGTCAAGATATTTTAATTGTGCTTCATCAAATGGGAAATCATGGACCTGCTTATTATAAGAGATACCCAAAAGAATTTGAGAAATTTACACCAGTTTGTCAAACTAATCAACTAGAAAAATGTACTCAAGATGAAGTAAGTAATGCCTATGATAATGCGATTTTATATACTGATTATTTCTTATCAGAAGTAATTAAATTTTTAAAACCTTATTCACAAGATTATGAAACTGCAATGTTTTATATGAGTGATCATGGAGAAAGTCTTGGAGAAAATGGTCTTTATCTTCATGGAATGCCATACTTTATGGCACCTGATGAACAAAAACACATAGGTTCTTTAATGTGGTTTGGAGATGGAAATATGAAAAAAGAGATTGATTTACAAAAATTAAACACATATAAAGATAATGCATTTTCACAAGATAATCTATTTCACACTCTTTTAGGATTTTTTAATGTTGAAACTGAGGTTTATAAAAAAGATATGGATATCTTAAATGACGCAAAAAAATCTCAATAAACAAATAGTAATTACAGCTACTTTATTAATAGCTGTAGTTGCGCTATTTCAATTTAGTGATTTAGATATCTTTGTACAAAACTTTTTCTATAACTTTGATTCAAAATCATGGTTAATAAATAAAGATGAACCAATTTTGAAATTCTTTTTATATGATGGAATGAAAATTTTTCTTATTTTAATTGGTGTTGCAATTTTGTTTTCTTTAATTTTCCTAAGAAAAAAGAAAGTGATTCAAGAGTATAAAAAAGGTTTAATTATAGTTTTATTATCAGCTATTTTTGTTCCTTTAATGATTGGTTCACTAAAAGCTATTTCAAACACTCCTTGTCCTTGTAATATTGTTAATTTTAATGGAGTTTATCCTGATATAAAAGTTTTTGATTCATATCCAAAAGATTTTGTTCAGCCATCAAAAGCAAAATGTTGGCCAGCAGGTCATGCAAGTGGTGGCTTTGCTCTAATGGCATTTTTTTTCCTATTCAAAACTCAACTTAATAAAAAAAGAGCTTTAGCTGTAGCTTTAGTTGTGGGTTGGAGTATGGGTTCATATAAAATGCTTTTAGGAGATCATTTTTTAAGTCACACTATAATTACAATGATTATGGCTTGGCTTATAATCTTAATAATAGTAAAATTAACACAATTTAAACAAAGGCAAGAAATTTGAGAAATCAACCAAAATATAATTTTTTTAAAAATACCTCTTATGCATTAAAAGGATTAGTAGATCTAATTAAAACAGAAACATCATTTAAAATAGAGTTAATTATTACTATTATTTTACTTCCTGTGATTGTTTTTATTGATGCGACCCTTACAAATAAAGCTTTGATGTTCATAACTTTAATGGGAATGCTGCTAGCAGAGGCTACAAACAGTGCAATTGAAAGAGTTGTAGACTTAGTAACTTTAGAACATCATCACATGGCAGGACGAGCTAAAGATGTTGGAAGTACTGTTGTATTTTTAAGTATTTTTATATTTGTAATTACTTGGGCTATTGTTTTAATAGATACTTTTTAAACTTTGTCAAGAAAATGTCAAGAAAACTAACAAAAGAAATTTAAACTATTACTTTATACTTCTGTTATATAAAAAACAGAGGTATAAAAAATGAAAATTCTACTACTAACTCCCCTACTTATAAATCTATGTTTTGCAAGCGTTGTTGATGATTATCTAGGCTCTTTAAAACAAGAAGTTCAAAAAGAAAATCCAAACTTCCAAGGCTTTAATGCAAAACGAGGTGAAGAGATTTTTACATCTAAACATATTGGCAAAAAAGGAAAAGAGATTTCTTGTACAACTTGTCATACTTCAAATCTAAGTAATAATGGCGAAAACACTTTCACTGGAAAAACCATTGAGCCACTTTCACCAAAGGCAAATCCAAAAAGATTTACAGATATAAAAGAGATTGAAAAATGGATGAAAAGAAACTTTAATGATGTATACAATCGTGAAGGAACAGCTTTAGAAAAAGGTGATGTAACAACATACATCATAAATCAATAAAGGAAAAAGCATGAAATACTTAATTTATTTAACAATATTTTTAAACTCTTTATTTGCAGAGTCATACTCATCAGGTAAAACAGATGTGGCACCCGTAAATAATCAACTTTATATAAAAGAGTGTGGCTCATGTCATTTTCCATATCAACCTGGACTTCTTCCTAGTAATTCATGGAATAAAATCATGGCAAATTTAGATAAACACTTTGGAGTTGATGCCTCTTTAGCTTCTGAAGATTTTGTGACTTTATCAAAATATCTAAATGACAATAGCGCAGAAAAAAATATGCAATATAAAAGAAGTAATAGAATAGTTTCAAGTTTACTTCCTGGGCAAGTTGCCAATTCTATTTCAACAACACCTTATATTATAGAAAAGCATAAAAGAATAAGAAAAGATTTAATAAGCCAAAAAGATGTTAAAGGATTATTTAACTGCATGGCTTGTCATACAACAGCTGATAAAGGAATTTATAGTGAAAGAGCTATAAAAATTCCAAACTATGGAAGATGGGAAGATTAAAAGGATAATTTATGCAAAAATCATATATTTGGTCATTGCCAACAAGAGTTTTTCACTGGCTTTTTGTACTATTTATACTCTTGTCATTTTTAAGTGCCCAAGAAGATAGATGGTTAAATTACCATGCGATAATAGGATATAGCATTTTAATACTTCTTGTATTTAGAGCATTTTGGGGAATATTTGGCCCTAAATACTCTTTATTTAAAGATTTTCCAATTGGAAAACAAAAAGTAAAAGAGTTTTTGAACAATGTATTTGAAGATCATCAAAAATATATAGGTCATAATCCCCTTGCTTCTTATGTGATGATTGCTTTATTAGTAGTGGCATTTTTAACAATAATTACAGGTGTTTTAGCCTTTGGTATTCAAGAAGGAAAAGGTATTTTATCTTCATGGAACTCCCCTTTTTTTAAAGAGATGGAATTATTCAAAGGAATTCATGAAGTTTTTTCAACACTATTTATAGTTTTAATTGTGGTACATGTTGCAGGAGTTTTAAGTGATAGATTACTTCATAAAAAACATGAAACACTAAACTCTATAATTACAGGTTATAAAGTAACAAGCCAAAATGAAAGTATAAAACTAAATATTTTTCAAAAAGTATTTGCTTTTTTTATGTTTATAATATTTATTGGATTTTTAGCTTTTAATATTTATACACCAAATAATATTTTAGTCTCATCTATTTATAAAACAATAGATTATCAAACACAAAACGATGTTTTTGTAAATGAGTGTGCATCGTGCCACACTCTGTATCCCTCCCACGCTTTTACCTAAAAAGTCATGGGAGAAAATGATGGGTAATTTAGAAAATCACTTTGGAGATGATGCTTCAATTGATGAAGAAGCTAATAAAAACATATTGGCTTATTTATTAAAAAACAGCGCTGAAACTTCAAGTATGGAATCAAGTTGGAATTTCTTGAATTCAATAGGTGATAAGGATATAATAGCAATGAGTGATACCATATTTTGGAAAGAAACACATAAAGATATTGATAAAGAGTTGTATACTCACAAAGATATAAAAAATAAAGCAAACTGTAAAGCTTGTCATAGTGATATTGAAAAAGGATTAATTGAAGATGAAAATATTAAAAATATTTCTGCTTTTAAGTAGTTTATTTCTATTTGTAAATGCAGATGATGATGATCATGGATATAGACATTCATATAAAAATCTTGATTATTTAGAATTAAATACTCAACAAACAGCGAAAATGAAAGAGATTTTAATTGAGTTTAAAGATCAGTATAAAGAGTTCTATGAGTTTAAAGAAAAGCAAGAGGATAGATTAAAAGATATTTTAAAAGATGATATTTTCAATGAGAAAGAGTATTTAGCAATTTTAAATGAAATTAAATCAAAAGCATCACTTTTAGAAGTACAAAGAATGAAAAATATTCATAATATTTTAAATGAAAAACAAAGAAAAAAATTTTCAAAATATTTCAAGGAGTGGGAGGTTGAATAAAAAGGTCCTATTAATTGAAGATGACTTACAAATGCAGAAATTTATAATAGAGTATTTAAAAGATTATAACTTTGATTGTACTGCATTTTCTCATCCAAAAGATGCCTTAGAGAGTTTCAAGAATAAAAATGACTATGAAATCATCATTCTTGATTTAATGCTTCCGGATATGGATGGTTTTGATTTATTTAAAAAATTGAAACAGATAAAAAATATTCCTATCATAATATCATCAGCACGAGGAGATATAGGGAATAAAATCCATGGATTTGAATTAGGAGCCGATGATTATCTTGCAAAACCTTATGAACCAAGAGAATTAGTTTTAAGAATTGAACATATTTTAAAAAAAAATTTTGATAAAACAACAATAATAAATGATTTTAAAATTAATAAAGATAATAAAACTGTAGTTTTAGATGATTTTCCAATTGATTTTACAAAAATTGAATTTGAAATTTTTATGTTTTTAATAAACAATTTAAATAAAATATCATCAAGAGAACAAATAGTTAATGCCACATCTTTAGATGAAAATACTAAAAATAGAACTATTGATATGCATATTTCAAATATTAGGCATAAGATAGGTGATGATTCAAAAAATCCAATATACATAAAATCTGTTTGGGGTATTGGTTATAAATTTGTAGGATGAGATATGTCAATTTTTAAAAAAATATCAATTTTATTTCTTATTAGTTTAACTCTTATGAGTATTATTGGATTTTGGATTGATGAAATAAATTCAAAAAGAGTTGATAACTTAGTAAAAGAAAAATATATCAAAATCTCAAATGAACTTTTTGAAAATATTGAGGACAAAAATCAACTAACAAAGCTATTTGATAAATATGAATTAAAAACAGCCAATTTAGAAAATAAAGATAAAGAGATTGAAACTTTGTATGAGAATAGTTTTACCTTTGGATATATAAAAATTTTAAAAAAATCTTTTGATGATGAATTTATAATAAAAATCAAATATTTAGATGATGAGTATATTTTAAGAACTCCTGATGAAAAGAATATTACAGATAAAATCATATTAAATATTTTGGTTTTTGTGGATATTTTTGTTTTGATTTTAATATTTTTATATATTTTAAAACTACTTTCTCCCTTAAAAGCAATCACAAAACAAATCACAAACTTTGCAAATGGTGACTTATCAAGCCGAATAGATATTAAATCAAATGATGAAATAGGAATTTTATCAAGTTCTTTTAACAAAATGGCCTCAAATTTAGAAAACCTAATCACCACAAGAGAAGAGCTTTTAAGAGATATAGGACATGAACTGCGAACTCCAATTGCAAAGGGTAAATTTGCCATTGAAAAAATAGATGATTTTTCACAAAAAGAGTTATTAAAAAAGATTTTTAAAGATTTAGAAATTTTAACAAATGAATTAATAGAGCTTGAAAAACTAAACTCCACAAAACTAAATATCACTACTTTCAAAGTAGAAACTTTAATTGTTGAATCCTTAGGAAAACTATATTTGGATGATGAATCAAAAATAGAAATCATAATAGAAGATAATTTTAAAATAAAAGCAGATTTATACTACCTATCAATTGTTTTAAAAAACCTAATTGATAATGCCCTGAAATATGCAAGTTCATTCCCCATAGAAATTATTGTAAAAACAAATGAAATTTCAGTTTTAAATCAAGGCAAAGCCCTCTCAAAAGAGCTTGATTATTATCTAAAACCTTTTACCCAAGAACTATCTCAAAGAGATGGTTTTGGCTTGGGATTAAGTATTGTAAAAAAAATTCTAGATAGACATAATTTTAGACTAGAATATGAATTTAAAAAACAAACAAATATATTTAAAATTACAAATTTTTAATCTTAATTTTTTTAAGATAATGTTTACTTAAAAATTGGCTAAGTAATATACTAGAAAAGTTTATAGATCTAAACTTTTCCAGAAATATTTTAATTTTAACTTTTATAAAAAAGTATCAGCAAATAAATTTGTTGACCACTCAAACATTTTTGAATAGTTTCTTGTACTTGGTGCACCAGAAACTGGATAATTTCCATTAGCAACTACTTTCATATTTTTTGTAATTGTATCATATTCATAAACGGCTGTTAGCCATGAAGCTTGAGTAGTTGAAATAGGACTATAACATGCTGAATTAGTTTTAGGATTAGTATATAATGCAAGATTATTTATTTTTCTTAAAATTGCATCAGCACAAACTTTAGCTTCAGCATTGCCAATATGCCCTGCTTTTGGTTGAGAGGTACCTTGAGAATCTCCAATAATAAATATTCCATTTTCTAATGTTGACTCATAACTAATTGCATCAACACTTCCCCAATTTCCTATATTTAATCCACAATCAAATATAATTTTTGCAGCTCTTTGGTTTGGTATTACATTTAACACTTTTGCACTTTTAAGAACATCACTTCCACCTGAAATATTATATGTTAGTTCATTTGTGGTTGTATTTATAGCTGTTACAGTAGCATTTGGGATATATTGCACGCCATAAGATGCAAAGGCATTACTAAATGTTGTTTCTTCAACTATGATTTTTGAATTTTCATCCAAAACTATTACTTTAGAGTTTGTAAATCCTTTTACATTTTTCAAATAATCAGCAACAACACAAGCTCTTTCATAAGGACCAGGAGGACATCTATATGGTGACTTTGGTATTGACATTACAAATTCATCTCCATTAACCATTGAATCAATTTGATTTTTTAATACAGTAGTTTGAGCTCCAGCTGTCCATGCATGGGGAACTTTTGTATAATCATCATGCCCAGTAACAGGAATAAAATCAATTCCAGCAGCTAAAACCAAGTAATCATAAATTAAAGTTGTATTATCATCTAATGTTATAACCTTATTAGTTTTATCAACACTGCTTACACTTTTATGAATCATATTTACTTTATATTTTTGTGCATGAGCTAAATAATTAAATGAAATATTTGTAATTGTTTTTTTATCATTCAAAACTAAATTACTTAATATTGGTGAAACATAAGTTGAGTTTGTTTCAATTATTGTAACTTCAATAGATGAACCACCCCACATTTTTAAATATTTTGCACATGTTGAACCTGAAAAACCACCACCAACTACTACAATATGTGGGCTTGTAACTGCTTTTAATAAACTAGGAGTCATTATAAAAGTTGCTGCACTAAAACCTAAGAATTTTAGAAAATTTCTTCTATTTGTTATATCTTTCATTTTATTCTCCTATTATTGAATATTATTTAGCCATGATTCAATAGCTAATATTTCAGTTGATGTATATCCATTTGCTTGTGCATTCATAAGTGCATCGTCATCATAAATTTCATGTGTTAAATTATCTTCACCTTTTATACTATCAATTCCACTTGAAGAAACTCCATTTGTACCATGACATTGAGCACATTGAGAACCTAGAAGTCTTCCTGTATTTGCAGTAAATGTTAAGGGAAGCGTTATTGTTGAAGAAGTGTTATTGTTAGAATTTTCATGATTTTCATTATCTGATTGATTATTATCATTTGTATCTTTAATATTTGGTATTCCATCATTATCCGTATCTTTATCATAAATATCAAGAATACCATCATGGTCTTTATCTTTATTACTTGCTTCATTTACATCTTTGATACCATTATTATCATAGTCATCATCATACTTATTTACCAAAGAATCACCATCATCATTTTCATACACATTTGGAATTCCATCATTATTAGTATCCATTGGGTCAGAAGATAATGATTTTACATGAACTTCTTTATTATTCATTGTTACTCTTAAAGGTGTTCTAATTCCTGGTGACCAACCACTATTTACTCCTGGCGTTTCTAAAGGTACATTTCCTAAATCAATATTTTTATCTATTGTTAAATATGTTCCTACATTTGTATCTGACTCAAACTCAATTGGTGTGATTATATAATCAGCTGGATTTGCAGCTGTTTCATTTGTAATCATTACTAATTTACAATTTAAACCTGAGGGAATTTCAAGGGAAAAGGGGTGGTTACTTGTACCATTATTTGTAGAACTTGTATTGTAAAAACTTCCATCTTCACAATATGCTTCAATAAGCGTTCCAGGAACTGTTCCACTTATAGAATAAGTTGTTGATGTTGTTGAAGAAATTGTAGATGTACTTCCACCACCTCCTCCACATCCAACAAGAAGAGCAGCTAGGGATAAACTCAAACTAAAAGTTTGAAAGGGATAAACTATTTTCATTATACATCTCCTTTTTTGTTTACAGTGTAACAAAAAAGTGTCAAATTTGATTAGTTATTTTTTTAGATTATCTTGACAATTAGTTGACAAATATATTTAAAATTTATCTTTAAAAGCTTCTCTAATTTTTAAGAATTCATCTAAATGTTCAAAGAAGATATCAACAAGTTTTGGGTCAAAATGCTTTGCTCTTTCTTCTTTGAAAAGATTAAATATTTTTTCATCATCCCAAGCTTTTTTATAACATCTATCACTTCCTAAAGCATCAAACACATCAGCTAAGGCTGTAATTCGTCCATAAATGTGAATATTTTCACCACTTAAACCTCTTGGATATCCACTTCCATCCCATTTCTCATGGTGTTCATAGGATACAATTGCGGCTGTTTTTAATAGTGCTCTTTTTGAATGTTTTAACATTTCATATCCCAAAGCGGCATGGGTATCCATGATTTTCCGCTCATTTTCATCAAATCGACCTGGTTTATTTAATACAGCATCAGGAATTGCTACTTTTCCAATATCATGCATTGGGCTTGCTTGTTTTAGCATTTCAGCTTCATTTTGCTCTAAACCATAATAAAGTGCTAATAGTTTTGAATATTCTGCAACTCTTTTTACATGATTTCCTGTCTCTTTTGACCTACTCTCACCAATAGCACCCATTGTAAACACAACTTCTTTTTGAGTATTTTCTATTTCATAGTTTAAATTTGTAATCTCTTCTAAACCATCTTGAATTTTTGATTCAATTTCATCAACAGTTAATCCAACATTTTTATAGACTTTGTATCCTAATATAATTATAGAAACTATAACCACAATTAGTAATAATAAAATACTAAAATAAGTGATATTAATAAAATCGCTAGATAGTTCTTCTATTTTTTTCTCTATATCAAAGCTATATTTTTTATTTGTATTAATAATATTAAAACTCTTATTTTTTAATTCAAACTCTTTTTCTTCGATATATTTTATTTCAATAATATAAGAACCAACTTTTTGAACTATTTGCAAATAGTTTTTTGTTTCAATATTGTCGTAATTATTTTTTAATAACTCAATCTTTTGAATCCATTTATCAAATGTTTCTTTATCTCTTTTTTGATAAAGAGCCTCTTTGCTATAATATTTTACATCTGCAAATATTTGACTAAGCTCATAATCTCTTATTTGTCTTATATCCTCATCTAATTTTTTTCTTATATCATTCTCAATTGGATAATCTACATTAAATTTACTAAGTAATTCGATTTTACTTTCTTGAAGTATATACATTTCATCAAAAACTTTTTCTATTTCTTTTTCACTTTCAAATAAAAAAATTAAGTTTTTTGAAATAAGATTATCTTCGTGAATATCTTTTATAAAAATATCAATAAAGTCTTTTTGATTTTTCTGTTTAAAACTATCTTCAATTTTTTCAAATTCTAATTCATATTTAACAAAATTTTCTTTTAACTTATCTAGTTTTGGAAGAGAATCAAGATTTATTGCATCTTTTAATGATTCATTCATTTTTTCTTGCATTGAAACTAAATTATTAATTAACTGTTTGGTTTCATTATTTTCTTTTATTTGGTAAATTACAACTGTATTAATAATCCCAATTAGGCACATTATTAATAAAATTAAAAGAATACTATACTTTATGACTTTTTTTATATTCACCTTAGATTCCTAGTTTATTAATATCTTTTAGTGTATTTATATTCAGCTGTAAAATTAAATATATCATAAATACAATTCTAATATATTATCATCTTATATAGAAATTTTTCATAAATTAATATTATTTTTTTTTGATAACATCATAAAATCATCACCTAATACTCTAGAAAGAAGAAGAATAGGTATAGGAAATTTTTTTCTAATAAAGTAAAAAATTATTTTCATTGAATTGCTGAATATTCATATAATGAAAATCTACTTTTTTCATTATATTACTAATTTTTTATATTCAATAATGTTTTATCCATTTTATTATTAGATATCAGCTAAGATATTAAATTATTTTATAGAATCTTTTTATAATTAATTCAACTCTAAAATAATGAAAATAAAATCACTCTTTGATATCTAAACACCTATAGCACACTTGGGAATGATAAGATTATCAAAAAATGAAAATCAAAAAATACTAGGAGAAATAATTGAATTATCAGGCTATTTTAGAAGAAATAGAAAAGGAAATCCAACCTCTTTTCTCACAAGGGAAAGTTGCAAATTACATTCCAGCTCTTGCAAAAGTAAATCCAAATCAGTTTATTATGTCTGTTCGATTATTTGATGGGACTTCTTTTGGAGTGGGTGATGTTAATAGTAAATTTTCTATTCAAAGTATTTCAAAAGTTTTTACTTTTACCCTTGCTCTTCATCAATATGGAAGAGATCTATATCAAAGAGTAGGACATGAACCCTCAGGTGACCCTTTTAATTCTTTAGTTCAACTTGAATATGAAAATGGAATTCCAAGAAATCCATTTATAAACGCAGGTGCAATAGTAACCACCGATACCTTAGTTTCAATTCATAAAAAATATACTTTTAAATTTATTTTAGATTTTATAAAAAAAGTTGCAAATGATGACACAATCACTTATGATAAAGATATTTATAAATCAGAACTAAAACATGGATTTAAAAATTTTGCATTGATAAATATGATAAAAAGCTATGATAATATTCACAATGACATTGATAGTGTTATAAATACATATTTTAAACAATGCTCTATTATGATGAGTACTTCTCAACTTGCTCAATCTATGCAATACATAGCAAATCATGGAGTTGATCCTCTTACAAATGAAAGAATAATTAGTATATCAAAAGCAAAAAGAACAAGCTCTTTAATGTTAACTTGTGGTCACTATGATGCAAGTGGCGATTTTGCATATAAAGTTGGACTTCCAGGGAAAAGTGGCGTTGGAGGTGGAATTGTGGCTATCGTTCCTCAGAAAATGGCTATTTGTGTATATTCACCTGAATTAAATGCTCAAGGAAATTCACTAATTGGAACAAAAGCTCTAGAACTATTTACTTCAAAAACGGGATTATCAATTTTTTAACTCTGTTTTTAGTATAATTTATAAAAGATACAATACTTGTATAATATTAATTTATAGGATTTTAAAAAATGAGTGCATTAGAAATAGCTGATATTATTGGAGTAATTTGTTTTGCACTAAGTGGTTTTTTAATTGCTGTTCACTATAAACTAGATATTTTAGGTGTTTTTATTTCATCATTTTTAACAGCTCTAGGTGGTGGAATGATTAGGGATGTTTTAGCAGATAAAACACCTTATGTTTTTTCTAGTAATCTTCCTGTTATTTTAGTAGTAGCCACTGTTATTATTTCACTTTTATTTAAACTACACAAAATTGATGATTTAGAAGGAAAAACTGCTTTTATTATATCAGATGCTGTTGGTTTAGTATCTTTTTCAATTACAGGCTCAATAGTTGCAATTCAAAATGAATTTAACTTCTTAGGTGTTTTAATACTAGCTTTTTTAACAGCAGTTGGTGGAGGAACAATAAGAGATATTTTAATAAACAGAGTTCCATCTATTTTAGTTTCAGAATTTTATGCAACTGTTGCTTTAATTATTGCTTCTGCTATGTTTGTATTAGAAATATTTGAATTAAGAAACCTATTTACTATTATGATTGTATTTATTTGTGGAGTAATTTTAAGACTACTTGCATATTATAAAAAGTGGCATTTACCAACACTTTCTAAAGAGTAATTATTATTCCTTAACCTTTCGTTTACTATTTGTTGATAGAATTTTGCATTTTAAAACCAAAGGAAAAAAATGATAAAAAAATTTTTATTTACAATATTTTTAGGATTAAGTGCATTTGCTAACTCTTTAACAGTAGGAACTGATCTTCCTGTATTAACAGTAAAAGATCAATTTGAAAAAGAAAATACAATTGATTCAAAAATCAAAACTGTAATTTTTTCTGCAACAAAAGAAGAAAGTAATACTATAAAAGAGTTTTTAGCAGCAAAAGATAAAAATTATTTAACTGCAAATAACATAGCATATGTTGCAGATATTACTGGAATGCCTAGTTTAATTTCTAAATTTTTTGCGATACCTAAAATGAAAGATTATAATTTTTCAATACTTTTAATTGATGAAGATAACAAAGCATTATTTCCAGTTGAACAAGATAAAATCACTATTATGACTTTAGAAAATTCTAAAATTACAAGTATCAAATTTATTAAAACTGCTCAAGAATTAGCAGCTACATTTAAATAAAACTATAACTATTAGCTTTTAAGCTAATAGTTTCTCAAAAGCTTCTACAATAGCCACTTTTTCAAGCTCTTTAATTCTACTTTCCAAAGTATCAACTGTTTCATTATCATCAAGTGCTAACTCTTTTTTAAGAATAATTTCACCCTTGTCATAAACTTCATTTACATAATGAATAGTAACCCCTGATTTTTTCTCACCATTTTTTATAATAGCCTCATGAACAAATCTACCATACATTCCTTGACCACCATAAATTGATGGTAAAAGTGCTGGATGGGTATTTATAATTTTATTTGGAAAAGCATTTAAAAGACTTGATTCAATTTTTTTCATAAAACCTGACAAAAATATATAATCGCAATCAAAATCTTTTAGCAATCTTGCATATTTATCATCTATATTTTGACCTGGGTATCTTTTATCATTTATAATAAAATTTGGAATATCACAAGATTCTGCTTTTTCTAAAACTCCTGCATTTGTATTGTTTGAAATTACAACAACAATTTTTGCATTAAGTTTTTTTTCATCTATAGCTTTTTTTATAGTTTCAAATCCACTACCATTATATGAAGCTAATATTCCGATTCTTTTACCTGTGAACAGGATTTCGCTTTCGTCTGTCATTATATATCCTAAATTTTTTAAAGCAGTGATTATATCTTTTTTAAAATAAGATTACAATCTTTGAGCATGGGTTAAAGCTATTGCAATAGCATCTGTAATATCAAGAGGTTTTATCTCTTTTTTAACTCCTAAAAGCCTTTTAACCATAAATGCAACCTGCTCTTTTGTTGCTTTTCCATTTCCTGTTACTGCTTGTTTTACTTGTAAAGGAGTATATTCAGCAAAATTTCCAAATTTTTGTAAAATTTTAAGAGAAATTGCACCTCTAAATTGTGCTAGTTTTATAACTGTTTTTGGATTAAAAGCATAAAACATATCTTCTATTGAAACTTGATTGATTTCATGCTTATCAAATATTAAATCAAAACCCTCTGTCATCTCTACAATTTGTTCTTGTAATATTTTAGTTTTTATTTTTATTAACCCTGCTTCTATTAATTTTATACTGTTTCCATTCTTTTCAACAATAGCATATCCACAGTTTCTCGTTCCTGGGTCAATTCCTAATATTTTCACCTTTTCACTCTTTTCACTCTTTATTTGTTCACATTACACAACACGCGATATAATGGTATCTTTTTGATAAATTCTTTCTTAAAGGAAAAAAACTATTCACTACTTATTCACCATGTGTATAACTTATTATTCTTATATAAATTTATTCTATTTATATCACTTTGAAGCTGTTTTATAAAAAATTTTGATATAATATTTACTAATTACGTTTTAAAGAGTTTATAAATAGATGACAACCAAAGATTTCCAAACAATAATTCAAAAAGAAGCAACAAAAACAGATTTTGAAAGATACTTAAAGCAATTAGTTTATAAGAAAATATCTTCAGATGAAAAAATTGCAATTTTTGAAGTAAATAACAAATACATTGCTTCTTGGATAAAAAGTAAATTCACAGGATTAATACAGCATTGTTTTGAAATTTTTGATGGTTCTAAACCTTCTATTGAAATAAAACTTGCAGGTGAAAAAAAATCTAAAAAAGAGATTTTAAAAGAGCAAATTCAAAACCAAACAGCAGAAAGTACAATACTAAATCCTTCTTATACTTTTGATTCATTTGTAGTGGGACCTTCTAATCAAATGGCCTATAATGCGTCACTTGCTGTTTCAAATAAACCTGGAATTCAATATAATCCATTGTTTATTTACGGGGGAACTGGTCTTGGAAAAACTCACCTTTTACAAGCAGTTGGAAATCACGCAATTGAAAAAGGAAGTACAGTTATTTATGTAACAATTGAACAGTTTATGAATGATTTTACTTTTTCAATTAAAAATAAAAATATGGAACATTTTAGAAATAAATATAGAAAATGTGATGTTCTTTTAATAGATGATATTCAATTTTTATCTGGAAAAGAACAAACTCAAGAGGAGTTTTTCCATACTTTTAATGAACTTCATAATGCAAAAAAACAAATTGTTATGACTTCAGATAGACTTCCATCGCAAATAGCAGGACTTGTTGATAGATTAAAATCTAGATTTGAGTGGGGATTAACAGCTGATGTTCAAATTCCTGGACTTGAAACAAAAATTGCAATTATCGAGAAAAAGTCTGATTTAAATGGAATTTCTTTAAGTAGAGAGATAGTTAACTTTATTGCAACAACACTCGATAATTCAATTAGAGAAATTGAAGGTGTTTTAATTAGAATAAATGCAAGTGCATCACTTCTAAATCAAGAAATTACTCTTCCTATGGTGCAAAACCTATTGAAAGAGCAAATAAAAGAAACAAAAGAGAATATAAAATTACCTGATGTTATAAATATTGTAGCAAATCAGTTAAATATTAAGCCAAGTGACATTAAATCTAAGAAAAGAACAGCAACAGTTGCAAACGCAAGAAGAATTGTAATTTATCTTACAAGAGAATTGACACATAACTCAATGCCAGATATTGCAAAGTTCTTAGGAATGAAAGATCACAGTTCAATTTCGCATAATATTAAAAAAGCAAATGAGCTAATTGAAAAAGATGAAAACTTTAAATTAATTATTGAAAATTTAAAGAATAAAATCATAAATAAGGAGTGGTAAAAGCTTTAGAACAAAATAAGTTTTAAAGACTTATGTGAAAAGATGTGAATACAATAACAATTTTAATCACTATATGAAAGTTCGCTTCAGTAGTGTTTTAAAAGGTATTTTCATCTTTTCACATAGACTACTACTTCCACTAAATTAAATAAAAATATAGGAGAAATAAAATGAGGTTTGTAATTACTAAAAATGTAATTGAAAATGTAATAGCTTCAATGCAACCTTTTTTAGAAAAAAAAGATTCTAGTTCAATTACATCACATATATATTTAGAAATCAATAATGCTAAATTAATCATAAAAGCTACAGATTATGAAATTGGTTTAGAATCACATATTGATAATATAACAGATATGGTAGATGGAAAAATTACTGTTAATGGTTCAAATTTATTAGGTATTATTAAAAGATTAAAAAATGAAGAAATTTTATTTGAAGTTACAAACAATAATTTAGTAATAAAACAAAATAAATCAACATTTAAATTACCAACTTATGATGCTAATGAATATCCATCATTAAACAGATCTGAAAATTTAAAAGAGTTATCAATTTCAACAATTAATTTTATTAATTCTATTAGAAAAATTACACCTGCAATTGATAACAATAATCCTAAATTTGAATTAAATGGTGCATTATTAGATATAAAAAATCAAAAAATTAATTTTGTATCAACAGATACTAGAAGATTAGCAGTTTCTTATTTACAAAATATGACAAATGAAGAAGCTCAATTTATCATTCCTAAAAAAGCTATAATTGAAATTCAAAAGCTATTCTTAGATGATGCAAAAATATTTTTTGATGATACAAACTTAGTTATATCAAATGAAAACAATAAATTCTTTACAAAACTAATCAATGGAAAATTTCCTGATTATGAAAGAATTATACCTGGAACTCTAAAATACAATTTTCCGCTTCCAAAAAATATGTTAGTTGAATCAATTAAATTAGTAACTTCATTATTTTCAAATATTAAAATTACATTTAGTTCAACATCAATTATTTTTGAATCATTAGATGAAGATACAGAATCTAAAACTCAAATTGATATTGATTTAAATATTGAAAAAGAGTTTTATTTAGCTGTAAATGCTAAATATTTATTAGATTTTTTATCTATGTCACATAATGAAAAAATCAAAATAGGATTTAATGAATCAAATTTACCATTTTATTTAGAAGATGATAAATTTTTTACTATTGTAATGCCAATAGTTTTAGAAAAGTAATATTAAAAAAATTTAAACAATTAAACAAGGAAATCTATAATGAGTCAACAAGAATACGGCGCTAGTAATATTAAAGTATTAAAAGGTCTTGAAGCTGTAAGAAAAAGACCAGGTATGTATATTGGTGATACAAGTACAAATGGTTTACACCACTTAGTTTATGAAGTAGTAGATAACTCTATTGATGAAGCAATGGCAGGTTATTGTAAAAATATTAAAATTACAATGACTAAAGATCATTGGATAAAAGTAGAAGATGATGGAAGAGGAATTCCAACTGCTATTCACGAAGGTGAAGGTATTTCTGCTGCAACTGTTGTTTTAACTGTACTTCACGCTGGTGGAAAATTTGACAAAGATACTTATAAAGTTTCTGGTGGACTTCATGGGGTTGGGGTTTCTGTTGTAAATGCCTTATCTAAACATTTAAAAATGACTATTTACAGAGAAGGGAAAATTCATTATCAAGAATTCAAATGTGGTATTCCTCAAGGAGTATTAGAAGTTATAGGTGATAGTCCTAGAAAAACAGGAACTACAATTGAATTTTTATCTGATGATTCTATATTTGAAGTTAGTAAATACGAATTCGCAATACTTGCTAAAAGATTTAAAGAAGTTGCATATTTAAATTCATTTATTTCTATTACACTTGATAATGAAATTACTAAAACAAAAGAAGTTTACCATTTTGAAGGTGGATTAAAACAATTTGTTGAAGATATGAATAAAGACACTGCTGTTTGTGATGCAGTTGCTTTTAATGATACTATTGACGGTGTTGAAGCTGATATTGCTGTTATGTATAACGATACTTATGTTGAAAAAACTTTATCATTTGTAAATAATATTAGAACAATTGATGGTGGAACTCATGAAGCTGGTTTTAAAGCTGGACTTACAAGATCAATTGTTAAATATTTAAATGAAAATGCAGCTGCAAGAGAAAAAGATGTAAAAATTACAGGGGATGACGTAAGAGAAGGTTTAATAGCTGTTATTTCTGTAAAAGTTCCTGAACCTCAATTTGAAGGTCAAACAAAAGGTAAATTAGGTTCATCTTATGTAAAAGCTATTACTCAAAAATTAACAGGTGATGCTTTAGATAAATATTTTGAAGAAAATCCACAACAAGCAAAAGCTATTATGGAAAAATCTTTAATGGCAGCACGTGGTAGAGAAGCAGCAAAAAAAGCTAGAGATTTAACTAGAAAAAAAGACTCTATGTCTGTGGGAACACTTCCAGGAAAATTAGCTGAATGTCAATCAAAAGATCCAGCAATTAGAGAATTATACCTGGTGGAAGGGGACTCAGCGGGAGGTTCTGCAAAACAAGGTAGAGATAGAGTTTTCCAAGCTATTTTACCACTTAAAGGTAAGATTTTAAATGTTGAAAAATCAAGACTTGATAAAATTTTAAAATCAGATGAGATTAGAAATGTAATTACTGCACTTGGTTGTGGAATTGGTGAAGATTTTGATAATGAAAAAATTAGATATCATAAAGTTATAATTATGACCGATGCCGACGTTGATGGATCTCATATTCAAACACTTTTATTAACATTTTTCTTTAGATTCTTAAGACCAATTATTGAAAATGGTTACTTGTATATTGCTCAACCACCTCTTTATAGATATAAAAAAGGTAAAAATGAAATATATTTAAAAGATGATGCTGCATTATCTGCATTTTTAATTGAAAATGGTTTAGAATCATTTGCTTTTGAAGGTCTAGGATATAACGACTTACTTGATTTATTTAAAATTGTTTCAAGATATAGAAGTATGTTAGGTCAATTAGGAAAAAGATACTCTTTACTTGAAGTATTAAAACATTTAATTGAAAATTCTGATTTAGTAAATCTTGATTTTGCATCTTTATATGAAAAAGTAAGAGAGTTTTTAGAAGCTAAAGGTTATAACATTTTATCAAAAACTATACTTGAAGATAAAATTCAACTATTTGTTCAAACAAATGAGGGTCTAGAAGAGCTTATAATTGACGAGGAGCTATTCGCATCACCATACTTTAGCGAGGCTACTTATATTTATAATAGATTGGTTGAGAGAGATCTAACGGTATTTGAAGGTAGAGACTTATTAGATATTTTAGATGATATTGAAACTCTTGCTAAGAAAGGTGCTTATATTCAACGATACAAAGGTCTTGGGGAGATGAATCCTGAGCAATTATGGGAAACAACAATGATTCCAGATAATAGAAGACTTTTAAGAGTTAAAATTGAAGATGCTGAAGTTGCATCTGATACATTTACTCTGTTTATGGGTGATGAAGTTGAACCTAGAAGAAACTATATTGAAGAACATGCAAAAGACGTTGAACACTTAGACGTTTAAAAAACTCAAATAACAAAGAAATAAAATTTCTTTGTTATTTAAAAACTACTCTGGCTTTGAAAATTTCTCAGTATGAGAGAAAATTTTTCCTCTTTTTCTTAAAATATTATTTACAATATGGTAACCATGATTTAAAGCAATTGCAATTGAACCACCTGATTTAAATGCAATATCTCCTGCTACATAAATATCTTTTGCAGATGTTTCATGATGATCATCAAATATAGGTTGCTCATCTTCATTGACAGTAATACCACAAGATTTTAAGAAATCAACGGGTGTTGTTCCTCCAATTGCATATATAATTCTGTCATATAATACGCTATAACCATCATTGAATTCTACTTTAATTTTATCTTCTTCATTTTCTAAAGATAAAATATCAGTATTCATTCTAAGTCTTAATTTTTCTTCACCATTATATTTTCTTAATAGTCTTTCATTTGTTTCATTAAGTCTTGAAAATTCAGGTTTTCTATAAACTAAAGTTACACTATTATTTTGATCTGCTAAATCATATGCATATTCAGCAGCAGAATTTCCACCACCAACAACTAATATTTTTTCATTTGTTGAACATTTATCAAGATTGAAATTAACTTGTGCTTTTAATGATGGAGGGATTTTATAATCAGGTTTATTTGGTTTTCCCATTTTTCCAATAGCAACAATTGCATTTTTTGTTTGTATAAGTCCAATTGATGTATGAATTTCTAATAAATCAGTCTCTTTATTTCTTATAATTTTTTCAACTTCTGTATTAAATCTTGCATCAATTTTTTCAGTATCAAGTAAATTGTTAAAATAATCAAGTGTAGTTTCTTTTGTTCCATCATAAAATTCAACATTACCTTGTAAAGTAGTAACCTGTCCTTTATAATCTTTATCTACTCTTTTATTATCTTTATAAAATTTTCTAATAGTATTAGAATGATTATCAGTTTTTTCTATTAATAATATTTCACCAATTTTATGTGCAGATGCTTCAATTGCTGAGCCTATTCCTCCGGGTCCACCACCAATAATTACAATATCATATATTTTATCTTTCATAATTCTCTCTTATATTAATTAGTTTTAGTTTTACTTTTAGCAATAAATTATACTTAAATTAATGTATTTTTTCAAACACTTACACTTATAAGGGATTTTTAGATAAAATCAATTAAAATTATTATTAAAAAAAGGTTATAAAAAATATGGAAATGAAATATGGTGAAAGAGAAATTAGAGAATTTGATATAAATAAAGAAGAAAATTTTTGGCCAAATGCTCATGATAAAAATTATATTATAGATATTGAACTACCTGAATTTATGGCAAAATGTCCAAGAAGTGGATATCCAGATTTTGCAACTATTAAAATTCAATATACTCCAAATAAAAAAGTAATTGAACTAAAAGCTTTAAAAATTTATATTAATACATTTATGTTTAGAGAAGTTTCTCATGAAAATTCTGCAAATGAAATATTTGATACTTTAAAAATACAATTAGAAGAGTATTTTAATAAACAAAGAACTACATTTGAAATTCCATTAC
>CBFHMY010000018.1:30695-31721 GCA_965657055.1 uncultured Aliarcobacter sp. | reverse complement strand
AGTAGTCATTTATCAAACCTTGAATTTAAAAGTTTTTGATTATACTGAAATTTGGCTTTTGGTTGGTTTTAGTATTTATAAATAGAAAGAAGTAAAAAAAATATTATTCTTTTTACTTCTTTTTGGTGATGAGTATAGTAATTCTATTTAAGTAAAAGTGTAGAAAAATCTTTATGATTAATAACTTGATTTATTAACTCTCTAATAGTAGGACTAAAAGATGTTGCCATGTTACTACATGCAGTATATGCTATAAATGCTGAAGGATATTCTCTTTTTGTATAAACATTTATGCTTTTCCCATTTGATGATGAAACTTCTAATTCTATTTCCCAGTATGCTGCACCAATCATACTACTACCATATATCTTTTTTAAATTACCACTTATTTTTAAATTAGATTTTTCATCGTATATATCTGACATTTTTAACTCTGAAATTAAAGCTGATTGGATATATTCCTCAAAAGGTTCTCCTTTTGGAGTAGTAATTGTCTCTGCTAGTCTACATAATACTTGAGATTCACCGGGAGTTTTTGCAGTAAAACTTCCAACAGAAACTTTTACATCCTTGTAATTTCTTAATGTTTGAACATTATCTGCTGAAACACTATATTCAGGAGTTTTAATCCCGCAACCTGTAAATAATACAGAAGCAACTAAAATTGAGCTTACCATTAAAATACTTTTTTTCATGTTTTCTCCTTGAATTTTAAAACAAATTAATTATACATATCAAATGACTCTCAAATGACTCTTTTTTATGTTTTATCACTCTTTTTATTAGAAATTATTAATTATTTTTTTCTTTTGTTTCTAAAAGAAACACTTTCATAGTAAAAGTTATTTATATTTACTAATTATGACTTTAAAGTATTTATATTATTATTTATAGTAATGATTATTTAATAAAGGTATCAATATATTTATTATAAAAAAGAATAAAATGATTTTAAATTTAAAAGAGATAAATAAACATCCCATCAAAAGATAGGATGTTTTAGAAGGTAGAGTGTTTAAAAAGTAA
>CBFHMY010000018.1:20182-30687 GCA_965657055.1 uncultured Aliarcobacter sp. | reverse complement strand
TATTTTAAATTTAAAAGAGATAAATAAACATCCCATCAAAAGATAGGATGTTTTAGAAGGTAGAGTGTTTAAAAAGTAAATTTATAACAATCCAGATAGAGATCTAGCTAAACCTTTTGTTAATTCAGATTGTGCTTCTTCAAATTCTAGGTTTACTTGATTTGCTGTACTTACAACTCTTGTTCTGTAGATTTTCCATTGAGCGTTATTAGTACTTACATTTTGTCTAATTGTTGATGTTGTTCCTTGCTCTGAATAGTTTTTCTCACTTTGATATATATTTTCATCAGTAGTAGGTCTTTGTCTTATTTCTATATCTGTAACCATTGAATAGTAAATATCTTTTACCATTGTATCAGCAACTACTCCAACAATAGCTCCAATTGCAGCTCCTATTCCTATATTGTTTCCAGAACCTCCCGTTGCAAGTGAGATACCTGCACCTAAAAGTCCTCCACCAAATCCACTTTTTAATGCACTATCTTTATCAGTAGCATCTGTTTTACCAATTTGCAATACATTTGCTTGAATCATAAAATATGCCTCATCTGGATTGTTTGTTACTCTAAATCCATTTGATTCAATTGAATTTTTAATTGCTTGTTCTACTTGAATATCTTTATCAGTTGTATTTCTAACTCTTAGATATACTATTCTTTTATCAGGACTAACTGGCTCTAAAAAAACCGTATCGCTCATTTTTGTCTGTACTTCTAAATTTCTTTTTTCTATAGCAGTTGAAGCAGCGCCACAACCTGATATAAATAAACCTATCAATAAAGTTGATGCTATTAACGTTGTTATTTTAAATATTGTTTTCAAAACTTTCCTTATAAATCATTTTTAATATTATACTAAATAAATTGTTTAAAATTGTATAATGGCTTAAATCTTCACACCAATAGTACTATATGGATTGTACAATACATTGGCACCTGATTGTATTTTCACATTTCTTCTTTGAGTAAAATCTACATCTATATTTCCTGTAAAATCTACTGAAAACTTTGCGCATAATATTGCTGCTTGTTCTATAACACTTTCAGGAATTGTTTTTTTAGTATTTTGAACTATTACATGGCAAGATGGTCTATCCTTTAAATGAAACCAAAAATCACTTGCTTTTGAATTTTGTAAAAGATATATATTTTCTCTTTCACTTGTTCCTAACATTATTTTAAATCCTTCAAAATAAAAACTTTCATAGGCTTGTGCTTTTTTTGTTTTTATTTGATTTTTTTCTTTTTTTGGAGATAAAAAATCACACTCTTCTATTGAATTTGCATTTTTTATATTATTCATTAACCTTAATAAAAACTCTAGTTTTTCATCTAAGTTATCTTTTTCTAGAGAAATATTAAGTGCTTTTTGTTTTGCTCTTTTTGCTTTTTTGAATAATTCATTTGAATATTTTGAAGCTGATGGTTTCTCTTCTAAATCAATTTCAACCTCTACTCCTTGATAATTATAAACTTTTAAACTTTTTTGATAAGGTTTTAGATTATGAAGATTTGATAAAATTAGATTAGCTTTTTCATATAATTCATTTGATTCAATTTCAAGTTCTTCTTTTTTTGGTAAAGAATCAATTGTTTTTTTTAATTTTTTTGCTTTTTTATCTATTTGTGATATTTTTTGTTTTTTAACATTTTCTAAACTTTGTTTTTGTTTTTCTTCATATATTTCATATAAATACTCTTCTATATTAGAAACTTCTTCTATTTTAGGAATAAAACTTTGTTTTGGGATTTCTTCTAATTTTATTCCAACTTTCACAACTCTACTCGATGAAAACTCATCAATATGTCGTAAAGCTTCTAAAATCACCCTATTTTCATCTAATATAATTATATTTGTATGTTTTCCTGTAAATTCTAACTGTAAAATTGTTGTTAATTTTTTATATGATGAAGAAGAGTTAACTCTTATGTTTATGATTTTATCATCATTATATAATTCAATATTTTCAATTTTTGAGTTAATAAACCTTTTTTGAAGTGCAATATCAAAGGGTGCATTAAAGTCTTTTTTTGAAGAAATGTTTTTTTCGCATTTAAATATAGTACTATTGCCTTTTGACATATCAAAATATAAGGTGTTCTTATTATTAAACTCAATTATAATTATATTATTGTCAATTCTCTTGATTATCTTTATATTCTGGACATTTGTTGATAAATATGCCACTATCTCTTTTAACAGGAAATACTTCATTTTGATTCTCTTTATTATTATAATTTTTTATAAGTATTTTTTTATAAATATTAGTTATAATTATAGCGAACTTTTCATTAGGAGAATAATATGAAATTATTAAAAATTATTATGGCTGGAACATTAGCTTTAGGGATTGCTTCATCTACATTATCGGCAGATGCAGTAAAAGGTCAAAAATTATTTAGTAAATTACTAAAAGAACCTTGTGGTATGACTGGTGCAAAATTTGCAGCTAAACATTCTCAAGAAGAATGGAAAGCATTAAAAGCTTCTGGAAAATTTGAAGAAGAACTTATTAAAATTTGTCCAAATGTAAAAGCTGGCGATGTTAAAGAATCTTTACAAGAGCACATTATAGATTTCTCTATTGAATTCGCAAATGACTCTGGTAACGTTCCATCTTGTTAGTAGTTGGAATCGCTGATTAAGTAATTTAAAGGGTGAGTAATATCACCCTTTTTTTATGCTTTAATTTTAACGATTTTATTGTTACATAAAAATCTAAAAAGGGAAATATATGAAAAAAAGTCTAATAATGCTGTCTGCAGTTGCAGCATTTTCTGTTACATCATTTGCAAGTGATATGAATAAAGAGATGTTAAATCAAATACAAGCTTTAAAAGTACAAATTGAAGCTTTAGAAAAAAAAGTAGCTGAACAAGAAGCTCAAAAGACAGTTGTTCAACAAACTGTTGTTGATGAAAAAAGAATTGAAAATATTGAAAAAAAACTTGACACTGTTTCAAAAACTGCAACTTCTGCAAAAATCCAAAGTGGTAATGACAATCTAAAATGGGATGTAGATTTTAGAACACAAGTTGACAATATTCAATATAAAAGAAATGGAATGTCAGATGCAAAAAATAATGCACTTATGACAAATAGATTATGGTTAGGTATGGGATATAAAGCTGATGATAATTCATCATTTCATGGAAAATTATCTTATAACAAAGCATTTGGTGATACTGCCGATCACTCTCAATCAAATACAAATCCAGGTTATGCAGATTTTGATTGGGTAACAAATGAAAATGCAACAGATAATACAATTAAACTAAAAGAAGCTTATTGGTTATATTCAAATAATACTTTCTTTGGTACAGATGTTCCATGGAATGCTTCAGTTGGTAGACGTCCTTCAACTGATGGTTTGCCAATTAATATCAGAAATGATCAAAAAGCAAACTCTCCTTTATCACATGTTGTTGATGTAGAGTTTGATGGTTTCTCATTTAGATTTGATACAGAATTGGCTACAGGACTTAGAGGTTCTTGGTTCAAAATATGTGCAGGTAGAGGTTTAACAAATGCTATTCCTAGATTTGATATGTCAGGAACTGCTTATGCATCAGACGATACAAAAAATGTAGATGTTGATTTATTAGGAGTAATAGCTGTTCCTTATGATGATGGTCAATATTCAGTTCATATGAATTATGCAAGAGCTTGGAATTTAATTGGATATGATAAAAACTCATATGATGCGTTTGGTACTGCATATTATAATTATTCGAACGATCCAACTGACATAAATAAAGCTTATACTTTACAGATGGCAACACCTGCATTTAAAGATGTTGGAGATATTGACTATGCAACAATCCTATTTAAAACAGAAGGTATTGGAGATGGTATTTCTGATTATTTAGATGATTCTATTGCTTTTGCTTCATTTGCTATGAGTAAAACAAATCCTGATGCATTAGGGATGTTAGGTTCAATGGAATCAGAAACTGGTACTTCTGTATGGCTAGGAGTAAATGCTCCATGTCCTATAAGTCCTGATGATTCTAGAATTGGAGTTGAATGGAATAAAGGAAGTAAATACTGGAGATCTATGACTTACGGTGAAGATACATATGCAGGAAGTAAAATAGCAACTCGTGGTCAAGCATGGGAAGTTTATAGAAATCAAAAATTAACAGATGCTTTAAGTTTTGGGGTTAGTTATGTTTATATGAAATATGACTATACAGGTTCAAACTCATTCTTTGGGTATGATGGAACACCTATGACTATGGCTCAAGCTCAAGCTGCTGGACAAAATCCAGTTGAATCAGCTCAAGATATTAGAGCTTATATGAGATATAGATTCTAATACAAAAATAAAAAGAGGTTTTCCTCTTTTTATACTCTTTTATTTAAAAGAGTAGTTATCAAATTTATATATCACTCTTTCTGCTAACTCTATCATTTCTATATTTAACTTTTTAAACTCTTTATTTTTCATTTCCACTAACAATTTATCATAGGCATGAAAATATGGATAAATTATAAAAAATATATACTCTTTTGATCGAGACTCTTTGTTTAACTCCTTAAACCAAAGAGCTAAAAGAGAAAAATACAACATAGAAGGATTAAAAGATTGATTCTCTTTTAAATTTGTTGAAATTTCTTTATTAATAAAGTTATATCCCTCTAAAATAGCTTTTACTCTAGAAGTTTTTCTATTATTTAAATAATAAGTATCTGAATATGTTACTTTTTTAATTTCTTTTAACATATTAATTCCAATATTATTAAAATTTTCAATAATATCTTTATCTACTCCAGAATTTTCTAAATCTACTTTATCTTTATACGATAGAATCAAGTCTCTGCAAAATAACAATAAGCTTTCAGTTTTTATTTTGGATAAGTTTAAAATCATACATAATTGTAACAAAATTTAAACAAATTTACGCATATCTCATTAAGTTTAAGTCAGTTTGAGGTAAAATATTCGTAATTTAATAAATAATTAAGAAAAAAAGGAATTTATTGGAACCTATTGGTATATTAAAAGATGGTCAAGTCTATGACCTTCAAACTGCTCTGGCTTTAGATATCCAAGGAGAAGAAATCAAGGCTGATGATTCAAAAGAATCTTTAGATATTTTAAGACACTCTTGTGCTCACATGATGGCTCAAGCTATCAAAGAACTTTACCCTGAAGCAAAATTCTTCGTTGGACCTGTTGTAAAAGAAGGTTTTTACTATGATTTCAAAGTAGAAAGTAAAATCTCAGATGAAGATTTACCTGCTATTGAAAAGAAAATGAAAGAAATAGCGGATAGAAAACTTCCTATCACTAGACATGAAACTACAAAAGAAGAATTCTTAGAAAAATTCAAAAATGATGAATTAAAACAAGCTGTTCTTAAAAATATCAAAGATACTACACTTACTATTTATAAACAAGGTGATTTTGAAGACTTATGTAGAGGTCCTCACTTACCAAATACTAGAATGATTAGATCTTTCAAACTAACAAGAGTAGCTGGTGCTTATCTTGGTGGTGATGAAAAGAATGAAATGATTACTAGAATTTATGGAATTGCATTCTTTGATAAACAAGCTTTATTTGATTATTCTAAAATGATTGAAGAAGCTAAAAAAAGAGACCATAGAAAACTTGGAACTGAATTAGAACTTTTCACATTTAACGATGATGTTGGTGCTGGTCTTCCAATGTGGCTTCCAAATGGTGCAAGACTTAGATCTAAGTTAGAACATATCTTATATAAAGCACATAGAATTAGAGGTTATGAACCTGTTCGTGGTCCTGAAATATTAAAATCAGAAATGTGGAAAATATCAGGTCATTATGCTAACTATAAAGAAAATATGTATTTTACTACTATTGATGAACAAGAATATGGTATTAAACCAATGAACTGCGTTGGTCATATACAAATATTTAAAAACTCATTAGTATCATATAAAGATCTACCTAAAAAACTTTTTGAATATGGTGTTGTTCATAGACATGAAATGTCTGGAGCTATGCATGGATTATTTAGAGTAAGAGAGTTTACTCAAGATGATTCACATATCTTTTGTACACAAGATCAAATAAAAGAAGTTATTTTTGAAGTTTTAGAGTTTGTTGATGCATTATTAAAATCATTTGATTTCAAATATGAAATTGAAGTTTCGACAAAACCAGAAAAAGCAATTGGTGATGATATTTTCTGGGAAAAAACAACTAAAGGTATCATGGATGCTTTAGATGAAAATAATATCTCTTATGGAATAGATGAAGGTGGAGGAGCATTTTATGGTCCAAAAATCGATATCAAAATTCTTGATGCTATTGGTAGAAAATGGCAATGTGGAACAGTTCAAGTAGATATGAACTTACCTTCAAGATTTAATGCAGAATTTATCAATGATAAAGGTGAAAAAGAACAACCTGTAATGATTCATAGAGCAATACTAGGTTCTTTTGAGAGATTTATTGGTATTCTAACTGAACACTGTGCGGGAGAGTTTCCATTTGCTATCGCACCTACACAAGTAATTTTTATTCCAATTGCAGATACTCATGTAGAATATGCAAAACAGTTACAAAAAGAATTACAACAAAATAATATGGATTCTAAAATCTTTGATATGAATGAAAGTTTAAATAAAAGAGTTAGAATGGCTGAGAAACAAAGAGTTCCAATGATAGTTGTTATTGGAGATGAGGAAGTTGCTAATAAATCTGTTGCCTTAAGAAACAGAAGAACAAGAGAGCAATCAAATATGAGCAAAGATGAGTTTATATCAATGCTAAATGAAATAATTAAAGGAAGCGAAATTTGAGCAAAGATAAAAGAAAAGACGATGTAATCATGAATGAAATGATTACAGCAAAAGAGGTTAGATGTACAAGTGATGAGGGAACTAATTACGGTATTATTAGTACTGCAGAAGCACTTAAAATTGCTGATGAATTAGGTCTTGACTTAGTATTAATTGCTCCAGATGGAAAACCTCCTGTTGCTAAAATTATGGATTATGGTAAATTTAGATACCAACAAGAAAAAAAGAAAAAAGAAGCTAAAAAAAATCAAAAAGTAATTGTTGTGAAAGAGATTAAACTTTCTGTTAAAATTGCTGAAAATGATGTTAGCTATAAAGTAAAACATGCAAGAGAATTCTTAGAAGAAGGAAATCATGTTAAATTTAGAGTTTTTCTAAAAGGTAGAGAAATGGCTAATCCTCAAGCTGGTGTTGATGTTTTAAACAAAGTTTGGCCAATGATTGAAGATTTAGCTGTAATGGATAAAGAACCTAAACTAGAAGGAAGATATGTTAATATGATGGCTCTTCCTAAAAAAGACTAAGACTTACAAACATAAAGAAGAGAAATTTCTCTTCTTTACTCCCTAAAAACCTTTTTTTAACTTTATTTAAAGTTAAGTTAATCAAATTTTAAGTATAATCCAAAACTTTTTCATATAATTTATGAAAACGCAAATTTATAAGGAGGATTCTTCAATGCCAAAAATGAAAAGTGTTAGTGGCGCTTTAAAAAGATTTAAAGTGAAGAAAAACGGGTCAATTAAAAGAGGATCAGCTTTTAGAAGCCATATCTTAACTAAAATGACGCAAAAAAGAAAAAGAAATCTAAGAGGTCCTAAAACAGTTCACAAAACTGATGCTGGTAGGATTCTTGTAGCATTGTGTAAAGCGTAATTACTTAAATTATTAAGTAATTTTTTGTCCCTCCATCGATGATGGAAAAGTTCAGCATTTGCTGACACCTTATTATAAAAATAATGGTAAAGAAAGGAAATATATATGCCTAGAGTTAAAACTGGTGTTGTTAGAAGAAGAAGACATAAGAAAGTATTAAAAGCTGCTAGAGGTTTCTTCAGTGGTAGAAGAAAACACTTTAGAAAAGCTAAAGAACAATTAGAAAGATCTTTAGTTTATGCTTTCAGAGATAGAAGACAGAAAAAAAGAGACATAAGAAAATTATGGATCATAAGAATCAATGCAGCTTGTAGATTAAATGATATTAACTACTCAAGATTCATGAACGGATTAAAATTATCTGCAATTGAATTAGATAGAAAAATCTTAGCTGATATGGCTATGAATGATTCTGCTGCATTTGCATCATTAGTAGTAACTGCTAAAGCTGCACTAAAATAAATTTGCACAAACACTAAAAAAGGCTAGAAGCATATGCTCCTAGCCTTTTTTTATGCCTTAGAATTAAACTTAAGCTCCTAAAGGCTCATTAACTTCAATCTTACATTTTTCACCTTCACAAGTGATATTTGCATCAAAATATAAAATATCAGAGATATCAACATTATCTTTTTTCAATTTACTCCAAGCTTCAATAGATCTAGCCCCAGCAGAACAATTAAATACTATTGTTTTTCCTTTTGGAAGTTTTTCAAATAGTTCTTTTGCAGTTAATTTATCTGCTTCAATATTTATAGAACCTTTAATATGTCCTTTTTTAAAATCTTTTTCATTTAAAACATTTACTATTTGAATATACTCAGGAACTTTATCTTCAAGAATTTGTGCTTTTAGCCATTCTCCATCAATACTTCCTTCATCTTCTCCTAATTTAGCGCCATTAGGTGTAAACTCTTTTTTCACTTTTACTTCAGATTTTACTTTTGCTTTTGCATTGGCAGTTGTACCTAATCCAGCCTCTTTCCAAGCAGGAACTCCAGCTGCATAAACAGAAACATTTTTATAACCTACACTATATAACTTATTTGCAACAATATTTGATTTTTCACAAGTATATCCTGCACAAAATGTAACTATTTTTTCATTTTTATCAATAGGAAGTCTTCCAATTAATTTATCTAAATTAGTATCTGGTATAGATAAACTTCCTGGAATTGTTTCTTGGAAATATTTAATTTGTGGTCTTGTATCAACAAGTAAAGCACTATTATTTTCTTGATATGCTTTTACTACATTTGTGCCAATTTCAAGATAACTTTTTTTAGCCCACTCTGGCTCACCTGCTGAGTATAGTTTCACATTTTTATGACCATTTTTTTTCAACATTTGAGCAACTATTGGACTTTTTTCACAATTATAACCTGCACAAAAAACAATTAACTCTTTATCTTTTGGCAAGTCCATTATTTGTTTATAATCGTTTTCAAAATTTGTATCTGTAATATTCAAACTTGAAGGAATTGTTCCTTTTTCATATTTTAAAGAAGGTCTCGCATCTATCAAAATAGCTTGAGCATCACCTCTAAATCCACTACCAACTTTTTTTTGTACATAATTAAAAGAAACTTGCTCTAAATTATGCTTTTTAATCAACTCCGCAATTTCAGGTGTAACTTTATTTTCTTGCGCATAAGATTGAGTCATTATTAGTAATGAAGCAACTGCAAGACTACTTAGTATTTTTTTCATGATTATCTCCTTTTAAATAGTTTGTATATTCCTCTTGGAATCAAAAGTATAATATACACAAAAGCTGAAAAAATTAATGGATGGAAAATTCCCAAGCCATAAGCTGCTGAATTGGGAAAATTTTTTATATGTTGAAGTGGATATTCTAAAAATTCTTTATAGTGAAAAACTGAAGTTAAAACTAAAGTAATCACTATAAAAATAATTAATTCTTTTTTCAAATTAAACTCTATGCTTTTCCGCTTAACATTCCATACTGAGTCATAGGTTTAAGTAAATAAACTTTTAATAACCACCAAAGATATCTTTCTTGTGTTGGATCAAGAGGGAAAGATGGTGTTGGTTTTGCTGTCCAGTCAAACTCTGCTAACATTACTTTTCCAATATCTGTAATAAGTGGACAAACTGTATATCCACCAAATTTAGCTGTTGGCTCTTTGCCTTCCATAACAGAGATTAAGTTATCAACTAATACTTTATATTGTTTTCTAACTGTTCCACCTGTTTTACCCATAGGGACAGCTGCAATATCACCCAATGCAAATATATTATTATATTTTACATGTTGTAAAGTTTCTTTATGAACAGGTACCCAACCTTTTGCTGATCCAATTGCTGATTTTCCAATTTCATCAGGTGCTTTTTGAGGTGGTGTAATATGTAAGAAATCAAATGGCACTTCTACATTTAAGTTTTTTGTAACCATTGAATACTCTTCTAAATCTTTATCATAAGGACCTTTTTCTTGCCAATGCTTATCAAAAATTGCAATTTTCTTTGCAATATCAACTTCAATCAAATTATGATTAAAATTCCATTTCATATCCCTTGCAATGAATTGTTTTTCAATAGCATCCGCATACTCTTTAACACCAAAAAGTTTTCCACTATCTGGATAAAAAGTTAATTCAGCATTTTCTCTTGCCCCTGCTTCAACTAATCTAGCATTTGTAAGATACATTACTTTCTTTGGTGCTCCACCACATTTAACTGCAGTATCAGGATCTGTAAATACACCTTTTACTTTTTGACCATCTTTTGCTTTTTGTATAAATTTTTGCATTTGTGTCCACATGGCAACTGCTGAATCAATATTATAAACAGAAGTTACTCCTGAATCCCCAAAA
>CBFHMY010000018.1:8631-20172 GCA_965657055.1 uncultured Aliarcobacter sp. | reverse complement strand
CTAATCCTTTAATTGCTCCATAATCTAAAGTAATCCCAGCAGCAACAATTAAAAAATCATATGTAACTGTTTCACCTGATGCAAGTGCAACAGAGTTTGATTCTGGATTAAAATCTATTGCTCTATCCTTTAGAACTGTTACACCTTTTGGTATAAAATCACTAGTGTTATAATCAATATCTGCTTTTGTATAAACTCCAGAAGCTACAAGAGTAGTTCCAGGTTGATAAGAAACTGATTTTGGATTAGGCTCAATAATAGTTATGTCAGGATTTGATAAGGTATTTGCAAGTCTTGCAGCTGTAGAAATACCAGCAAGTCCTCCACCAATAATAAGAATTTTTCCTGTTGCTTCGCTTGCTCTTAATTCAGTACTAGCTTCTGCTTGAGTTCCACCCATTAAATAAGCAGCACTCCCAAGACCCGCTAATTTAAAAGCTTCCCTTCTTGAAATTCCTGATTTTTTTATTTCTGAATCAACTAGTTCTAATGCTTTTTCTAGTTCATTTTTTGCCATAATAGCTTCCTTTATTTATAATAATAAGTATGACATTAGAATAGCAAAAAAGATATAATAAGATACTTATGAAATAGAGTTTTTTTATTTATTGGAATTATTATTTTTACTTATAAAATAGAGTGATTTCTCATACTCTTCTTTATTATTAATGTTCATAAATTCATCATCATCAGGGAATTCTATAAATGATGTATTATTATTTTTTAATAAATAGCCTATTTTATGGATGTCAGATTCTATCATTGAATTAATACTTTCACTTATATTAGATGAAAAAACACCACATAAATTGTGAATCTTTTCTGTTTTTGCAACACAAATGTCTAGCTCTTTTGATTCTTTAATTAATTTTGAAATTGACTCTAGAGAAACAAAAGGAGTGTCAACTGTTATAATAAAAATTTTTTGATTATTTAATTTTTTAAATATAGTTTGCAAAGCTAAGATTGGTGAAAAAACATCTTTATTTTCATCAAAAATGATTTTATCATTATTTATAAAATCAAACTTATTTACTTTTGAAGAAAGATAGATATCTTTAAAATGAGGTTTTAATCTATCGTACTGATATTGAGTGAGAGATTTTGAAGAAGCAAAAGGAAGAAGAGATTTATCTTCCCCCATTCTAGAGCTTTTCCCTCCACACAAAATCACACAGGTAATTTCAAAGAAGGGAAAATTTAACATATTATAAACTTCTAGGATCTGTAATATATCCAGAAATTGCAGATGCAGCTGCAACTGCACTATTTGCTAAATAAATTTTTGAACTTCTTGAACCCATTCTTCCAACAAAGTTTCTATTTGTTGTAGAAATACAAACTTCACCATCACCTAGAATTCCCATATATCCACCTAAACATGCTCCACAAGTTGGATTTGATACAACTGCTCCTGCATCAACAAGAATATCAATATATCCAGCTTTTTGCGCATCTCTTAGAATTTTTTGAGTTCCTGGGGTTACAATAAGTCTTACATGACGTGCAACTTTTTTACCTTCTAAGATTTCAGCTGCAACTTTGAAGTCTGATAATCTTCCATTTGTACATGATCCAATAAATACTTGATCAACTCTAATATCATCTATAACAGCTTGATTTACAGAGTGTCCATTTGATGGTAAGAAAGGATATGCAATTACAGGATTTAATGCTTCAACATCAATCTCAATTACTTGACAATATTTTGCATCATCATCAGAGTAATGAATTTTTGGCTCTGCTCTTAATCCATTGTTATTTGCAGAAACTGTATCTAAAAATTCTTTTGTAACATCATCGTATGCAACAATACCATTTTTAGCTCCTGCTTCAATAGCCATATTACATAATGAAAATCTATCATCCATACTTAAATAAGCAATTGTATCACCTGTGAACTCTAAAGCTTTGTATAAAGCTCCATCAACACCTAAAATTCTAATGATTTCTAAAATTAAATCTTTTCCAGTTACATATGGTCCTGGCTTACCTTTAAATACAACTTTAATTGATTCAGGAACTTTAAACCAGTTACCACCTGTAATCATTCCAAAAGAGATATCTGTACTTCCCATACCTGTTGAGAATGCTCCAAGAGCTCCATGTGTACATGTATGTGAATCTGCACCAATGATAACATCACCTGGCAATACTAAACCTTTTTCTGGTAAAAGTGCATGTTCAATTCCCATGTCTTTTTCATCAAAGAAATATTTTAAATTATGTTTATAAGCAAAGTCTCTTGAGATTTTTGCTTGATTTGCCGATGCTATATCTTTTGCTGGAATAAAGTGATCAAGAACTATTGCGAAACCTTCTGGATTTACAAGTTTTTCAAAACCACCATCTTCAAATGCTTTAATAGAAATTGGAGTTGTAATATCATTTCCAATTACCATATCAATTGGACTTCTAACTATTTCTCCTGCATATACTTCTTTTCCTACATGCTCACTAAAAATCTTTTCTGTTATTGTTTGACCCATTTCAATTTTCCTGTCATTTTCTAAAATTTCTTGGATTATAGCTAAATTTATTTTAAGCTACAAATCTAAGATTTGATGTTTTTTTTCTTTTTTTCTTCTCTAATTTGTTTTATTTGTTTATAAATAATCAATGCAACTGCCATATTTATAATTACATCTGCTATATTAAATATAGCAAATTCAAAACCATAATGCCAATAAAAATAATCTACAACTCCACCATAAGTAAACCTATCAAGAATATTTGATAAACCTCCTGCATACAGAAGAGCAATAGATAAATAATACTCATCAAAAACATCTTTGTTTTTAAATAAATAAATTGTTGCAATTACTATAATTAATAGCTGTATATATTTTAAATTATGTTCCAAAAATGAAAACATAGAAAAAGCAACCCCATAATTATATGCTAATTTTAATGACATAAAAGGACCGTCTACATCCCAATTTAAATTAGCAAAGCCGTATTTAACAACTTGGTCTAAAATAAAAATTGTTATAAATAAATATACTGCAATTACTAATTTCTTTTTCATAATGCCTTTTTGAAAAATGCTATTAAAGTTTCCATACTCTCTTCAACATCTTTTTTCTTTTTACCTTCAAGAAGTAATCTAATTTTGTTTTCAGTTCCTGAATATCTTATTAGATCTCTAATTCCTTTTTCTCTAATAGGTTTTAAAATAGCTTCTAAACCTTCTAGTTTATCAAGAGGAATTTTTTCAGTTACTTTCATATTATGTAAAATTTGTGGATATAAAGAAAATGGATTTAATACTTCACTAGCTTTTTTACCTGATTTTAAAACCAATGCTAAAACTTGTAAAGCAGATGCTAATCCATCCCCTGTTTTTGCAACATCAGAGAAAATGATATGTCCACTTTGCTCTCCACCAAAATTAATACCTTTTTCTTTCATTACTTCAAGAACGTATTTATCTCCAACATCTGATCTGTATAATTCTATTTTATCTTTTGCTAAATAATCTTCTAATGCTTTATTAGACATTACAGTTGCAACGCATGCATTTCCTTGAAGTAGTTTTTCTTCATTTAAATATTTACATAAAGCACCAATTAGTTTATCTCCATCAACAATTTCGCCTTTATCATCAATTACTACTAATCTATCTGCATCTCCATCAAGTGCTAAACCAATGTCAGCTCTATATTCACGTACTAGTTTTGCAGTTGCTTCTGGATGCATTGCTCCACAATTTTCATTAATATTAAATCCATTTGGTTTATTATTAATTGTAATTACATCAGCCCCTAACTCTTCTAAAATAGTAGGTCCAACTTTATAAGCAGCACCATTTGCACAATCAAGAACTATTCTTAATCCATGAAGAGATATATCTTTAGGAAATGAACTTTTTATTGAAACAATATATCTTCCAATAACATCATCAATTCTTTTTGAAGCTCCAATATCTCTACCTGTTACTTGTTCATTTATCATTGCGTCATTATCATTGAATATATCTTCAATTGCTTTTTCACAAGCTACACTTAATTTATTTCCATGATTATCAAAAAATTTGATTCCATTATCTTCATAAGGATTGTGTGAAGCTGAAATCATAATTCCCGCATCACATCTCATTGATTCTGTTAAATATGCAATTGCAGGTGTAGGCATTGGACCTATTTGAATAACATCATAACCAACAGCTGTTAAACCACTTACAAGTGCATTTTCTATCATGTAACCACTTCGTCTTGTGTCTTTTCCCACAAGAATTCTCTTAGTTGTTGAATGTTTTCTAAAATAAATGCCTGCAGCTTTAGCTAATTTTAGTACAGTCATTGCATCTAAAAAATCACCAGCTTTCCCTCTAACTCCATCAGTTCCGAATAGTTTCATTAAATCTTCCTAAAATTAAACTTTGTTTAAGATACTTTAGGTAATATTCTACCCTTAAAAATTTTACAAAGAGGTTAAATAAAATGGCAAATCACAAATCTTCTGAAAAAAGAGCAAGACAGACTGCAGTTAAAACTGAAAGAAACAGATTTTATAAAACTAGAATCAAAAATGTTACAAAAAATGTATTAGCAGCAATCGAATCAGCTGATAAAGAAAAAGCAATCGAAACTATGAAAACTGCAAACAAATATTTACACCATTGTGTATCTAAAGGTGTTCTTAAAAAAGAAACTGCATCAAGAAAAGTTGGTAGATTACAAATCAAAGTTAACGCTATATAATTTGAATATAAACTAAAATATATATGTTAAAAAACAGATTACTACCATTTATTAATAGACACGAAGAAATCAATAATTTATTGATGGCTCCTGATATTACAAATGATATAAAAAGAATGACTGATCTTTCAAAAGAACAGTCTAACATGCAACCTATTGTTACTAAAGCTAGAGAGTATGTTAAGTTAATAGATGATATTGACGAAAACAAATCTATGTTAGATGATCCAGAACTTGGAGAATTAGCAAAAGAAGAACTTAAAGAATTAGAAACAAGAAAACCTATCTTAGAAGATGAAATTAAATTCTTAATGATTCCCAAAGATCCTAATGATGATAAAAATATTTATCTAGAGTTAAGAGCAGGTGCAGGTGGCGATGAAGCTGCTATCTTTGTTGGTGACCTTTTCAGAGGTTATTTAAGATATGCAGAAAACAATAATTGGAAAGTTGAAATCATGAGCTCTAGTGAGAGTGAATCTGGTGGATATAAGGAAGTTGTAATTCTAGTTAAAGGTGACCATGTTTATTCGAAGTTAAAATTCGAAGGTGGTACACATAGAGTTCAAAGAGTTCCTGCAACAGAATCACAAGGTAGAGTTCATACATCAGCAATTACAGTAGCAGTTATGCCTGAAGTTGATGATGTAGAAGTTGAAATTGATCCAAATGATTTAAAAATTGATGTTATGAGAGCCAGTGGTAATGGTGGTCAATCTGTAAATACTACAGATTCAGCCGTTAGAATCACTCATATTCCTTCTGGAATTGTAGTTACCAACCAAGATCAAAAGTCTCAACATAAAAACAAAGATAGAGCTATGAAAGTTTTAAAAGCTAAACTTTGTGATATAGAGGCTCAAAAGAAAATGGAATCAGAAGGTGCTACTAGAAAAGAGCAAGTGGGTACTGGTGATAGAAGTGGAAGAATTAGAACGTATAATTATCCACAAAATAGAATCAGTGATCATCGAATCACCTTGACTTTATATAGACTTGATTACATCATGAATGATGGTCTATTTGATGAAGTAATTGATCCTCTTATTGCTGATCATCAATCTAGACTTATCGAGGCTAATGGATTATAATCCATTAGCTTTTTTTAATATGATTGAACTAAATAAAACTTATACACACTACAAAAATAAAGAATCCTACACTACCTTATACTTTTGTAAAATCCAAGAAAATGATATTTGGGTAGATGCAATAGTTTATAAACCAAATGATTGTGAAGAATTATTTGTACGAAACTACAAAGAATTTGAAGAAAAATTTTCTAAAACAAATAAATAATCTCTAAAAACTAAATTACTCAAATATATTGAGTAACCAAAATGTAACCAGAAATCATTAAACTTTCAACATAAAAAATTTATGGAGAAAAACATGACATTCAAAAAAACATCTATGGCTTTATTCGCAAGTGCTTTATTAGCAACAACTTTATCTGCAAGAGATCAAATTAAAATCGTTGGGTCTTCAACTGTATATCCTTTCTCATCTTCAGTGGCTGAAGAATTAGGTGCAACTACAAAATTCCCAACTCCAGTTGTTGAATCAACAGGTACAGGTGGAGGAATGAAATTATTTTGTGCTGGAAATGATATAGATACTCCAGATATTACTAATGCATCTAGAAGAATGAAAGACAAAGAATTCACAATGTGTCAAGAAAATGGTGTAACAGATATTACTGAAGCTACTATTGGATTTGATGGTATTGCAATTGCTCAATCATCTACAGTAAAAAGTTTCAATGTAACTAAAGCTCAATTAGCATTAGCAGTAGCAGCAGAAGTTCCTTCAAAAGATGGAAAATCATTAATTGCAAATCCATATAAAAAATGGTCAGATATTGATGCTTCATTACCAGAAAGAGAAATCATTGTTTACGGACCTCCAAAATCTTCAGGAACAAGAGATTCATTCGAAGAGTTAGTATTACAACATGTATTTGAAAAAATGTCAGTTTATACAGACCTTTACAAAGCAGATGAAACTGCAAATAAAAAGTATAAAGCTTATTCTGTTATTAGAACAGATGGTGTTTATGTTGAATCAGGAGAAAACGATAATTTAATCGTTCAAAAATTAACAAAAAATGAAGCTGCTATCGGTATTTTTGGTTACTCTTTCTTAGAAGAAAATTCTGATAAAGTAGTTGGATTAAGTATTGATAACACTTTACCTACAGCTGAGACTATCTCATCTGCTAAATACCCAATTGCAAGATCTATGTTTTTCTATATCAAAAATTCACATGCAAAAGATGTAAAACCTTTAAAAGATTATACAAACTTATTTATGTCTGAAAAAATGATTGGTAAAGATGGAATCTTAAAAGAATTAGGTCTTATTGTTTTACCTGATGATGTTAGAAGTGCAGTTAGAACAAAAGTTATGAATAGCGAAAAATTAACTTTAGAAGCATTAAAACACTAAAATATAAAGAAGAGTAAAAACTCTTCTTTATAAATTAAAAAATCAAAAACAAATTTTATTATTAAGTTTTTATCTGTTTACGCGAACGAAGAGATAAGAGCTTAATAATGAAATTATTAAGGTATACATGCAAAAGTGGAATAAGATTATTGAGAAATTAGACTATGCATTTCAACCTATTATTTACTCTCATACAGGGAAAATTTATGCTGTTGAAGCCCTAGTTCGTGGTGTTCAAAATATAAATGGCTTAAACTGTATTGATGATTTATTTGATGAAGCATTTAATGATGATTTTTTATATGAATTAGATTTACAATTAAGAGAAAAAGCCATTAGCAAATTTGCAAACATACAAATCGAAAATTTAAAGCTATTTTATAATCTAGATAATAGAATAATCTATAATAAAAAATATTCTCAGGGTAATACTGCAAATATACTAAATAAATACCAATTAGATAAAAATAGCATTTGTTTTGAATTAAGTGAAAAAGGTACTGCAATAGAACAAAATGCTCTTTCAAGTATGATTCAAAAATATAAAGAGAGTGGATATTCAATTGCTATTGATGATTTTGGTATTGGAGTATCTGGACTTAAACTTTTATATTTTAGTGAAGCAAATGTAATAAAACTAGATAGATTTTTTATCACAAATATTGATCAAGATTCAAAGAAAAAACTATTTTGCTCATCAATAATTGAAATGGCTCATATAATGGGAATGCAAGTAATTGCAGAAGGTATTGAAACTGTAAAAGAATTTTATACCTGTAAAGATATAGGAGCTGATTTTATTCAAGGATATTTAGCCCAATATCCTACTTTAAATATTGATGAAATAAAAAATATATATCCTAATATAGTAAATTTTATAAACGAGGATAAACGTGCAAATGGAAATGCCTCAATAGACAATGAATTTATCGAACCGATAATTGCATTAAATATCAATACTTCATTATATAATTTATTTGTTCACTTCAAAGAAGACACAAAAAATAATTTTGTTCCAATTATAGATGAATTTGAAAATTTTTTAGGAATTATATATGAAAGTGATATAAAGAAAATTTCATATTCACAATATGGATTATCTCTTGCTCAAAATATAACATACTCATCAACTTTAATTAAATATATCAAACCAGCCCTTAGTGTAGAAATTTCATGGGGTATTGATAAAATTCTAGAAATGTATAATTTAAAATCAAAAGATTCTTTAGGTATATTTATTACACAATCTGGTAAATATAAAGGATTTATCAATTTAAATTCACTTCTTACATTATCTTATAAAAGAAATATTGAAATTGCTACAAATCAAAATCCTCTTACAAAGTTACCAGGAAATAATCAAATAGAGAAATATATAGAAAAAACTCTCAACAAAGATCAAAAAAATATAACACATATTATATATTTTGATTTTAATAATTTTAAACCTTTTAATGATATTTATGGATTTAGACAAGGAGACAGAGCTATTTTAATTTTTTCAGAATTATTGCAAAAAAGATATCCTAAGGATGCTTTTATTGCTCATATTGGAGGAGATGATTTTTTTGTTGGTTTAAAAGATCAGAAATATAAAGAAGTTTTTGATTTAACAGTGGAAGTTCAAGATGAATTTAAAAGTACTGCTGAAAACATTTATTCCAAAAAAGATAAAGAAAATGGATTCATAACTTCAAAAGATAGATTTAACATGGAAAGGAAGTTTAATTTACTAACAGTCTCCTCAGCAATCATTGAAATTAACTCAAAATCAAATATATGTAATTTTGACAATACATTAAATATATTAAAAAAAGCATCCAAAGACTCAATAAAGCCCATCTCTAGCGTACTTTAGAAATTGTAACCATTCTGTAATCAACTTTATTTAGAATATTGATTAAATTTAATACAAAGGCAAAAGTATTGAGCACTTTTGAATCAAGAAAAAAACAAAGAGAACTTAATGAAAAACTAATTAAATTCGCTTTAATTGGTGCTGCTACTATTTCAATATTAACTACATTTGGAATTTTATTTTCAATATTATTTGAAGCAATTGAGTTTTTTAAACTTAGAAGTTTTTGGTATTTTATAACAGGAACTGTTTGGTCTCCTGGAGTAATAGGAAGTCAATTTGGAGCGCTGCCAATTTTTGCAGGTACATTTGTAATTACTATTATTGCATTAGCAGTTGCTATTCCTATAGGATTAGGAAGTGCAATTTATATGAGTGAATACGCAAGCCCAAAAGTAAGAGATTATTTAAAACCAATGCTAGAAGTACTAGCAGGTATCCCAACGGTAGTTTACGGTTTCTTTGCTGCAATTACAGTTGCTCCACTAGTAGTAAAAATGGCAGAATTTGTAGGTCTTGAAGCGACATTTAATTCTGCCCTTGCATCTGGGATTGTAATGGGAATTATGATTATTCCTGTAATTTCATCACTTTCTGATGATGTTATAAGAGCAGTTCCAGATTCTCAAAGAAAAGCAGCATTTGGACTTGGTATGACTCATGGGGAAACTATTAAAAATATTGTTTTACCATCTGCAATGCCAGGTATTATTTCAGCTTCTTTATTAGGACTTTCAAAGGCATTAGGAGAAACAATGATTGTTGTTATGGCAGCAGGGCTTCGACCAAATCTTTCATGGAATCCCCTTGAAGATATGACAACTGTAACTGTTACAATTGTAAATTCACTTGTTGGAGATTTCGAGTTTAATTCACCTGAAACCCTTTCAGCATTTGCATTAGGACTTATCCTATTTATCGTTACATTAATTCTAAATATGATTTCATTATCTCTAATTAGAAAATTCAAAGAAAAATATAAAGTGAACACATTATGATTAAAAGAAAAAAGAAAAATAAAAAAGATAATCCATTTTATGATCCAGCACTTAAAAAAAGACATGCAAGTGCAAATAGATTTAAAAAGTTTACATTAACTTCATTAATTTTTTCTATTGCATTTTTAGCTTTCTTTTTATTTGATATAGTAGGAAAAGGTCTTCCTGCTTTTAACGTAGCTTATATAAAAGTTGACGTTACATACAATGAAAGCACAATTGCAGATAGTAGATTTGCTATTGATAGCAAATATAGAACAATTGTTTCAAGAGCTTGGTTAAGAGATGTACCAAATTTTGTAAGACAAAATCCAGAATTAATGAATACTACAAAAGAGACTTGGGTTCTTGCAGATGATCAAGTTGATCAATATCTAAAAGGTCATTACAATAAATTAAAAAGTAAAAATATTGCTTTAGTTGATGAACTTTATGCCCAAGGTTTGATTGAGAAAAGATTTAATACAGTTTTCTTTACAAATGGGGATTCAAAAATTCCTGAATATGCAGGTTTATATTCTGCAATTATAGGTTCGGTTTTAACTTTAATTATTACCATGCTTGTTGCTTTTCCAATTGGTGTAATGACAGCGATTTATTTAGAAGAGTTTGCAGAAGATAACAAATTTACTAGACTTATTGAAATAAATATCAATAACTTAGCTGCAATTCCTTCTATTTTATTTGGTCTTTTAGGTCTTGCTATATTTATTAATCTTTTTGGAATGCCAAGAAGCTCTCCATTAGTTGGAGGTTTAACTCTTGCACTTATGACTTTGCCAATAATAATTGTAAGTTCAAGAGCAGCATTAAGAGCAGTTCCCGATAGTATTAGACAAGCGGGATATGGTTTAGGACTTAACAAAATCCAAGTTACAAAAGATCATGTTTTACCACTTGCATTTCCAGGTGTTTTAACGGGTTCAATTATTGGTTTAGCGCAAGCAATGGGAGAAACAGCTCCATTGATTATTATAGGAATGATTGCATTTATTCCAGATGCACCAACAATGGTAACACAAGCAGCAACTGTTATGCCAGCACAGATATTTACATGGGCAGGAATGCCTGAGGGTACTTATATAGAAAAAACAGCAGCTGGTATTATGGTGCTGTTAACAATACTAATTTCATTAAATGCAATAGCAATTTATTTAAGAAAAAAATTCGAAGTTAAATGGTAAGAAGGAAAAATTAAAATGATAAAAAATGATAACAAAATTAAAATAGACGTAAAAAATCTAAATTTATTTTACGGAACAAATCAAGCTTTGTTTGATATTACTGCTAATTTATATGAAAATAAGATTACTGCATTAATAGGGCCTTCTGGATGTGGTAAATCTACATTTTTAAGATGTATAAATAGAATGAATGACTTAATACCTATTGTTAAAATTGATGGTTCAATTGTAATTGATAATAAAAATATCTATGATAAAGATGTTGATGAAGTAAGTGTTAGAAAAAGAATAGGAATGGTTTTTCAACAACCAAACCCTTTCCCTAAATCAATCTATGACAATGTGGCGTA
>CBFHMY010000018.1:0-8534 GCA_965657055.1 uncultured Aliarcobacter sp. | reverse complement strand
TATGCTCCATTAAAACATGGAATTGTGAAAAAAGGTAAAGAGTGTGATGAATTAGTTGAAACATCTCTTATTAAATCTGGTTTATGGGATGAAGTAAAAGATAAATTAACTCAGCCAGGGACTTCGCTTTCAGGGGGTCAACAACAAAGACTTTGTATTGCAAGAACAATTGCAGTTAAACCACAAGTTATATTAATGGATGAGCCAACGTCTGCACTTGACCCAATTAGTACTGAAAAAATTGAAGCTTTGATGCTTGAATTAAAAGAAGACTATACAATTATAACTGTAACTCATAATATGCAACAAGCAGCACGAGTTGCAGATTACACAGCCTTTTTCCATTTAGGAAAATTAATTGAGTATGATGAAACAGAGACTATCTTTGTTAATCCACATAATAAAAAAACAGAAGATTATATTACAGGGAGATTTGGATAATGTTAAAGCCTTATGAGCAAAAATTACAAAGTATAAGAGATGAAATACAAAAAATTGGTGTTGATGTTGTAGATTCACTAGAATTATGTCTTAAAGCATTAAAAGACAATAATATTAATGATTTGAAAAATATAGAAATAACTGAGAAAAAGTTACAAATTAAATCAAATGAAATTGACAACTTAATAGTGACAACCTTAGCTTTATATTCACCTGAAGCAAAAGATTTAAGACAACTTGTTTCTTTTTTAAAAATAACAAATGAGTTAGTAAGAACAGGCTCAAATGCAAAAGATTTTGCAAAAAAATTTAAAAAATCTTTTAGTGATGATTTAAATACATCTACAATTTTAGAATATGCAATTCCTTTATTGAAATCTGCATTATTGTCATTACAAACATCTATATCAATTATTGATGAATCAGATTCAAAACATATTGAAGAAAAATATCATAGGGTAATTGTGGAAGAAAGCAAAACTGATGATTTATATTTGATGATTGAAAAAAATATTTTAAAATTAATTTCAAAAAATCTTGATTTATCAAGAGAGTATTTTGACATACTAAGTGCATTAAGAAGATTAGAAAAAATAGCTGATAGAGCTGTATCTATAGCTAATTTATTACAGTTTGCTCAAGTTGGAGGAGATATAGTACAATCATAACTTTTATGATATACTTTAAGCATGAAAAAAGCTATAAATAAAATAAAAAACTACTTTAGCACAAACTTTGAGGTTCTAGCCGCAACAATTATTTTTATAGGGATACTTGTTGCTGGTATAGATTTTTATAAAGCAATTATCCTGATGTTAGAATTTATTGTTGTTATGGAAGTTGTAAAAATGATCTCTGATTTTATTAAAAGAGAGACTTTACGACTAAGATATGTAATTGATATTTTTATCATTTTCTTAATTAGAGATGTTATTATTTTAACAACAAATAAAAATAGAGACTATTTTGATATATCATTTCTATTATTTGTTATTTTCATCTTTTTTATATTTAGAATACTTGCAATCAAATTTTCACCAGGGATTATTAAAATTTCAAAAGATACAGTAATTGAATATGATGATGATAGACCTAGCAAAACAATTCAAACAACAAAAGAGTCAAATATAAATGAATAATAAACTTATATTAATTATAGAAGATGAAGAAGATATTCTAGAACTACTTGAATATACACTTCAAAAAGAAGCTTATGAAACAATTGGTTTTTTAACGGTTGATAATAACGTAAGAAAAGTATTAGATGAAGAACAAATTGATTTAATATTAATGGATAGAAACCTTCCAGGAATTGAAGGAACTACTTTTATAAATGAAATAAAAAAACAAGGTTATTCTAATCCTGTTATTTATGTAACGGCAAAAGATAATGATGAAGATATAATTGAAGGTTTTGATTCACATGCCGACGATTATATAACAAAACCATTTAACTTAAAAGAACTAGTTGCCAGAGTAAAAGCAGTTATTAAAAGAACTTCCCATGATATTGAAATCTTAAAAGTTAAAGATATTGTTTACAAAGCATCGAATAAAAAATTTTATATAGAAAATAATGAAATTGATTTAACTCATCTAGAGCATGATTTATTATTAGAATTTGTAAAAAACAAAGATATTCTAATGTCTAGAGAACATCTATTAAATAGTGTTTGGAAAGACTCGTTTGATAAGAAAGTTAAAACTGTTAATGTTGCAATTAAAAGATTAAAAGCAAAAATTGATCCAGAGGGTACAAAAGAATATATTAAATCAATTAGAGGGGAAGGTTATATTTTTTGTTAAAAATCCATCAACTCTTTTTTAGAACTTATATCGCTATATTTTTTGCAATCTTAGTTACATTAAGTTTAATTATATATTTTTGGACAAAAAATCTTTATCTTGACCAAATAGAAAAAAACCTTATTCAAAATATTGATACTTTATCTATAGTTTTAAAAGATAAACAAGATATTGACAATATTAAAACAATTGTAGAAAATCTACACGCAAAACTAAACCTAAGAATTACAATTATTGCCGAAGATGGAGAAGTAATTGCTGAAAGTGACAAAGACCTATCAAAAGTAAAAAATCATGCAAACAGAGTGGAAATTATTCAAGCAAGAAATGTGGGTTTAGGAAAAGATACTAGATTATCTGATACGGTAAAAAAAGATTTAATTTATGTTGCAAAAAAAACCATTATTGACAATAATATTTATTTTATTAGAATGGCAGATTATACAGATAAAATAAACAACCAATTTACAAAACTTTCCCTTGAAGTATTTTCATTTATCACATTTTTCTTACTTATAGTATTCTTATCAACATATTTTATTAGCTTAAGAATAAAAAAAGAGACTGATACAATTTTATATTTTTTAACACAATTATCAGAAAAAAAGCAATCTATTGCTCTTAATTCAACTTATACATATGAATTTAATAAAATTGCTAAACTACTAAATAAAGTAGCTGAAAAACTTTTAAAAAAAGAAAAACAAAAAGCTAAACAAACTGCAAAATTAAAACTTGCAAATAGACAAAAAGATGAAATAATCTCTGCCTTATCTCATGAATTCAAAAATCCAATTGCAATTATTTCAGGTTATAGTGAAACCATTTTAAATGATGAGCAAATGCCTCAGCCCATGAAAAATAAATTTTTAAATAAGATTCATGCAAATGCAAATAAAATGTCACAGATAATTGACAAGTTAAGACTTACATTAAAACTTGAAGAGGGTAAACAAGAGATATTACTATTGCCTTGTTCTATTAAAACAGTAGTTGAGAATTGCGTTAGTGATTTAAATGATAAATATAAGAATAGAGAGATTAAAATTTCAGGAGAAGATTTAACTTTAAAAGTTGACGAAACTCTAATTTCTATGGCCATATCTAACTTAATTGAAAATGCTTTAAAATATTCAGAAGATGAAGTAACAGTTGAAATTTCTCAAAATTCAATTTGTATTATTGATAAAGGTATTGGAATAGAAGAACTTGAATTAGAAAACATAAATCATAAATTTTATAGAGTATCAAATAATGGTTGGAATAATTCCCTAGGTCTTGGGCTATTTATTGTACAATCTGTTCTATCTTTACATAATTTTACCCTTGAAATTAGCTCAGAATTTGGAAAAGGTTCTAAATTTTGCATAAAATATTAATATATACTTAATTTAAGTAATAATTAAGTATTACTACACTATTATTCCACCTCATTAAAAAAGCGGAGAAAATAAATGAAATTTACTCAAATGGCACATGCTAACGAAATCGAAAGAGATTGGATAGTAGTTGATGCAACTGATAAAGTATTCGGAAGAATTATTACAGAAGTTGCTACTATCTTAAGAGGGAAAAACAAACCTTGTTTTACACCAAATGTAGACTGCGGAGATTTTGTTGTTATTATAAATGCATCAAAAGCAAAATTTTCTGGTAAAAAATTAGAAACTAAAAATTACTTTACACACTCAGGTTATTTTGGTAGTACAAAAACTCACAAAATGTCTGAAATGTTTGAAAAGAATCCAGAAAAATTATATAAACTAGCTGCTAGAGGTATGCTTCCAAAAACAACTCTTGGAAAAGCTATGTTAAAAAAATTAAAAGTATACGCAGGTAGCGAACACCCTCATACTGCGCAAATTAAAGGATAAGAGTAATGGCAAAAGTATACGCAACTGGAAGAAGAAAAACAGCTGTAGCTAAAGTATGGCTAGAAAATGGTAACGGTCAATTAACAATTAACGGTGTATCTTTAGACGCATGGCTTGGTGGTCATGAATCAATCAAAAAAAGAGTTATGCAACCATTAAATGTTTCTAAACAAGAAACTTCTGTAAACATTGTAGTAAAAACTCTTGGTGGTGGATATTCTGCACAAGCTGACGCTGCAAGACACGGAATTTCAAGAGCATTAGTTGCTTTTGATGAGCAGTTCAGAGCTGTGTTAAAACCATTCGGTTTATTAACAAGAGATTCTAGATCTGTTGAAAGAAAAAAATTCGGAAAGAAAAAAGCAAGAAAATCTTCTCAATTCTCAAAAAGATAATTGGTATTTTCGAAGAGTATTTTCTTACTGTTCTCAAAAAAAGGAGCGACATTGTTGCTCCTTTTTTTATGCACTTTTTTATGCATATTTATATAAAAAAACTATACAATACCCTATGAAATTATTAACTTACTATTTATTACTTATTACATACCTTGGTGCTAGTACATTGAATCTATCAATGAGTTCAAGCCCTAGTCGATTAAATCCTATATTAGCAAATGATAGTGCTAGTAGTGAAATATCTGATTGGCTATTTAATGGCTTATTTAAATATGATAAAAATGGAAATCATACAGTTGATTTAGCACAATCATATGAATTTGAAACTCCAACAAAACTTATTGTAAAACTTAAAAACAATGTTTTATGGCATGATGGAGAAAAGTTTACTTCAAAGGATGTTATATTTACTTATGAAAAAATCATTGATCCAAAAGTATTTAATTCTATTAAATCAAATTTTCAAGAAGTACAAAGTGTAAGTGCAATTGATGATTTTACACTTGAGATAATCTATAAACAACCCTACTTTAAAGCAATTGAAACTTGGATGGTAGGAATATTACCTTATCATCTTTTAAAAGATGAAGAAAATCTTATGACTAGCTCTTTTAATAAAAATCCAATAGGAACTGGTTCATATAAACTAAAAGAGTTTAAAACAGCGCAAGATATAGAATTAATTGCAAATGAAAACTATTTTGAGGGAAAACCTAAAATTGATAAAATTTTATATCAATTTCTTCCTGATCCAAATACATCATTTTTATATTTAAAACAAAAAAAACTTGATATTGGAGGATTAACTCCTATCCAAATTGATAGACAAATTGATGATGATTTTAGAAATAAATTTACAATAATTCAAAAACCTAGTTTTGCTTATACATATTTAGGATTTAATCTAAATAATGAAAAATTTAAAGATTTACGAATTAGACAAGCATTATCTTTAGCAATAGATAGACAAGAGTTAGTTGATATCTTATTTTTTGGTTATGGGAAAATTTGTAATGGACCTTTTTTACCAGATTCATTTGCATATAATGAAAAAATTAAACCTATCACTCAAAATATTGAAAAAGCAAAAGAACTACTAAAAGAAGCTGGTTATGATAAGAATAATCCCTTTACATTTGAAGTTGTAACTAATACAGGCAATGATACAAGAATTAATACAGCTCAAATTTTACAATATCAGCTTGAAAAAGCAGGTGTAAAAATGACAATAAGAGTTATGGAATGGCAAGCATTTTTAAATACTGTAGTTCATCCAAAAAAATTTGATGCAGTAATACTTGGTTGGTCTTTGGGATTAATGCCAGATGCATATCCCTTATGGCACAGTTCAAGCGATAAACTAGGTGGATTTAATTTAGTATCATATAAAAATGATAAAGTTGATAAATTAATAGAAGATGGAATAAACACAATAAATAGGGATGAATTAGGGAAAATTTATAAAGAAATTTTTAAAATCATTTCCGATGATTTACCCTATCTATTTTTATATATTCCAGATGGAATTACAGTAGTTAATAAAGATATAAAAAATGTAGAACCGACCTTTATTGGCATTATGCATAATCAAAAAGATTGGGAAATAGAACAATAAACTTTTATGTAAAAGGAAAAGCACAATATGAGTAGAGATAAAATAATACTTTTTGACTTAGATGGAACACTTATTGAATCAACAGATGCAATTGTATCAACTTTTTTACATACATTTAAAGAGTTAAATTTTGATTTTAAATATTCTATAGATGACATAAAATCATTAATTGGTTATCCATTAGATATTATGTACAAAGAATTAGGTGTGGAAGATGAAAAAGTTTGGGAATTTGTTACTTCTTATAAAAATAGATATAGAATTATTTCAAAAGAACAAACAACATTATTAGAAAATGCATTTGAAGCTGTACAACTAGCAGCTCAAATTGGAAGAGTTAGCGTTGTTACTACAAAAACTAGAATGTATACTATGCCATTACTAGAGCATTTTGAAATAGCACAATTTTTTGAAATAGTTACAGGTAGAGAAAATGTAGAAAATCCTAAACCACATCCTGAACCAATTTTAATAACTCTTGAACAAATGAATTACAACAAAGATTTACATGATGTTTGGATGATTGGAGATACAAAACTTGATTTACTTGCTGCTAATGCTGCTAATGTTAATTCAATTGGCCTTTTATGTGGATTTGGAGAAGAAATGGAATTAAGAGAATATACGAATTTCATTCAAAAAGATGCATTAAGTGCTATTAATTTCCTCAAAAACTTAGAAAATCAATCTTAAACTTAATCAAAATAGCTTAAATATTAATTAAATATAGCTTAATTTATATTATTAGATACTTTTTGATATATTTAATTAAGTTTTTACTCCTATAATTATTTTATGTTTAATTATTTTATAATATTATAAAGAACGTCTATTTTTAGGTATTTTTGACCATATGATATTCTTTTTATTTTTTACATTTCTTTAAAAAATAATCTTTTTATTCAGAATCAGTGTCTCAAAAAGTTACATTAATTTCATTTTATTTTAAATAAAAGTACCTTATAAGTTAAGATTATCTATAATGTTGAAGACTAATTAAATTTTTTAAGTCAAATTTAATATTAATTAAGGAGCCACTATGTTAGAAATTAGATGGCATAGCCGTGCAGGTCAAGGTGCTGTAACAGGTGCTAAAGGTCTTGGGTCAATTGTTGCCGAATCTGGTAAACAAGTTCAAGCATTTGCATTCTATGGTTCAGCTAAAAGAGGTGCGTCAATGACAGCCTACAATAGAATAGATGATAAAGTTATTATAAATCACGAGAAATATATGAGTCCGGATTATGTGTTTATACTTGATCCAGGTCTTGCTTTAACAGATGATATAACTGCTAATGGTAAAGATACAACAAAATATATTATTACAACACACCTTAGCAAAGAGGATTTAATATCTTTAGTTCCAGAACTACAAGATATAAAAGATAGAGTATTCATTCTTGATTGTTTTCAAATAGCAAGAGATACTATAGGAAAAGCTATTCCTAATACTCCAATGCTTGGAGCATTTATGAAAGTTAGTGGAATGTACGAATTAGATTATTTCAAAGAAAAAATGGTAAGTGTATTAAAAAAATTACCACCAAATTTAATTGAAGCTAATATGGTAGCAATCCAAAGAGCTTATGACGAAGTTCATTAGAAGGATATAAAAATGAGTAAACCAATTAATGAAATGGGATGGGATGAGTTAGTACCAGGTGCAGCTCTTTACACATTCGATGGAAATATAGATTATAATATTGCGGATATACAACCAGAAGATAGAATGTATTCTGAAACTAGTTCAAAAAGTATGTCTGTTGGAGACTGGAGAGTTATAAAACCAGTTTGGAATTCTGAAACTTGTATTGACTGTCAAAATTGCTGGATATTCTGTCCAGATACATCAATTATTGCTAGAAATAAAGAGATGAAAGGTGTAGATTATGAACACTGCAAAGGGTGTGGATTATGTGTAAGCGTTTGTCCTACAAATCCAAAATCACTTTTAATGTTTAATGAATTTGAAACAGTGGAAGATGCACTTTCACAATGGCCTGAGAAAAAAAAGAAAGGTGAATAATAATGAATAAAAGAGTAATGGAATTAAAAAAAGTAGAAGTTTGGGATGGAAACATGGCAAACTCTCAAGCTTTAAGACAAGCTGATGTAGATGTTATTGCTGCTTATCCTATTACACCTTCAACGGCTACTGTAGAAAACTATTGTATGTTCCATGCAAATGGATATGTTGATGGTGAAGTTATCATGACTGAATCTGAACATGCTGCAATGTCTGCGTGTGTTGGAGCTGGTGCTGCTGGAGGAAGAGTTGCAACTGCTACTTCTTCTCAAGGTCTTGCACTTATGATTGAAGTTTTATACCAAGCATCTGGGATGAGAATTCCTGTTGTTTTATGTCTTGTAAATAGAGCATTAGCTGCGCCACTTAACGTA
>CBFHMY010000017.1:415-32279 GCA_965657055.1 uncultured Aliarcobacter sp. | reverse complement strand
CCAAGTAGAAAAATCTATTGGCTTTAAAAAGGCATCTGCAACACCCTCAAAATCAACTTCACTTAAATACATTTTATCAACATAAGGAAAAAGTGTTTCATAGATATTTGCTCCACCTATTATAAATAATTCCTCTTCTGCATTTTTTCTAGCAAAATTAAATGCCTCTTGGATATCACTAAAAGTATGAACGCCTTCACTTGTAAATCCGCTATTTGATAATACTATTGAAGTTCTATTTGGAAGTGGTTTTCCGATACTTTCAAATGTTTTTCTACCCATTAAAATATGATGACCAGAAGTAATTGCTTTAAAGTTTTTAAAATCTTCACTTATATGCCATAACATTTCATTATTTAAACCAATTTCCCAGTTTTTACCATAGGCAACTATCATTGAAATTTTCATAATATATCCTTTACTTTACACAGCCATCACAGCTTTAATTGGTTCATCACATACATAATTAACTAATTCAAAATCACTCATTTTAAAATCATTTATATCTTTTACCGCCGGATTGATTTTCATACTTGGCAATTTATATGGCGTTCTACTTAATTGTAAATTCACTTGATCCATATGATTTGAGTAAATATGAACATCACCAAAAGTATGTACAAAATCTCCCACTTCTAAATCACAAACTTGTGCAATCATCATAGTTAAAAGTGCATAAGAAGCTATATTAAATGGAACTCCTAAAAATACATCGGCACTTCTTTGATATAACTGACAAGATAATTTTTTATTTGCAACATAAAATTGAAAAAAAGTATGACATGGAGGAAGTGCCATATTATCTATTTCAGCTACATTCCATGCATTTAATATAATTCTTCTACTATCTGGATTTGTTTTTATTTGATTTATAACATCAGATAATTGATCATAGGCTTTTCCATTAGCACCCATCCAAGATCTCCATTGAGCTCCATAAACTGGACCAAGTTTTTTTATAGTATCTGTATTTGTGTAACCTAAAGCTTTACCTTGGGCATCTGCATTTGCAGTCCAAACTGTATTTTTACCAATTAAATTTGAAGCTTTATCTCCATAATGAATTTCAGCAAGTCTTCTTTCATCTGTACTTCCTTCTATAAACCATAAAAGCTCAGAAATAATACCTTTTAAAAAAGTCTTTTTAGTAGTAACTAATGGAAACCCAGCACTTAAATCAAATCTCATTTGATATCCAAATACAGATTTAGTTCCTGTTCCTGTTCTATCTTCTTTTACTGCTCCATTATCTAGTATGTGCTGTAATAAATCTAAATACTGCTTCAAGTGTTTTCCTTCACATTGTTTTTATTTTCTTATTTTAACATCTTATATCTTTTAGTTTCTTCTTTGCCCTACTTTGGGATTGCTAACTTCTTTTTGTAAATCAATACTTAGGTTATTGTAAAAAAGTTCTCCATAATCAGTTTGTCTATTTATTGTTTCATAGGCTTGTTTTATATCATTTCCATATTTTAAAGCTTCTTGTAATATTTTTATGATTTTTACTGACTCTAAGAAATTTACATGGGAAGGAGCTTCAATTGGTGAGCTATAATATTTATGCATTCTTTCAACTAAAGATTTATTTCTTATTTCTATAAATACAGATTCAATTGGTGATTTAAAAAAAAGTACTTTTTGCTTAACATTTATAGATATATATGTAGTTTCCATTCCATATATCTTTCTTGAAAAAGAATCAAATAAGAAAAGCTTTTTATTATAGTTATTATTAAACAATTCATAAATCAATTCTAAGATTTTTAATTTCTCTTCTTTTGTATAAAAGTTTCCAATACTTGCAAAACAAAAAGTTAAAATTGATTTAATTGAATACCATTCAGTAGTATCATAGTCATATCTTAACATCTGATCAATTCTACTTTGTTTTAATTCTTCAATATCATTACTAGTTGTGGTCTTGTACACTTTCTGTACAGCTGAATCCCTATACATAGGTCCTGGAAACTGTGCTTGTATTACAAATCTTCTATTTTGTTCCTGTTCCATTATGTATTTTAGTCGTCCATAATAGTCTTCATCAATGATTCTTACTTCTTTTTGGGGTATTTGAGTAATTGATTTTAAAAACTCTTCACCATTACAACCCTCTTCCCAAATATAATCAGGATATCTAAATGTTTGGCAAATCTTATCTTTGATATCTTTATTGGGTTCTATGTCTGTTATTTTGTCAATCCACGATGTAACCGTACGTCTATCTTTATTTATAAGTGATGCAAATTTTGATATACTCAAATTTGATCTTTTAAATATCTCTATAAATTTTTCTATTGAATTTTTATAATTCATAACAACACCTTATTATAACTTTTTTATTATTGTACCACTTTTTACAAAAAAATCAAATATTGTACAATTTGTAGTTTTTATAAAAAAAGTTGTAATTTATCTTACAATAATCATACACTACTACTATGTCAAAATTATGTATAATGATTTACAACTTAAATTTAAAGGATGTGTATGAGCGCAGGAAAAAAATTTAGAGAAGCCTTGAAAGAAGAGTCTCCTTTACAAATCGTAGGAACTATTAATGCTTACCAAGCATTACAAGCAACAAAAGTAGGACATAAAGCAATTTACCTATCAGGTGGAGGTATTGCAAATGCATCTTATGGTTTACCAGACTTAGGTATGACAATGATCGAAGACGTATGTATTGACGTTAGAAGAATCACTTCAATTTGTGATACTCCATTAATCGTTGATGCAGATACTGGTTGGGGACATGCATTCAATGTAGCTAGAACTGTTAAAGAATTTATCAGATCAGGTGCTGCTGGTATGCATATTGAAGATCAAGTTGCTGCAAAAAGATGTGGACATAGACCAAATAAAGAATTAGTAACTACTGAAGAAATGTGTGACAGAATTAGAGCTGCTGTTGATGCTAAAATGCAATTAGACCCAGAATTCTACATTATTGCTAGAACTGATGCTCATGCATCAGAAGGTCAACAAGCTGCAATCGACAGAGCTAAAGCTTATGTTGAAGCTGGAGCTGATGCAATTTTCGCAGAAGCTGTTCATACTTTAAAAGAATACAAAGAATTTACAGATCAAATGTCTGTTCCAGTTCTTGCTAATATTACTGAATTTGGGGCAACTCCAATGTTCACAACTGAAGAATTAGCTTCTGTTGGAATTGATATGGTTCTTTACCCATTATCAGCATTTAGAGCAATGAACAAAGCTGCACTTGCAGTTTACCAAGAGTTAAAAGACAAAGGTACTCAAGAAGGTGTTCTTGATACTATGCAAACAAGAATGGAATTATACGATATGTTAAATTACCATGCTTATGAGCAAAAAATGGATGAATTATTTTCAAAAGGTAAAGCTAAGTAATTAGCTTTATCGAACCAATATAAAACAAAATTAACTTAAACTAAGGGAAAAATATGAGTACTGAAACAACTACAGCGTTTAAACCAAAAAAATCTGTTGCACTTTCTGGAACTTCTGCTGGAAATACAGCTCTTTGTTCAGTTGGAAAAAGTGGAAATGACTTACATTATAGAGGATATGATATTTTAGAATTTGCTGATAAGGCAGAATTTGAAGAAATTGCATATTTAATTGTACATGAAAAACTACCAAATAAAGCAGAATTAGCAGCTTATAAAACAAAACTTAAATCTTACAGAGATATTCCACAAGGTGTAAAAGTAGCACTTGAGCAATTACCAAAAACTTGTCATCCAATGGATGTTATGAGAACTGGTTGTTCAGTACTTGGAGCTTTAAATCAAGAAAAAGAAGAGCATCCAAAAAATGAAGCTCAAGATATTATTGATAGATTAATGGGATCATTTTCTTCTATTTTATTATACTGGTACCACTTTGCATACAACGGAAAAAGAATTGATGTTGTAACTGACGATGATACTGTTGGTGGACATTTCTTACATTTATTACATGGTGAAAAACCAAGAGAATCTTGGGTTAAAGCTATGCATGTATCTTTAATTCTTTACGCAGAGCATGAATTTAATGCTTCAACATTTACTTCAAGAGTAATTGCTGGAACAAATTCAGATATGTATTCTTGTATCACTGGTTCAATTGGAGCTTTAAGAGGTCCAAAACATGGTGGAGCTAATGAAGTTGCATTTAGAATTCAAGAAAGATATACTTCAGCTGATCAAGCAGAAGAAGATATCAAAGCAAGAATGGCTAAAAAAGAAATTATTATTGGTTTTGGACACCCAGTTTACACAACAAGTGACCCAAGAAACGTAGTAATTAAAAAAGTTGCAAAAGATTTATCTGAAGAAAACAACGACATGTTAATGTATGACGTTGCTGAAAGAATAGAAACAATCATGTGGGATGCTAAAAAAATGTTCCCTAACCTTGACTGGTTCTCAGCTGTTTCTTATAACCAAATGGGAATTCCAACAGATATGTTTACTCCAATCTTCATTATCTCAAGAGTTACTGGATGGGGTGCACACGTAATTGAGCAAAGAGAAGACGGTAAAATTATTAGACCATCAGCTACTTACACAGGACCTGAAGGTTTAAAATTCATTCCATTAGAAGATAGAAAATAATTACTTTTTTCTCTCAAAATTCTAGGGACGAACTTACAAAATATACAGTGCTAATTTTTAGCAAAATAAAAGGATGGGAGAAATTCCATCCTTTTTTAAAATTAAATATATGGATATAAAATATGACAAACGACAAATATCTAAAAAAATTAGAAGGTTTCGATACAAGCTTTTATGATGTAAAAGCAGCTGTTGAAGACATCACTCCTGGATCTTTTGAAAAACTAAACTACATTTCAAGAGTATTAGCAGAAAACTTAATTAGAAAATGTCCTAGTGAAGATTTAAAAGATTCATTAATTCAACTAATTGAAAAAAGAACTGATAAAGATTTTCCTTGGTACCCATCAAGAGTTGTAACTCATGATATTTTAGGACTTACTGCATTAGTTGATTTAGCTGGTTTAAGAGAAGCAGTTGAAGCTGGTGGTGGAGATCCTAGACAAGTTAACCCTGTTGTTCCTACTCAATTAATCGTTGATCACTCTTTAGCAGTTGAATGTGGTGGATTTGATCCAGATGCATTTCAAAAAAATAGAGATATCGAAGATAGAAGAAATGCAGATAGATTCCACTTTATTAACTGGACTAAAGAAGCATTTAATAATGTAGATGTTATTCCTCCAGGGAATGGTATTATGCATCAAATCAACTTAGAAAAAATGTCTCCAGTTATTCACAATATCAATGGTATTGCATCTCCTGATACATTAGTTGGTACAGATTCACATACTCCTCACGTTGATGCTCTTGGTGTTTATGCACTTGGTGTTGGTGGATTAGAAGCTGAAAACGTAATGCTTGGAAACCCTTCATTTATGAGAGTTCCTGAAGTTATTGGAGTAAATGTTACTGGAGTTAGAGCTGAAGGAATTACAGCAACGGATATTGCATTAGCAATGACTTCATTCTTAAGAGAGCAAAAAGTTATTTCTTCTTACTTAGAATTTTATGGTTCTGGTTTAGAATACTTAACATTAGGAGATAGAGCAACTATTTCTAACATGACTCCTGAATATGGTGCAAGTGCTGCTATGTTTAGTATTGATGATCAAACTTTAGATTACTTAACATTAACAGGTAGAGAACCTGCACAAGTAAAATTAGTTGAAGCTTATGCTAAAGCTAATGGTTTATGGGCAACTTCTCTTACAAAAGCTACATATGCAAGAGAATTAACATTTGATTTAACTACAGTTACTAGATCTTTAGCTGGTCCTTCACAACCACATAAATTAGTGCCTACTTCTACTTTAAAAGCAGAAGGTATTATTAAAGACTTTACAATCGATGGTGATAAAATGCCAGATGGTGCTGTTTTAATTGCTGCAATTACATCTTGTACAAATACTTCAAATCCAAGAAACGTTGTTGCTGCTGGTTTATTAGCTAAAAAAGCAAATGAATTAGGATTAAAAAGAAAACCATGGGTTAAATCTTCATTAGCACCAGGTTCAAAAGTAGTTGAAACATATTTAAATGATGCACATTTACTTCCTGAACTTGAAAAATTAGGATTTGGTATCGTTGGATTCGCATGTACTACTTGTAATGGTATGTCAGGTGCATTAGATCCAAAAATTCAAAAAGAAGCTGTTGATAATGATATTTATACAACTGCTGTATTATCTGGAAACAGAAACTTTGATGGAAGAATTCACCCTTATGTAAAAGAAGCATTTTTAGCTTCACCTCCATTAGTTGTAGCTTATGCATTAGCTGGTTCTATTAGATTTGATATTGAAAATGGTGTATTAGGTAAAGATAAAAATGGTAACCCTATTACATTAAAAGATTTATGGCCAACAGATGCTGAAATCGATGCAGTTGTAAAAGCTTCTGTTAGACCTGAAATGTTTGATGCAATATATGATCCAATGTTTGCAAAAAATGCTTTAAGTGGAATTGAAATATCTCCATTCTACAAATGGAATACTCAATCTACATATATTAACAAGCCTCCTTATTGGGAAGATGAATATATGCAAATGCCAGAACTTAAAGGTATGAGACCATTAGGTGTATTCCCTGATAATATTACAACAGACCACTTATCTCCATCAAATGCAATTTTACCAACGTCAGCGTCTGGTGAATATTGTTTAAAAATGGGATTACCTGTTGAAGATTTAAACTCTTATGCAACGCATAGAGGGGATCACCATACAGCTTCAAGAGCTACATTAGCTAATCCAAAATTATTTAATGAAATGGTTAGAAAACCAGATGGTAGCGTTAAACAAGGTTCTTTAACTATGATTATGCCTGAGGGTGTTGAATCTAGAATGTGGGAAGCAATAGAAACTTACACAACTAGAAAACAACCTTTAATTATTATTGCTGGAACTAACTATGGTCAAGGATCATCAAGAGACTGGGCTGCAAAAGGTGTTAGACTTGCAGGTGTTGAAGTTTTAATTGCTGAGTCAATTGAAAGAATTCATAGAACTAACTTAGTTGGAATGGGAGTATTACCATTACAATTCAAAGATGGTGAAACTAGACATACTTATTCTATTGATGGTTCTGAAGTATTTGATATCGAAGGTGATATTGTTCCAAGAACTGATTTAACAGTTGTTATGACAAGAGCTAATGGTGAAGTTGTTAAGTTCATTGTTACTTGTAGATTAGATACTTCTGCTGAAGTTGATGTTTACAAAAACGGTGGTATTTTACAAAAATTCGCTAAAGATGTTATTGCATCTTCAAAAAAATAAATAACTAAAGAGCTTTTGCTCTTTAGTTATTAAAAAACTTTTAAAAGAAATTTTTGGATTATTTTTAAAAGTTTTATACTACATATCAAATTAAGGATAAACAAATGGCTTACAAACCACAATTTAAAGTTAAAGCAACATATATGAGAGGTGGAACTTCTAAAGGTACATTCTTTAACATTGCTGATTTACCAAAAGAAGCACAAGAAGATCCAAAAAAAAGAGATAAATTACTTCAAAGAATCGTAGGAAGTCCTGATGTTTATAAACAACAAATGGATGGTATGGGAGGAGCAACTTCTTCTACTTCTAAAGCTATTTTAGTTGGAAAATCTGATGTTCCTGGTCATGATGTAGATTACTATTTCTGTCAAGTTGCAATTGATAAAGATTTTGTGGATATGAGTGGAAACTGTGGAAACTTATCAAGTGCTGTTGGACCATTTGCAATTAAAGAGGGTTTGGTTGATAATGTACCCCAAAATGGTGTTTGTTGTGTAAGAATTTGGCAAGCAAATATCAAAAAAACTATTTTTTGTTATGTGAACATGGAAAATGGTATGGTTAAAGAAATGGGAGACTACTACATTGATGGTGTTGCATTTCCTGCTGAAGAAATCGTTTTAGAATTTGCTGAACCTGTAGATCCAAGTGAAGAATTATTCCCAACAGGAAACTTAGTTGATGATTTAGAAGTTCCAGGAATTGGTACATTTAAAGCAACTATGATAACAGCTGGAATTCCAACTTGTTTTGTTAATGCTGCTGATATTGGGTATAAAGGAACTGAGCTTCAAGGTGATATTAATTCAGATGTAGACGCTTTAGCTAGATTTGAAACAATTAGATCTTATGCTGCATTAAAAATGGGATTAATTTCAGATTTAAAAGAAGCAGAAACAAGACAACACACTCCAAAAATTGCATTTGTTGCTCCTCCAAGTGATTTTACTACTTCAAGTGGGAAAGAAGTAAAAGCAAATGAAATAGATTTACATGTACGTGCTTTATCTATGCAAAAATTACATCATGCAATGATGGGAACAGCTTCAGTTGCTATTGGAGTTGCTGCTTGTATTCCTGGAACTTTAGTTAATATTGCAGCTGGTGGTGGTGAAAAAACTGCTGTTGAATTTGGACATCCATCTGGAACTTTAAAAGTTGGTGCTGTAATTCAAAATAATGATGGTAAATTTGTGGTTGATAAAGCAACTATGAGTAGAAGTGCTAGAATAATCATGGAAGGTTATGTTCATGTTCCTGAAGGAACTATGGAATAATTATTCTTAATTCTTTCATTAAAAAAGGGGGTAGATTTTTATCTATCCCCTTTTTTTATTTCTGATATTTAACTATTTTACTAAAGAAGAAATCTCTTTAAAACAAGGATTTTTAGCATTTAATGTTAACTCAAAAAGTAAAGATTCATAAGTTGTAGGAATTACACCTGCTTGAATTAATCTTTTAATCGCCACATCAGTATCATTTTGTTTTCTTGAAGTACAACAATCAGTTACTAAAACAACTTCAAATCCACCTTCCAGTAAATCTATACAAGTTTGTAAAACACAAACATGAGTTTCAATACCTGCAACGATTACAACCTTTTTATTCATTTCATTAATTGCATCAATAGTTGATTCATTTTTATAACAAGAAAAAGTTGTTTTCTCAAAGTGTGGATACCCATCAACTAATTCTCTTAAAGAAGGTATTGTTTCACCTATTCCTTTTTTATATTGTTCATTTACAATAAAAGGAACACTAAGAACTTTTAATCCTTTTACTAAAGTGATTAAGTTTTTTTCAATTTCATCTTTATTTGTTACATGGGGATATAATCTTTCTTGTACATCAACTAAACAAAAAAGTGCATCTTCGACATTTATTCTCAATTTAAACTCCTTAGTATATTTATATCTATGATACTGAATTAATAATTAAATATCTTGAAAAATTTTAAGAAATTTGAGATTTTACTTGTAGATTTAAGTAGATTTAACAAGAGAAATACTCTTGTTAATAGTTTTATTTAAAAGCTAATTCTTCAGCTCTTATAAGAAGTTCCCTTGCACCTTGATCAATAAATGTTTGTGCTAAGTTTTGTCCAATTGTTTCAAATTCTTCAATATCAGCTGTTATATCTTCACTAATTGATTCACTTCCATCAGGAAGTCCTACAATTGCTTGAACTCTAATAGAATGTTCATCAATAATAGTAGCTTTTACACCAATTGGAACTTGACAACCACCTTGAAGTGCATCAACAAAACTTCTTTCAATTGTAGATTCAATATGTGCATCTTTATCATTTAAAACCGAAACTAGCTCAACAATTCTAGGATCTGTTGTTGTTTCAATTCCAAGAGTTGCTTGTCCCATTGATGGAATCATAACATCAGTTGGAATTGGAGAAAAATATTTTACTTCATTTTCAATTTTTAGTTTTTGAATTCCTGTTGCTGCTAAAATAATTGCATCATATTCACCTGCATTTAATTTTGCAATTCTAGTATTAATATTTCCTCTTAAATCTTTTAAAACAATATCAGGTCTTAACATCATAATAGCCATTCTTCTTCTTAAACTAGTAGTTCCAACAATTGCACCTTGAGGTAAGTCATCAATTGAAGAATATTTATTACTTAATAAGGCATCCCTTGGATCAAATCTTTTTGTAACAGCAGCAAGTTGTAATCCTTCTTCAAATTGAGTTGGTACATCTTTTAATGAATGAACAGCTAAATGCGCAGATCCTTCAATCATTGCAATTTCAAGCTCTTTAGTGAAAAGACCTTTACCACCAATTTTAGCCAATGGCACATCTAAAATTTTATCACCTTTTGTTACAAATTCTTGTAATTCAATTTGCATATCTGGGTAAAATTCTTGTAATTGAGCTTTTATATACTCTGATTGCCAAAGTGCTAGTTGACTTCTTCTTGTTGCTATTACTAATTTTTCCATGTTAACCTCTTAATAAATTTATTTTTTTCCTAAATCTTCATATTTAAGTCTAGAAGAATCTTTTACTTTATTTACAAATATAGTTGGAGTTCCTTGAACCATAACATCTTCACCCATTGCAATATCACTATCAATAGTTTTTGATATTTCAGCATTTGCTAATTCTTCTAATTTTATATCTGTTTTAAACTCTTTATTGAAAGCATCAACTATTATTTTTTCATCAGTTGATTTTACATCAAAATATTTTTCCCAATCAATTTGATAAGTTTTAAGCTCAACATCTTTTACACCTTTATGTTTTGCAATATCAATTAACTTAACAAGAATTGTCGCTGCTGGATGAATTGTTGATAATGGGAAATGGTAATAATATAAAGCTATTGAATCACTATTTTTTTGAACATGTTTTATAACTTCAGGAACATAATCTATACAAAATGGACATAAGGGGTCTGAGAAAATTACAATTTTATCTTTTGCATTAGGATTTCCTGCAATTAGTTTTGTTTTATCATGATATTTATCTGTTAAATTTGGAGTAACTAAATCTTTTAAAGATTTTCCAGTAGCAGAATCTATTAAATCTAAAGAAATATATTTACCATCTGAAAATAATATATCTTTTGCATTTACATCTTTGCCTTGAACATTTACTTTTACATCTAGTATATATCCATTCCAACCAGCAAGTGGAATCTCTTTTTTAGTATTAATACTTACTTCTTTTATAGTTACATTTGGATTTTGAGAAACTCTACTCTTTTCAAATTCAATAACTGAATTGTCGTTATTTGCATATAATGAAACTGATAATAATAATGTTGTTGATAATAGTTTTGATATTTTATTCATTTATAATATTCCTTTTTTTTAATGGCTGTAAGTCTATCTATTTTATATTAATAAAAAGTTAATAATTTAACTTCTTGATTTTACTGTAATTTTCTTGATATCAAAAAGTTCTTTAGCCTTATCCAACATTTTAGAGTTTAATATATCGTTTAATTGTAACTCTTTTTGAGATGGTGTTGTAACTGAACTTTTTGTCATATCAGCCACACAACCTGCACTCATTTCAATAGATTCAAGCATTGAACTTGTTTCTTCTGATTGGGAATCCTCTTCTTGAGTATTTTCTTCTAAACTATCTTTTTGAGCGATTTTACTTAAATCTATACTTGTTAATTCATCTGAATTATCACTTTGTACATCATCATTTTGCTCATCTTTAGTTTCTACTTCGGAGGGTTCCTCCTTTTTAAAATCTAGCTCAACTTCATTTCCAAAAACATCTTGAGCAAATGTTTTTATTATTCCAAAATATTTATATAATAGTTTTCTATCTTCATCCTGCGCTTTTGAAATAATATAGAGTTTGTTATTTTCATAACCATTAAAAATAAAGTTTTTCTGAAAGCATTCACCTAAGTCATAATCCCTATCATAAACTTTTGATGTTAATTGTTCATATAAATCATTTGTTCCTTCATTACCTTCTTCATCTTCATCATCTAAAGGAATAATTTCAACATCTTGGTGAATATTTACATAAGCTTGTGTTTCACTTATAATTGGTTCAACTTCTAGCTCGTAAAATTCTTCTTTTTTCTCTTCTAGTTTTTCTTCTTTTACTTCAACTTTTGCTGATTCATTAATCATTTCTTTTGTTGTTGTTGGTAATTCATCAAATGGTGTTGAATAATCAACTGTTTCAATGGCATCAATAGCATTTAAATCAAGCATATTACTTGATTCAACTAATATCTTATCCTCAATTGTTAGCTCTTCTATTTTTGTTTCTTCTTCAATTTTTATAGACTCAATAACAGGAGCAACAATAGGTTGAATAATATTTTCAACAAGAGGCTTTGGAATTGGTTTTTCAACAATTTGCTCAGTAGATTTAGTAACTATTGTCTCTTTTTTAGGCTCTATTTTTTCAACTTGATTTATAATATCATCAATTGTTCTAATATTTGTAGCTTCTATCATTTTTAAAAAAGTTAAAATTAAAACAAATCCTCCATCACTATTAATAGCAAGAAGATGTTTAGCATCACTTAATATTCTAAAAAATCTATCAAATAATAATAGATCAAATTTTCTGTCTTTTGTAAGCATTTTTTCTTTTAAATATATTGTAATTTCATCACAAATTTGTGAAACTTCATATATTTCTAGATCTTTAATAATTTGATTTATATCACCTTTGTTTAAAATAACAGAGAAAATATTATCCATAATTTTAGGATCAATTAAACCTAACATATCAACAGCACTTGCAGTTGTTATTCTTCCTTTTGAAAAAATAATTGCTTGATCAAGTAGTGTTAAAGTATCTCTTAAACTTCCTTGTCCACTTCTTGAAAGTATTTCTAAAGCCTCTTTTTCATAAGAAATATTTTCTTCATTTAAAATATGTGCTAAATGATGAATAACATCAGAATCTGCTATTTTATTAAATCTAAAATGCTGAGTTCTACTCAAAATTGTAGCTGGAAGTTTTAAAGGGTCGGTCGTTGCTAAAATGAATTTTACAAAGCCAGGAGGTTCTTCTAAAGTTTTTAAAAGTGCATTAAATGCTTGAGTAGTAAGCATATGAACTTCATCGATTATAAACACTTTAAATCGTGCACTACTTGGTTTATATTTTGTATGTTCAATCAAATCTTTAATATCATCAATACCACGATTAGATGCAGCATCCATTTCAATAATATCAAGATGTCTATTTGAGTTTGCACTTTTGCAGTTATCACATACTTCACAAGGTTTTGAAGTTGGACCTTCACTACATAATAAAGCTTTTGCCATAATCCTTGCAGTTGAAGTTTTTCCACTTCCTCTAAGTCCTGAAAATAGATATGCATGGGATAATCTATTTGAATCAAGAGCTAAAGATAATGTTTGTGAAACAGTACTTTGACCAACTAAATCTTCAAATCTATGAGGTCTATACTTTAAGGCTAAGACTCTTTTTTCTAAAATTTCTTGACTCATATTATGCATTTCCTAACTTCTATATTTTTATTATTTAAAATCTTATCTATCATAAATTTGTTTATTATTCCCGTATGATAAACATTTATATTTAAAGGTCCTTGATTTATATGACCTTTTTCTTCACTTAAAAGTTTCAAGCGTTTTGCTATTGCATCACCTGTTTCAATTAAAGTTATATCATTTCCCATAATTTTTTTGATTACAAAATCAATCAAGGGATAGTGAGTACAACCTAAAACAATTGTATCCACATTGTCATTTTTCATAGGTACTAACCACTTATCTAACATATCAAAAGTTTCTTTTGTATCAATTTCACCTTTTTCAATTTGTTCAACTAATCCAACACAAGCTTGTTCATGTAGTTTAACTTTTTTTATTGAAGACAATTCATTTACTAAAAACTGATACTTCTCTCCTTTTAAAGTTCGAGGAGTTGCTAAAACACCAATATTTAATGTTTTTGTATTTAATATGGCTGGCTTAATACCAGGTTCTGTTCCAATAACAATTAAAAAAGGAAATTTTTCTCGTAAGTGTTTAATTGCAGCAGATGTTGCTGTATTACAAGCAACAATTAATGCTTCAATTCCATGATTTTCTAATAAATAGCTAGTAATATTATCACATCTATTTAAAATTTCTTCTGGTGTTTTTTCTCCATATGGAGCATATGCAGTATCTGCGATATAAAAAAGTTCAGCACCTTTAAATATCTTTTGAATAGAACTAACAACAGTTAATCCTCCAAGTCCAGAATCAAATACACCTACTTTCAAATAAAACCTTTTATAAAATTTCAAAATTATATCTAAAAGAGTATAACTAATTTGTTAAAGTAGATCTCAATTTAAATTGGCTGGGTATAACACGTGAGTATGAGATAAAATAGATGGATTATTAACTATTTTACATATAGTAATAATCCATATAAATTTTTAGAAAGCTTCTACAATAGAGCCTTGATATTTTTCTTTAATAAAAGTTCTAATTTCTTCTGAATTAATAACTTCATTTAAAGCTTTTATAGAATCTTTATTTTCATTTCCTTTTTTAACTACAATTATATTTGCATAAGGAGAATCTTTTGATTCAATAATAATAGCATCTTTTAATGGATTTAAATTTGCAGATAATGCATAATTTGTATTAATAATAGCAGCATCAACTTCATCTAAAACCCTTGGTAATTGAGGAGCATCTAACTCTTTGATTTTAAGATTTTTTGGATTTTCTATAATATCAACAACCGTTTTAAAATCTACATCTTTAAATGTTAATAAACCTTCTTTTACTAGAATATCTAAAGCTCTACTTTCATTTGTTGGATCATTTGGAACAGCAATTGTAGCACCATCTTCTAATTCACTTAATACTTTAATTTTATTTGAATATAATCCCATTGGCTCTAAGTGTACATTTACAGTTTTTACTAAATCTGTATTTTTATTTTTATTGAATTCAGTTAAATATGGTAAATGTTGAAAGAAGTTCGCATCTAATTCACCTTCGTTAACTGCAATATTAGGAGTTACATAATCTGTAAATTCTACAATTTCTAAATCATAACCTTTAGCTTTTAATAGAGGTTTAACAGCTTCTAATATCTCAACATGAGGAACAGGTGTTGCTCCAATTTTAATTGTAGTTTGTTTAGCTTCTACTTTAGTTTCTTCTACTTTTTTTGTTTCTTTTGAATCGCAAGCTGCAAGTCCAAGTGCAACAGCACCTGCAATTGTAAATTTTAAAATATTTTTTATCATAAATTTTTTCCTTTATTTTTTTGTAATTTTATATAAATAATCGCCCAAACTTTGAACTATCTGTACTAAGGCGATTAAAATTAGTACAGTGTAAATCATAGTATCAGTTTGAAATCTGTAATAACCATATTTAATAGCCACATCTCCCAAACCTCCACCACCAACCGCTCCTGCCATTGCAGAAAATCCAATAACTGTAATTAATGTAAGTGTAATTGCTGATATAATTGAAGGAAGTGCTTCAACTAACATTACTTTAAATATGATTTGAAAATCACTTGCTCCAAATGATTTAGCAGCTTCTATTACACCTTTATCCACCTCTTTAAATGCACTTTCAATTAACCTTGCAATAAAAGGAGCAGCTCCAATTGTAAGAGGAATAATAGCAGCCGTTGTTCCAATACTCTTTCCAATTAAAAACTTTGTAAGAGGAAATAAAACAATCATTAATATAATAAAAGGGAACGATCTTAATGTATTTATTACAACATCTAGAATTGAATACACTTTTAAATTCTCTTTTAATCCATCTTTTGATGTTAATATTAAAATAATTGCTAAAAAAGATCCAATAATAACAGCAAAAAAAGTAGAAACAAATGACATATATATTGTTTCGCCAAGTGCTGGGAATAAAATATCAAACATTACAATACCTCCCAAACAATATCATGCTCTTTTATATAATTAGTAACAATATCACGAGTTTCATCTTCAATATTAATTACCATATTTCCAACAATATGACCATTTATCTCTTCTAGTTTTCCCCAAACGATATTAAAATCCATATTTAACTCTCTTGCCATTTTTGTAATAAATGATTGAAAAGCATTATCTTTTGGAAAATAAAGTTTAATATTTACTCCAGTTTTAGGAACAACTTCTGTTTCACCTAAAAACTTTTTCATTTTAATATCAGGTTTTAAAAACAATTCTTCCGTATCATCAAAACCTATAATATTTCCATGCTCTAATAAAAGTGCTTTTTGTGCAATTTGTTTTACTACTTCCATTTCATGTGTTACTATAACAATTGTAATATTCAGTTTTTCATTTATCTCTTTTAAAAGATTTAGAATAGATATTGTCGTATTTGGATCAAGGGCAGAGGTTGCTTCATCACAAAGTAAAACTTCAGGATTTAAAGTTAAAGCTCTTGCAATTGCAACTCTTTGTTTTTGTCCACCACTTAATTGATTTGGATATATATCTTTTTTTTCTTCTAAGCCTACTAAAGAAAGTAAATCATTAACTTTTCTTGATATTTCTTCTTTCTTATAACCCCAAAGTTGCATTGGTAATGAAATATTTTCAAATACAGTTTTTCTTTGTATCAATGAAAAATGTTGAAAAATCATTCCAATATTTTTTCTAAACTCTCTTAATTCATCTTTTTTTAGATTTTTAATCTCTTTATTATTAACTAATAATGTTCCTTGCGCATAATCTTCAAGTCCATTAATACATCTTAAAAGTGTAGATTTCCCAGCACCACTATGGCCAACAATTGCAAAAATCTCACCTTTTTTAATATCTATAGATATGTCATTTAAAACTTTTGTATTAGAATAATATTTATTTAGATTTTTTATATTTATCATAACTTATCCTTATTAAGCTTGCAATGTTATAGGAAAATTTATAAAATATGTGTTAAAGAAGTAATTAATATGTAATTAATTGTTTTTTTGTATAAAAAAGATACAGAAGCGCAAGTGCGCTTCTACTATTCGTTCATTGAGTTAAAGAAATCTTCGTTATTATTAGTTTTTTGCATTTTTGAATATAAGAATTTAAGTGCTTCAACTTCATCCATAGCAGCAATTGCATTTCTTAAAATCCAAGTTTTTTGTAATACATCAGGAGTAAGAAGTAACTCTTCTTTTCTAGTTCCTGATTTAATAATATCAAGAGCGGGATAAACTCTTTTGTTTGCTGCATTTCTTGATAATACAACTTCACTATTACCAGTACCTTTAAACTCTTCAAAAATAACTTCATCCATTTTTGAACCTGTTTCAATAAGTGCAGTTGAAATAATAGTTAAAGAACCACCTTCCTCTATATTTCTAGCAGCTCCAAAAAATCTTTTTGGTTTATGTAATGCATTTGCATCAACTCCACCTGAAAGTACTTTTCCAGAAGATGGAGTAACTGTATTATAAGCACGTGCAAGTCTTGTGATTGAATCTAATAAGATAACTACGTCTTTTTTCATTTCTACAAGTCTTTTTGCTTTTTCAATAACAATTTCAGCAACTCTAACATGATTATGAGCAGGTAAATCAAAAGTAGAAGAGTAAACTTCACCTTTTACTGATCTTTGCATATCTGTAACTTCCTCTGGTCTTTCATCAATTAATAATACCATTAATGAAACTTCAGGATGATTTCTTGAAATTGCATGTGCTAATTCTTTTAATAATTCTGTTTTACCAGTTTTTGGAGGAGCAACAATTAATCCCCTTTGACCTTTACCCATAGGAGCAAATAAATCAAGCATTCTTCCTGTCATTTTATTTGAATCATATTCAAATTTAAATCTTTCAGTTGAATAAAGAGGTGTTAAGTTATCAAATAAAGGTCTGTTTTTAGATTCTTTTACAGGTAAGTAGTTTATTGCTTCTATTTTTAATAAAGCATTGTATTTTTCACTCTCTTTATTAGGAGGTCTAACTTGTCCTGAAACAATATCTCCTGTTCTTAAAGCAAATTTTCTAATTTGTGTAGCACTTACATAAGAGTCATTTGATGTGTCAGAAAAATTTCCATCTATAGCTCGTAAGAACCCAAATCCACCCTCTTTTATTTCTAAAATACCTGTGAATAAAATGAACCCACCAGCATCAATTTGTGATTTTAAAATCATAAACATTAAATCTTGTCGTTTTAATTCTTGAGGATTTTCCACATCTAAGTCATTTGCAATGTTAATTAAAGCTTCTAAGGGTAGTTCTCTTAATTGTTCTATTCTATAACCTTCAACAGGTATATGAGTTCTTGCTTTTTTAGAGTTTGTGGTTTTTGTTTTTGTTTCTTCTTTAGACTCTTCCATGAGTATGTTTGCCTTTGATTTTACATAATAAGATATGCAGTTTTTGTAGTTTTTTTGTAGTTTTCTTAAAGTATTAGCATTATTGTAGTGTTTATTTTAAAAATTGTCAATAATTTTGCTTAGCATAAAAAAAGGGTGTCATAAAATATGACACCCTTTTATACATATAATATAGTTAAATATTATAATTTCCCTTCGTTTTTACCTAAGTACTCAGCAACACCAGCAGTAGAAGCTTTCATTCCCTCGTCACCTTTTACCCAACCAGCAGGACAAACTTCTCCATGCTCATTTGTAAATAACATTGTATCTACCATTCTAATCATCTCATCAATATTTCTTCCTAATGGCAAGTCATTGATTACTGCATGTCTTACTGTTCCATCTGCATCAATTAAAAATGAACCTCTTAATGCTACTGATTCTCCAAACAACACATCATAATCTCTTGAAATTGATTTTGAAAGGTCTGCTACTAATGGAAATTTAACTCTTCCAATTCCACCATTTTCTACTGCTGTCTCTCTCCATGCAAAGTGTGAAAATTGTGAATCTACTGAACAACCTATTACTGATACTCCTCTTGAAGTAAAGTCTTCAATTCTTTTTGAAAACGCAATGATTTCTGATGGACAAACAAAAGTGAAATCTAATGGATAGAAAAATAATACTGCACCTTTTTCCCCAATGTTTTCATATAAGTTAAAATTTTCTACAATTTGACCATCTGCAAGTACTGCTTTTGCTGTAAAATCTGGAGCTTTCTTTGTTACTAACATATCTTATTCCTTTTATTTTTAAATTAATTAATGCGAAATTATATAACAATAACTTTAAAACTTTCTGTAACTTGCCTTAAATTTTTAAATTTATAAAAAATATTATCATCTAATAATATTTATTATCTATATCATCAGATTTGTATTATCCATATAATATTGTCCAGTTTTGTTACATTGGTAATAAGATTAAATTTTAAACAGCTAAATTAGAAACTTTAAAGATAGTTTTATATTTACTGTGATAAAGTTTTCTAAAATTTATTAAGATTAAGGAGAAATACTATGGCAGTTAGAATTACTGATATTTGTATTAGTTGTGATGCTTGTTTAGATGAGTGTCCAGTAGAAGCGATTGTAGATAATGATGAAAATCCAACTGGTGAAGATGTTTATTATGTTCATGCAGACAAATGTGTTGAGTGTGTAGGTCATAATGACGCACCTGCTTGTGCTGATGCATGTCCAACTGAAGGTTGTATTGTATGGGACGAAGTTGGTTCTAGTGCAGTAGAAAGAGAAGATAGAGGAACTGCTGGTTCTCCTGTAGTTGAAGATTAATACTAAATAATTAACTAGATTTTTATTGTAAAAAAAGGCAAGTAGTTTTAACTACTTGCCTTTTTTTTATTTTTTAGGTATAATCCGCGACTTAAAAAAAAATCGAGGAATATAAGTAATGGAACAAACATTATCAATCATCAAACCAGACGCTGTAGCAAAAAATGTAGTTGGAAAAATCTTAGACAGATTTGAAACAGCTGGATTAAGAATTGCAGCTACTAGAAAAATGCAATTAAGCCAAGCTGATGCTGAAGCTTTTTATGCAGTTCATGCAGCAAGACCTTTTTTCAAAGACTTAGTTGAGTTCATGATTTCAGGACCAGTTGTAGTAACAGTATTAGAAGGTGTTAATGCTATGGCTATTAATAGAGAATTAATGGGTGCTACTAATCCTAAAGAAGCAGCAGCTGGAACAATAAGAGCAGATTTTGCAGAATCAATTGATGCAAATGCAGTTCATGGTTCAGATTCATTAGAAAATGCAGCAAATGAGATCAATTTTTTCTTTGCACAAAAAGAAATTTGTTAATTATCTATTAATTAATTAGTTTTATAATGAAAATAGAATTTAGAAAAGTACCTCAAACTCCCAAGGAATTGGTAATTGAATCTAATTCAGTTAAAATTGAAGGTACTTTTTGTAAAATATCGCAATCATTAGTAAAAGTTGACGCAGTATTATTAGGTAATACTGATATTGATTGTTGTAGATGTGGAATTACTGAGATAATTGAAGTTGATGAAGAGCTTCATTTATTATTAAGTGACGGTGTTTACAAAAAAGATGAAAGTGACTATTTAGTAATTGAAGTGGAAAACAGTTTAATTGATTTTGATGAAATCATTGAAAGTGAATTAAACAGTATAAAAAGCGACTATCACATGTGTAAAGATTGTTTACAACTTGGTGATAATTTTGAAAAAGAATTTTAAGGAGAATTAAAATGGCAGTACCTAAGAGAAGAGTATCTCATACTAGAGCAGCAAAGAGAAGAACTCACTATAAAATAACATTAAAAAAACCTGTTAAAGACGTTGATGGAACTTGGAAGATGCCTCATATGGTTAACCCAACTACTGGTGAATACAAAAACTAATGCTAAAAATTGCAATAGATGCTATGGGTGGGGACTTCGGTCCTGAACCTATAATTGAGGGCTTAGTAACAGCACTTAAAAAAAACAACAACTTCACTGCAATTGCAGTTGGTAAAAAAAATGAAATTTTACCATTACTTCCACAAAGCCTTTTATCAAGAATTGAAATATTAGATACAGATGATGTAATTAGTATGAGTGATTCAGCAACTGACGCACTTAAAAGAAAAGAATCAACTATTTATAAAGCTATCGAATTAGTAAGAGAAGGAAAAGCAGATGCTGTTGTATCAGCTGGTCATTCTGGAGCTTCTATGTCATTAGCTACATTAAGAATAGGAAGAATCAAAGGTGTTAGTAGACCTGCAATTGCCACATTAATGCCTACAAGTGAAAACCAAAATACTTTAGTATTAGACGTTGGAGCAAATGTAGACAGTGATGCAAAAAACTTATTTCAATTTGCAATTATGGGTCAAGTATATGCGCAATATGTGCTTAGACTTGATGAACCAATTGTTGGATTATTAAGTAATGGTGAAGAAGATAGTAAAGGTAATGAAGTTACTAAAGAAGCTTACAAACTATTAACAAAAATTCCAAATTTCGCAGGAAATGTAGAAGGTAGTGATATCTTTAAAGGTACAGTTGATGTTGTTGTTTGTGATGGTTTTGTTGGTAATATTTTACTTAAAACTGCTGAGGGTGTTGCAGACACAATCGGTAAAATTATTAAGAAAAATTTAAAAAGATCTCTAATCTCAATTGCTGGTGCAGTTCTTATGAGAAAAGTTTTCAAAAACTTAAAAGTAAGAGTTGATTATGCTGAATATGGAGGAGCTCCATTACTTGGTGTTAAAGCTCCTGTTATTATTGCCCATGGAAAATCAAATCCAAAAGCTATACAAAATGCTATATTTCAAGCAATAAATGCAGCAAGTTCAAATTTAGATAATATAATTGAACAAAGATTAGTAAAATATAGTACTGAACAAGAAATTAATTAATACTATATTTAATATAAGGATATGTAAATGACATATGCAGCTTTTAGATCTATTGGAGCTTATATTCCTCCAAAGATTATGACAAATGCAGATTTTGAAAAGATTATTGATACAAGTGATGAGTGGATTACAAAAAGAACTGGTATCAAAGAAAGAAGAATTTCTGAAGTTGATGAAGCTTCATCTGATTTAGGAGCAAGAGCAGCAAAACTTGCAATTGAACGTGCTGGAATTACTAATGAAGATATTGATTTAGTAATTTGTGCTACAGTTACTCCTGATTTTTTATGTATGCCATCAACGGCATGTTTAATTGCATCAAAAGTAGGACTTCCTCCTGTTATGGCATTTGATATAAGTGCTGCTTGTACAGGATTTGTATATGCAGTTTCAATTGCTAAAGCATTTATTGAATCTGGTATGAAAAAAAATGTTCTTATTGTTGGAGCTGAAACATATACTTCTATTCTTGATTATACAGATAGAGGTACATGTTTTATTTTTGGAGATGGAGCAGGAGCTGCTATCATTTCTGCTACAGATAATAAAGATGAAGCTATTATTGATGTTAATTGTTCAAGTGATGGTAATTACGAAGATTTAATTAAAACTCCAGGTGGAGGAAGTAAACATCCTTGTTCTACTGAAGTTTTAGAAAATAAAATGGCATGTATAAAAATGAAAGGTAACGAAACTTTCAAACTTGCTGTTAAAACATTAACATCTGATGTTCAAGTAATGATGAAAAAACATAATCTTTCAAATGAGGATATAAATCACTTTATTCCTCATCAAGCTAACCTTAGAATCATAAAAGCTGTAGGTGAAGCTTTAGGATTTAATGATGAGCAAACTGTTGTTACTGTACACAAATATGGTAATACATCAGCTGCATCAATCCCTATGGCTATGAACGATGCATATGAAGAAGGTAGAATAAAAGCTGGTGATACAGTTCTTTTTGATGCTTTCGGTGGTGGATTAACTTGGGGTTCTGCCCTATTTAGATTTGCACCAAAAAAATGAATAAAATAGGATTTTCCTATTTTATTCCTACTTTAATACTCTAAAACTATCTATTCTTAAATCACAAATATTACAAATACTGAACTAATCCCATATAAAAAATTGTTCCTGAAAAAATAGAAACTAAATAGTTTTTAAAACTCAAATGCAAAACTGCTGTAAAAACTATAGCGCCTATCTCTTTTAACCCATGTGGTTCTAAAGAAAAATCAATATCTTTTAATGTATAAAAAATTAATATTGTCATAATTACTGAAGGAAAATACTTTTCAATAAATAAAATATAAGGCGGTACATGATTTTTTCTAAAAAATAAAAAAGGAAAAACTCTTGTAAAATAATTAACTATCGTCATAATAGCAATAGCTAGATATATTTCATAATTACTCATTTTCAACTCTATTTTTAAAAGTAAACATTAGAACTAAAGCAATCATTATTGATACAATTAACATTTTATCACTTGGTATAAATATTAATGAAAACACTGAAGCAATTATTCCTATTAAAAAAGGAACAATATTTCTTAAATTTTTATACTGTTCAATACAAAGAACAACAAAAAGTGCTGTTAAAGAAAATTCTAATCCAGCAGTGTTAAATTTAATATTTAAGCCTATTATTGCTCCTAAAGTTGAACCAATAAACCAATATGATTGATTAAGTGCTGTTAGAAAAAAATAGTACCATCTTTTATTTAGTGATTCATCATCTTTAATTGTAGTTAATAGTGCATATGTTTCATCTGTTAAACCAAATATTAGATATGTTTTAAATTTACCTGTATCTTTAAATCTCTTGAGTAATGACAAACCATAAAAAGATTGTCTAATATTTATAAACCAGGAAGCAATAGCAATATCAATCATTCCAGCTTTAACATTAAAAAAATTAATTGCTACAAATTGTAAGGCCCCAGCATATATAAAAAATGACATGAGGGGAGCTAAATACCATGAGTAGTCAAAAGAAACTAAAAGTAGTCCAAAGGCAAAACCTAAAACGGAATAACCCATCATAACAGGTATAGAAACCTGAAATGCCTTTTTTAATTCATCTTTATATTTCAAACTTTTAATTACTTCTAGTTAAATTTTTTATTATTTGGATTATTCTTAAATACATCAAATGAATTCTTTTTTAGATTTTTATTGAATTTATCTACAGTTGCAAGTGAATTTATATATAAAATTGATTCATCAACAATTATTTGAAAAACTGAATGTAAAGGAATTTTAACAACACTTCCAAAATTTTCATTTCCAAAACCAGCTTCAAAACTTATATGCATATCATTTATTTGAACAGTTGAATAAGTATAATTACTTAAAACAAATAGTGAAAACTTATGCATATTTTCTTTTATTATTTTTGGTAATTCTGGAGTAAATGTAGCTGATTCAATATTTGCAGTGATTGAGAATTCTTGATTTTTATTTAATAAAAAAATTATATTCTCTTTTATTTGAGCTTCAACAAGCTTTTTATAATCTATATCTTCTATAATATCATTAATCATAATTAATCCCTATTTTAAAAATTAAATGTTATTATAGCCTATGAAACAACTTATTTTCCTTATCTTTATTTTATTTAATTATGCCTTTGCTTATGAATTCAAACTAAATCAAAAAGATATCAATTATATTAATAATTCAGAGAAAAAATCTTTTATTTTGAATAGAATAAATCAATATCAAACACTAAAAATAAAAGTAAAAGATTATGAACTTATTAGAAAATTATCACATGTAAATTCTTTTATAAATAGAATTTTACCTGCTAATGATATTTCAACTGCTTCTTCTATTGATTACTGGTCTACACCGAAAGAATTTTTAATTCAAGGACATGGAGATTGTGAAGATTATGCCATTGCAAAGTATTTCACACTATTAGAACTTAATATCCCAAAAGAGAAACTCTATTTTGGAGTTGTGGATATAAAAGGCGAAAAAAATTCACATATGGTTCTTTTTTATTTAGAAAATAAAAACTCTACTCCTTTAGTATTAGATAATCTAAGTTTTAGAGTAATACCACTTACAAAAAGGAAGAAATTAATACCAAAATTTGCTTTTAATGAAAATGATTCATACAAATTTACACAAGAAAAATTTACTGAAAAAATAAAAATCAATTGGGGAAAAGAAGATAGATGGAATAAACTTCTTAATAAAGTTTATGTTTTAAGTGAATAATCCTCTTTAATATCAAAATCAATCATAGCATTCATAAGTGCTATTTTTCTTGCTTCTTTTAACATTTTAACAGTAATATCTTTTTCTATCAGAATTTTATCATTTATTAATCTATCTCTTGTTGTACCTTTTAATAAACAATTTTTAGATGTAATCCAAGTATTTTCATAATAAATAGCAATATTTGCAATACTTGTATCTGTAACAATATTATTTTTTATAATTATAACCTCATCACAATGATCTTTTTTCTCATACAATTTATCTAAATCATCTCTATTTAGATATTTCTTTGAATAGTTAATCCCATTATCTACAAGTAGTTTAAAAGACTTTATATCTCTTTTATTATAAGTAAAATATTGAACATCTAGTATTTCATTTTTATTATAAATAACTTTACATCTTAATAAATCTGAAGTAGATGGATAAATGTATTCTTGTAGATTTATATTTAATCCAATTGTATTTGCAACTCTTTTATTATGATAATCTAAATTAAAAATTTCATAATCATCACATTTAACAGTTTCAAAGTATTTTATTTCTTCCAAAGTAAATCCTTTTAAAGGGGTAAATAAATTTTATCTATGAGTTCTTGATACTCTAAAGAGGCATTTGAATCACAAGTAATTCCACCACCACTTTTATAAAAAGTTTCGCCATTTTGATTTTTTTGAATAAACCTTATCATAACAGAAGAATCTAAATTTACTCCATCATAAACACCAAAAACTCCCGTATAAAATCCTCTTTTATATTCTTCAATATTATTCAAGATTTCCACAGTACTTTTCTTTGGAGTTCCAGTAATTGAACCAGCTGGCAAAATAGAAGTTAAAATATCCCCTATTTTTTCATTCCAATTTTCTTCTAAATGTGCTGATATCTTAGAGCTAACTTGTAAAAGTTTTTTATCACCTGCATTTATTTTCTCACAATATCTAAACTTATTTACTCTAACTTTTGAAGATACAATTCCCAAATCATTCCTTAATAAATCAACAACCATAGTGTGCTCAGCCATTTCTTTTAAATCACCTAAAATTCTAGCTTGTGCATTGGTAATTGAAGCATCAATAGTACCTTTCATTGGATAAGTATAAATTTTATTTTTTTTAATTTCAATAAATCGTTCTGGAGAGAAACAAACAAAATCCTCTTTACTGTTTTGAAATCTTAGTTTAAACTTTGCATTAACATTATCATATATCTCATCTAAAGTTAAAGGACTTTTTATTTTTGTTTGAGCGGTTAAGTTCAAAAGATATGAATTACCACTTTTTATCTGCCCTTGAATATAATCAAACTTTTTTTTATATTCATCAAAAGATATTGGAAATTTTTCTAGTTTATATTTTTTATTTATTTTAGATTTATGATGCTCTTTTGAGTTTAATTCAAATCTTATATTATTTGGAAGTTCTGAGAGTTTTTCAATATAAAACTCTTCTAAGTCATATGATAAAACAAATAAAAATGGTTCTTTTTTTGAACCAAATTTATTCAGTTTTTCTTTTATTAAATCTATACTCAAACTAGGCTAATATTAATTTCTTTAAAACAGCAGCTCTAATTGCAACGCCATTTGTAACTTGTGTTAATACTTTACATCTAGGATCTTTTAACATATCATCACTAATATCAACATTTCTATTTACAGGCCCTGGATGTAATAATAAAATATCTCTATCTCCTACTACTTCATTTGTAATACAATAATCTTTTGCATACTCATTTAAAGACTCAAAATAAATTTCTGAATGTCTTTCAAGTTGCGTTCTTAAGCTCATAATTACATCTAATTCATCAATAACATCTGAAATACTTGTGTAAGTTTTAAATTCATCCCCATCATATCTAAAACACTCAGGTGAAATAAAACTAACATCCATTCCAAATCTTGGTAATAATCTCCTATTAGACCCAGCAACTCTTGAAGTTCTTACATCTCCCACAATTGCCACTTTTTTACCTTCAGTATTTCCATTAAAATGCTCATATATAGTAAATAAATCAAGTAAGGCTTGTGTAGGATGGGCATGTTTACCATCACCTGCATTTATAATTGGACAATCAACATATCCAGCAAGTGATTCAGGCAAACCACACTCTGAGTGTCTAATAATAATTGCATCAGGTTTCATTGCATTTATGTTTGCAACCGTATCAAATATAGTTTCACCCTTTGATGCAGATGATGTACTAACATCTAAAGATACAACTTCTGCACCTAATCTTTTAGCTGCAATTTCAAATGAACTTCTTGTTCTTGTAGAATTTTCAAAAAATAGTGTTACTATTATTTTCCCTTTTAAAATTTCATTTGCTTCAAATTTTAAAAATTCTCTAGCGTCATCAAATAAGCCTAAAATCTCATCTTTTGAAAAATCGGAAGTTCTAATTAAGTGCTGCATTTTTTTCCTTTAATTTTAGTTTTGATTTTAGCAAAAAGCTCTTTAAAAAATAAAACTTTTTGTATAATAAAAAACTTTAATTTTTTAGGAACTCTTTATTATGAAACTTCAACTAATTATTATTCTTATTTTTGCTTTTATATTTACAGCTTGTTCAGTTAAACCACTTGATCCTGTAAAATTTGATACAGTAGAAAAACATATATCTTTTACAGATGATATTAAACCTATATTAGACAATAGATGTGTTTCTTGTCACTCTTGTTACAATTCACCTTGCCAATTAAAACTCTCTTCTTTTGAAGGTTTACAAAGAGGCTCTTCAAAAAAAGATATTTATGAAAATAGAATAAGTGCAGACAGTCCAACTAGACTTTTTATTGATGCAGTTAATGAAAAACAGTGGAGACAAAAAGGATTTTTTTCAATGGTAGATAGTTTGGAAAACTCAAATGAATCAATAATGATGCAATATCTTTTTCAAAAAGATGTAAATCCACAGATTATAGGAGATTATTCACCTGAGACAGATGAATTAACTTGTGTAAAAGATAAAGATGAGTTAGCAACTTTTTTTGAAGATAATCCACATAAAGGAATGCCTTATGGATTTCCTGCACTAAAAAAACAAGAATATAACCTATTAATGACATGGCTTAAACAAGGTGCGATTGACGATACTATCAAAAATACAAAAACAACTTTTGAACAAAATGAGATAAAAAAGTTTGAAGATTTTTTAAATAATCAAGAGATAAAACATAAAATAAGTGCAAGATATATTTATGAACATCTTTTTTTAGCTCATATTACTTTTGATGACAAAAGTGGTAATTTCTTTGAACTAATTCGTTCAAAAACACCTACTGGATATCAACCTGAAATTATCGCAACTAGATTTCCCTATGATGAAGTAAAAGAACCATTTTATTATAGATTTAGAAAAATTGAATCTACTATTGTTCATAAAACTCATATGATTTATAAATTAAATGATGATAAATTAAAAAGATATAATGAATTATTTATAAATACACAATGGGATCAAAAACCATTTTTACCATCTTATGAAGTTGGAATTTCTGCAAATCCCTTAAAAACATTTGAGCAAATACCTTCAAAAAGTAGATATCAATTTTTACTTGATGATGTTCACTATATAATTATGACATTTATTCGAGGTCCTGTTTGTAAAGGACAAATTGCTTTAAATGTAATTCAAGACCATTTTTGGGTAATGTTTATGGATCCAAATTATGATTTATCCCTTCAAGATAAATACTTTTTACATGATAATATTCCTAATCTTTCTATACCAAATGAATATGGGGAAGATCCTAGTTTATTTAAAACTTTTAAAGTTTTAGATAATTATGAGCTATCTAAAAAATACCATACAAATAAAGCAAAAGTTTATAATAATTATTATCCAGATGGATTACCTATTAATAGTATTTGGAAAGGAAATAATAAAGAAGAGAACGATTCCCTATTAACAATTTATAGACATTTTGATTCAGCATCAGTGCATAAAGGGGCATTTGGAGATATTCCAAAAACTTTATGGGTAATTGATTATCCTTTACTTGAGCGAATTTATTATTCATTGGTTGCAGGTTTTGATGTATTTGGAAATACAGCTCATCAATTACTACTTAGAACACATATGGACAGATTAAGAATAGAAGGGGAAAGCAACTTTTTAGAGTACTTACCTAAAGATTCTAGAGTGAATTATTTTAATTCTTGGTATGAAGGTTGGTTAGCTCAATATTTAAGTGTATATGTGCCAAGTAATAATAATGTAAATATTAATTACACATCTAAAGAATATAAAAAAGAGTTTGTTAATAAATTTTTTCAATATGCTAATATAAAAAAAGATTCTATAAATTTTATTGAAAATAATTACACAGCAACTCCAATAAAAGATCTATATATTGATGAAAAAGATATTGAAGATACTTTAAAAACATTAACACTACCAAACAGCTCAGAAATTATAAAAAAGTTTACAGATAGTAAATCAAATTTAGCGTATATAAGAATTCAAATGAACTCAGGTGAAAACCTAATATATACTCTTGTAATTAATAGATGGCATAAAAATGTAGCTCTACTTTTTAATGAGGACGCAAGACTTGATGCAACAAAAGATAGAATAAATTTTATAAAAGGATTTATAGGTTCATATCCAAACGTTTTTGTTAATGTTAAACAAGATGATTTAAGTGAGTTTTTTACTCTTTTACAAAATTATAAAGATATACCTAGTGATAATTTAAAAGTACAAAAATTTGCAGTAAATCGGGCTAACCCAGATTTTTGGGAAGTCTTTGATTGGTTTAATAAAGAGTTTAAAAAACAAGATCCTTTAAATTATGGATTATTTGATTTAAATAGATATATAAGTCGTGCAAGAAATCAATAATAATTAATAATTGGTTTAAATATTTTAGATATAATCTTGCCAAACAAGATATTTTAATTTTTTTAGGGAAAAAAATGAGTGAACAATTAGAACAATTAGATAAAGAGTATGTACTTCATACTTATGCTAGAAATTATGTTAATTTCAAAAAAGGTATAAACGCTACTCTTTTTGATGAAAATGATAAAGATTATATTGATTTTACATCAGGAATTGCAGTTTGTAGTGTAGGTCATGGAAACAAAAGAGTAGCAGATAAAATCTATGAACAAATTTCAAATATAACACATATTTCAAATTTATATGGAATTGAACCACAAGCAAAACTTGCAAAAAGATTAAGAGAATTAAGTGGATACGATATTAGAACATTTTTCTCAAATAGTGGTGCAGAAGCAAATGAAGGTGCTATTAAAATTGCTAGAAAATATGGTGAAACAAACTTTGAAAAGAAAAGATATAAAGTTATAACACTAACTCACTCTTTTCATGGAAGAACAATTACCACAGTAAAAGCAACAGGACAAAGCTCAATGCATACTCCTAATTTTGCTCCATATCCTGATGGTTTTTCATATCATAATTATATAAATGATATTTATAATGCTATTGATGATGAAACGGTTGCAGTAATGATTGAACTTGTTCAAGGTGAAGGTGGAGTTCAACCATTTGATAAAAAAGAGATTCAAGAGTTAGCAAAATTTTTAAAAGAAAATCAAATTTTATTAATTATTGATGAAGTTCAAACAGGTGTATTTAGAACAGGAGAATTTTTAGCTTCTAATCTTTATGAAATAAACCCTGATATTGTAACTCTTGCAAAAGGTTTAGGTGGAGGAGTTCCAATTGGAGCTGTTATGACTACACTTAAAGATATTTTTAGTCCAGGTGATCATGGTTCTACTTTTGGTGGAAATTATCTTGTTACTGCTGCAGCACTTGAAGTATTAGATATTTTAGAAGAAGTAAAAGATAGTGGAGCTTTAGATGAAACTATTATTTATTTTAATTCAAAACTAAATGAAATATATGAAAAAAATAAAAATATATTTACTGGAAATGTAGGCCTAGGACTTATGAGAGGATTAAGAGTTAAAGATGCTGATACTTTAGCTTTAGTTATTAAAACAGCTTTTGAACATGGTGTTCTAGTTTTAAAAGCTGGAAAAAATACTCTTAGATTCCTACCTGCTCTTACTATCTCAAAAGAAGAGATGAATGAAGGATTTAAAAGGTTAGAAAATGCACTTGATAAAATCAAGCAAGATTAAACTACTACTTTGTAGTTTAATTTGCGTAAACTTATACGCTTCCAATGACGCTTTTGATGATAAGATAATCTCTGATAAAAGATTAAAAAACTTTGAACTTTCAAATGAACAAATAAAAGAGGATAGTTCAAAGTTAAGAAAAGATTGGATAAATCCAATCACTTATCAATATACAAATAATTTAGGTGAAGAGTATAAAACACAACGTTCTGTTATTTCAATAAATCAGCCAATTTTTCAAAGTGGTGGTATATATCAAGCTATTAAATATGCAGATTCTACATATCAGTATGCTGCATTAGATTTAGAGCAACAAAAAAAAGAGCTTATAAAAGATGCTTTAAATATTCTATACAACATTGAAAGAACAAATCTAAATATAGAAAAAGCAAAATATACTTTAGAAAATGCAAAAATAGATGTAAATAGAAAAAAAGAGCAAGTATTAAATGGTTTTTTAGATGCATCATATTTAGATGATTCACTTTTAACCCTAAATACTACAAAACATAATTTAGTAGATTTAAAGTATCAAAAACAGGAATTAATAAACAACTTTAATAATATTTCATCAAAAGAATATACAAATTTTGAATTACCAACTTTTAAATTATTTGATGAAAAAGAGTTTTTAGATAATAATATAAACCTAAAAAAAATCGAAGCTGATGTTATGAAAAAAGGAAATTATTCATATATGACTATGGCAAAATATTTGCCAAGTGTAAATGCTTATTATACTTATTCAAAATATCATGAAATTGATGATAATCCTGCTTTAGACAAAGATAATACCCATACAGTTGGATTAACACTTAATATTCCACTTGATTCAAGAACTTTCAATGACATTCAAAGTAAGAAAATTGATTATCTAAAATCAAAATTAAATCTAGAAAATAGTAAAGATGATGAAAAAACATTCTTCAAAACTAAACTCGATAAGCTTTCAATGATTGATGAAAGAT
>CBFHMY010000017.1:0-405 GCA_965657055.1 uncultured Aliarcobacter sp. | reverse complement strand
GATTGCAAATCACAAAAGATGATTTAGATGTTTATGATTCTATTTTAAAGATTATAAATGAAGAGAAAGATGCTCAAATCAAAACACAAAGTGATTTAGACACATTACAAAATTCACAAAAAATCAAATCTTTAGATCTAAAAGTTTACGAAATAGATAAGCAATTAGAACTTCTTGAAATGTATGTAAAACTTCAATAGAAGTTTTACAACAATTTACTACTTTAGCAACTGAGCTACACTTTGTTTATCAATCTCATTAGCTTGAGATTGAACATAAGAGCCAGCTTGCGCGATAATATTTGCTTTATTAAAATTTGAACTTTCTTCTTCATAACTTACATCTCTTATTATAGATTCAGCATTTTTTATATTTACATAATTTGTAACTTGATTTCTAGCTGAG
>CBFHMY010000016.1:0-32367 GCA_965657055.1 uncultured Aliarcobacter sp. | reverse complement strand
CCTTTTTTTTGTACATTCAAAATAATTTCAATATAATCTTTTCTTTCAATATCTTTTATTGTAATATTACCAATCTTATCAGTTACATTTTTTAATATTCTTTGATTTGTTTTCCAAGTTGCTTCACTAGAATTTAATTTTCTAATTTCAAGCCATTTATCTATAACAAAATTAAGCGTAATTTCTTCAGTAATTTTATTAAATTTTTTCTCAGAAATAGGATTTATATTATTTTCTAGTAGCTTTTTTGCATCAGCTGTTTTATCTCTTGCTTCTTTTAAAGAAGTTTGAGGATAAACACCCAAACTCATAGATAATCGCTTTCCACCATATCTAAAATCTAATCTAAAAAATTTAGAACCATTTTTACGTACGATAAAATAAAGTCCATCACCATCGCTTAGATTATAATCTTTTTCTCTTATTTGTGCTTTTTTTAATTAAAATTCTGTAAGCTTTTTACTTGTTCTTTTCATAATGACAGTACACCATTTTTAAAATATTTTTTGTACTGTCAATTGTACTGTTTTAAAACTGAGCTTTGAGTAAATTTATTGATTTTAGTTGAGACAAATTGAAACTTATAGAAGCCCAATTTGTCGATGTTTATGAGTTAATTTGAGATTAATTACTATTGTTTAGGAAGCAGTTTCATAGGCACGATCTGGAATTCATCCATATTCCATACATTGTTTTTAACATATGGTTCATTTTCTAACCATTCATCCAATTCTTCATCTGTCTCAAAATCAATAAAAAGTGTAGATCCCACCATTACTTCATCTTCTATTAGCGCACCTGCGTTGATTATTTTACCTTCAGCCATAAGTTTTCTTGCACCTTCCATATGTGCTTCTCTTGACTCTAATCTTCTTTCTAGTGCATTTTCATTGTCATAAGCTATAACTAAATATTGCATTTATATTCCTTTTTAATTTATTTTAGCATTTTAGCATAAAAATTTAGTTACAAAATTTAAATTACTTATAAACCAAGTGCAAATAAAAATGTTAAAGGATAAATTATTAAATTCATATATCTAAAAGCTAGATTCATATTAATATTCATGGGAATTATTTCGTTTAGTTCTTTTCCACTTGAAAGTTTTTGCATTAGAGTTAATTTAAAACTAATATCTAAAAACTTAATTACTAAAATTGAACTCATCCAAAAACTAAAATTATTAAGATAAAAAGATAGAAAAATTGTATAAAAAAATGTTGTGTGTAGCAAAAAGTATAAAATGATATTTTTATTAAAAATTGAAAAATTATTATATATTAAACCATATAATGTATCAGATTTTTGCCATGTTGATTCAAAAAACTCAAGAACAATAAAGATTAAAAATAAAGTTAGGATTGACATTTTATATAATGAAGTGTTTAAACAATAGAGCAAAGGCTCTATTGTTTAAGATTAATGTTCAGAAAATTTAATTTTTTGGTTTTTGTATAGACCAGTTCCAACAGGAATTGTTCTACCAATAACAACGTTTTCTTTTAAGTCTTCTAACATATCCATTTTAGCAGATATAGCAGCTTCAGTTAAAACTTTTGTTGTTTCTTGGAAAGAAGCAGCAGAAATAATAGAATCAGATGTAACAGCAGCTCTTGTAATACCTAATAATAAAGGTTCAGCAATAGCAGGTTCTCCACCTAATTTAATTACTTTAGCATTTTCGATTTTAAATTTCTTTTTAGAAACCATATCTCCAACGATAAATTTAGTATCTCCACCGTCTAAAATAGCAACTTGTCTTAACATTTGAGATGTAATTACCTCAATATGTTTATCAGCAATATTAACACCTTGAGATCTATATACTTGTTGTACTTCAGAAACAATAAAGTAATGTAAAGCTTTTTCTCCAAGAATTCTTAATACATCATGAGGAGAAGTTTGACCATCTGTTAATGCTTCACCAGCATGAACAAACTCACCTTCATGTACAAGAATTTGTTTAGATTTCTCTACTAAATACTCAGTATTATTACCTGTATTATCAGAAATAATAATTCTTTGTTTATTTCTTAATGGTTTACCAAATGTTACAACACCGTCAAATGATGCTAATACAGCAATATTTTTTGGTCGTCTAGCTTCAAATAACTCAGATACTCTTGGAAGACCCCCAGTAATATCTTTTGATTTTTGAGTTGCTTTTGGTGTTTTACCAAGAATATCAGCTACTTCAACTTTTTTACCTTCTGCAACGTTTAACGAAGTTTTAGGATCAAGTGAATATCTGATAATTTCTTTATCCTCTGTTGCTAAAATAATTGTTGGTTTATATCCACTTGGGATATATTCATTAACAACTAATTTAGAAGTTCCTGTTAATTCATCAAATTGTTCAGAAACAGTAACTCCAGGGATAATATCTTCAAATGATATTGTTCCAGCTTTTTCTGCAATTGTAGGGTTTGCATATGGATCCCATTCAGCAATTACTACTTGTGCAGAAAGTTTTGGTACAGCAATAACAGATTCTTTTTCAACATTTGTATTATCATCTAATTCAATTAATGAACCACGTGCAATATAATGTCTTAAAGCTTCTCTATCTTCACCATCAACGATAACGGCAAATACACCTTTATCACTAACTGTATCACCAGCTTTAATATCTTCTCTTCTTTCTAAATAGTCACCTGTTAATTTATAATATTTAACAGTTCCTTTAGCTCCTGAAGTGATGATAGAAGTAATAGGTGCTCCATCTTCAACTTTTAATTCTGAAGCAAATGGAATCCTATTTGGAATATTCCATCCATCTTTAATCATCTCAACGATTGATTCATTTTGTTCTACTTCATCACCATTTGAATAAGGTAAGTATAATTTACCTTCGATTTTTCCAGAAATACCTGCTAATTCATTTGCTTTTGCAACGTCATTTTTTCTTAAATAGTATTTTTTAGTATCTTTACCATTTGTAATAGTTAAAATTGTTTCTTCGTGAATTGTTTCAACTGTAACTTTACCTTTAAATGGTGCATTGATTTTTGGCTCAACTAATAAAACACCTGCATTTCTTCTATTTGCAACAATGATTTTTCCATCAGCTTTAACATATTTTTTGATGTTATAGTATCTAATGAAACCTTCTTTATCTGCTTTTAATTCTCTTTCAGTTTGAGTAGCACTTGCAGTTCCCCCAACGTGGAAAGTTCTAAGTGTCAGCTGAGTTCCTGGCTCTCCAATTGATTGAGCAGCAACAACTCCAACAGCTTCACCTGGTTTAGCTTTTCTTTGCTCACCAAGATTTAGACCATAACATTTTGAACATAATCCATTTTCAACTTTACAAGTTAATGGAGTTCTAATAGTTACAGCTTTAACTTCAGCATCAGCAACAACTTTTGCATCTTCTTCAGTTATTAATGTACCTTCAGCAAATAAAATTTCATTTGAAATAGGATCAATAATATCTTCAGCGATAACTCTACCTGTGATTCTTTCTTCTAAGCTCTCAATTAATTCATTACCTGAAGTAATATCAGTAATTTCAATACCTTCGTGAGTTCCACAATCTTCAACTGTAATTCTTACATTTTGAGAAACGTCAATTAACTTTCTTGTTAAGTAACCAGCATTTGCTGTTTTAAGAGCCGTATCCGCAAGACCTTTTCTAGCACCGTGAGTAGAAATAAAGTACTCAAGTACGTTTAGACCTTCTCTAAAGTTTGAAATAATTGGAGTTTCAATAATAGAACCATCTGGCTTAGCCATAAGTCCCCTCATACCTGATAACTGTCTAATTTGAGCAGCAGAACCCCTAGCTCCTGAGTCAGCCATCATATAAATAGAGTTGAATCCATTTTTATCAGTTTTAACTAAATCCATCATTTCAGAACCAAGTTTATTATTTACTTCTGTCCAGATATCAATAATTTTATTATATCTTTCTTGCTCAGTTAATAAACCTTGAGAGAATTGTTTTTGAACTTCAATAACTTCTTTTTTAGATTTAGTAATATGTCCAACTTTTGTTTCAGGAACTCTAATATCATCAATAGAAATAGAAATACCAGCAATTGTTGCATATTTAAAACCTAGATTTTTTAAGTTATCTAAGAATCTTGGAGTTACTTCATAACCACCATGTTTATAGATATAATCAACTAATGTTCCAATATCTTTTTTCTTTAAAATTTTATTCCATAAATTTGCAGGTACAAAATCAGGTAAAATTTCATGAATAATTAATCTTCCAACAGTAGTATGAATAACTTTATCATCTAATTTAGTTCTAATTTTTGCATGAAGATCAACTTGACCCATATCTAATGCAATTTTTACTTCATTTACATCAGTAAATAATTTATGCTCACCTTTTACACCATCTTTTTCTAATGATAGATAATAAATACCTAAAATCATATCTTGTGAAGGTACAGCAATTGCTCTACCTGATGCTGGTAAAAGAATATTCATAGAAGACATCATTAAAATTTTTGCTTCTGCAACTGCTTCTTGTGATAAAGGCACGTGAACTGCCATTTGGTCACCATCGAAGTCGGCATTGAAGGCAGCACAAACTAATGGGTGTAATCTAATTGCTTTTCCATCAATTAATACAGGGTGGAAAGCTTGAATAGAAAGTTTATGTAGAGTTGGAGCTCTATTTAACATAATTGGGTATTCATCAACGATTTCGTTTAGACATTCCCATACTTCATTTGCTTCAGATTCAATTAATCTTTTTGCAGCTTTTAAAGTAGTTGCATAACCTTTTTCTTCTAATTTAGCCATTAAGTGTGGTTTAAATAACTCTAAAGCCATTTTTTTAGGAATACCACATTGGTCCATATTTAATGTAGGTCCAACAACGATAACAGATCTTCCTGAGAAGTCAACCCTTTTACCAAGTAAGTTTTGTCTAAATCGTCCTTGTTTACCTTTAATAATTTCAGATAAAGATTTTAAAGGTCTTTTATTTGCACCTTTAACTGCATTAGCTGTTTTACCATTATCAAATAAAGCATCAACTGCTTCTTGAAGCATTCTTTTTTCATTTCTAATAATGATTTCAGGAGCATCAAGTTCTGTTAATCTTTTTAATCTGTTGTTTCTGTTAATAACTCTTCTATATAAGTCATTTACGTCTGAAACTGCAAATTTTCCACCATCAAGTGAAACAAGTGGTCTTAAATCAGGTGGTAAAACTGGTAATTGAGTTAACATCATCCATTCTGGTTTATTTCCAGAGTTTAAGAAGTTTTCAACAACTTTTAATCTTTTGATTATAGTTTTTCTTTTTGCTTCTGATTTTGTAGAACCCATATCTTCTTTTAGAACAGTTAATAATTCAAATAAATCAATAGTTTCTAATAAGTCTCTTACAACTTGTCCACCCATGTTTGCTTCGAAACCTGTGTGTTCAAATAAATCAGAGATAGTTCTATATTGTTCTTCATTTAAAATATCATATTTTTCAACTTTTTTAGTTTTTTCATTATCATAAAAAGCATCACCAGCAACACTTACAATGTATGCTTCGTAATATAATACTCTTTCTAAATCTTTAAGTTTAACACCTAATAATGTACCGATTCTTGTAGGTAACGAGCTAACCATCCAAATATGAGCAACAGGAGATACTAAATCAATATGTCCCATTCTGTGTCTTCTTACTTTTGATGAAGTTACTTCAACTCCACATTTCTCACATACAACACCTTTGTATCTCATTTTTTTGTATTTACCACAAAGACATTCATAATCTTTTACAGGTCCAAAAATCTTCGCACAAAACAAACCATCTCTTTCAGGTTTAAGTGTTCTATAGTTAATAGTTTCAGGTTTTTTTACTTCACCACAAGACCAAGCTAATATTTTTTCAGGACTAGCTAATCTTAATTGGAAAGCCGCGAAATCTTGCGGTCTTTCTAATTCTTTTATTTCAATAGGCTGTAACGTTTTTTCAGTTTTACTCATTGTTTTCTACCTCTCCAAAAATCTCTACATCTAAAGCTAGAGCTTTTAACTCTTTTGTTAATACGAAGAATGTTTCAGGAACTCCTGAATTTGGAACATTTTCACCATTTGCAATAGCTCTATAAGCTCTTGTTCTTCCTTCAACGTCATCAGATTTTGTTGTTAACATCTCTTTTAGTACATTTGTTGCACCATAAGCTTCTAACGCCCAAACTTCCATCTCTCCAAATCTTTGTCCACCAAATAGAGCTTTTCCTCCAACTGGTTGTTGTGTAACTAAAGAGTAAGGTCCAGTAGATCTTGCGTGAACTTTTTCATCAACTAAGTGATGTAGTTTAAGCATATACATGTAACCTACATTTACTCTTTCCATCATTTTATTACCAGTTTTTCCATCATAAAGAACACATTTACCATCTGAATCAATTTTTGCTAATTCAAATAATTTGATAAATTCTTCTTCTTTAACACCGTCAAAAATTTGTGTAGCAAATCTAACACCTTTTGTCCAGTCTTGACCATATTTAATTAGTTCGTCATCTGATAATTTATCCATAAATGCTTTACCATTCATAAGTTTAGCAACAGATGCAATTTCAGACATTTTAGCTCTTAATTCTTGAACAAAATCAGCTTTTTTCGCTTCAAATATATCTTGAATTTGTGCTCCTAATCTTTTACCAACTAATCCTAAGTGTACTTCAAGAATTTGTCCGATATTCATCCTAGAAGGAACCCCTAGTGGATTAAGAATAACGTCAACTGTTGAACCATCTTCTAAGTAAGGCATATCAACTTTAGGAACGATATTTGAAACGATACCTTTGTTTCCGTGTCGTCCAGCCATTTTATCCCCAACTTTGATCTTTCTCTTAGTTGCAATATAAACTTTAACTTGTTTAATAACACCAGAAGATAAAATATCATCGTGCTCTAATACTTGAAGTTTTTCTTCATGCTCATCTCTTAATTGAGATTTTTGCTTAATGAAATGCTCTTTAATATCGTTGTATGCTTTTTCAATCTCTTTTGAATAAGAAGAAACTACTTTTTTCATTGCAAATCTATTTACATTTGATAATACATCAACAGGAATTGTTTCACCTTTTTTGTATGTAACATCATCAAGTTCAACATCTTTTGTTAAAATAGTTTTTAATAAAAGATCATTGATTTTTAAGATTTCTTCTCTATCTAACATCAATAATTTATCATGATGTTTTAAATCAAGTTCAGCTTTTTCAGACTCAATTTCAGCAATTGCTCTTTCGTCTTTTTCATAACCTTTTTTAGTAAATACTTTAACATCAACAACAGTTCCTTCCATTGATGTAGGACATACTAAAGATTTGTTAATAACGTGTCCAGCTTTTTCACCAAAGATTGCTCTTAATAGTCTTTCTTCTGGAGTTGGTTTAATTTCACCTTTTGGTGTAACTTTTCCAACTAAAATCATTCCTGATTTTACATAAGTACCGATTTTAACAATACCTGAGTTATCTAAATGTGTAATTGATTCTTCTTTTACACCTGGTAAATCTCTTGTAATTTCTTCATTACCATGTTTAAGCTCTCTACACTCAACTTCTTTTTCATAAATATGAATAGAAGTAAATGCATCTTCTTCGATTAATCTTTCAGATAAAACGATAGCATCCTCATAGTTATATCCATTCCAAGGCATAAAGGCAACCATAGCATTAACACCAACTGCTAATTCACCTCTATCCATTGAAGGACCATCAGCAATTACTTGACCTTTTTCAACAAATTCACCTTCAGTTACGGCAATTCTTTGACCGAATGAAGTATTATTATTTGTTCTTACATTTTTATTTACAGAATAATGATCAATGAAAGCACCGTTTTCATCTTCACCTCTTACGTAAATATTTTTTGCATCAGCTTTTTCAACAAGTCCAGCTCTACCTGCTTTAATTGCTTCCCATGCATCTCTTGCTACTGTTTTTTCTAAACCAGTACCAACAACAGGAGCATTTGGTCTTAATAATGGAACAGCTTGTCTCATCATATTCGATCCCATTAAGGCTCTGTTGGCATCATCATGCTCTAAGAATGGAATTAAAGATGCAGCAACACCCATAACCATTTGTGAAGAAATATCAATTAAATCAATTTTATTTTTTTCAACTAATAAAATCTCTCCATCTTGTCTAGCTTCTGTTAGTGCTTCTAAAATTTTTCCATTTTCATCAAGTTTAGTTGATCCAGGAGCAATAACTAATCCCTCTTCTTGAGTTGCTGTATAGTATTTAATTTCATCTGTAACAACACCGTCAATAACAGTTTTGTATGGAGCTTCAATAAATCCTAATTCATTAACTTTTGAGAAAGTTGATAATGTATTAATAAGACCAATATTTTGACCCTCTGGAGTTTCAACTGGACAAATTCTTCCGTAGTGAGTTGCGTGAACGTCCCTTACTTCAAATCCAGCTCTTTCTTTTACAAGTCCACCCTCACCAAGTGCAGAAAGTCTTCTTTTATGAGTAACTTCTGATAATGGATTTGTTTGGTCCATAAATTGAGATAATTGACCTGATGTAAAGAACTCAGTAATAGTTGATGTAATCATTTTAGAGTTTACTAAATCATGTGGCATAATATCTTCTAATGTACCAGATAAAGTAGTCATTTTATCTCTAATTGCTTTTTGCATTTTGATTAAACCAGCATGTAATTCATTTGCTAATAATTCACCAATTGCTCTAATTCTTCTGTTTCCTAAGTGATCTCTATCATCGATATGACCATGACCAGATTTAACTTTTACTAGGTATTGTACTGTTTTAATAACATCTTCATAAGTTAAAGTTGTTACATATTCAGGTACGTTAACACCTAATTTGTGGTTCATTTTCATTCTTCCCACTTTTGTTAAATCATATCTTTCTGGATCAAAGAATAATTTTTTAACGAACTCTTTAGCAGCTTCTTTAGTAACAGGCTCACCTGGTCTCATTACTTTATAAATTCTAATTGCTGATAAATCATTTTCATCATCAATTTGCTCAGTTTGTTTTAATAATTTTAAAGATTCAGCATCAGCTTTAAATGCATTAATAATAGAATTATCAATACCTGTAGCTAAGTCATTTGCAATATCAAATGATTCAAAACCTAAATCTAAAAGTTTTTTTAATTTTATTTCATCAAGGTTAGTTAATGCATCAAATAAAACTTCTCCTGATTCTGGATCATAAATTGTATTTGCAGTTGATCTATCCATTAATTGCTCTAAAGGATATTCGATTAATTTTAATCCACCGTCAACTAAAGCTTTAGCTTTTCTTGCAGTTAATCTTTTTCCAGCTCCAATAACTAAGTTACCTTTGTCATCTTTAACATCAAATTCAATTCTTCCCATGAAATCATCAGGATTAAATTCAGTTAAGAATTTATTACTTTTAATTTTAATATTAACTATTGGGTAGAATAATTTGATAATATCTTCTTTAGAATATCCTAATGCTCTAAATAAAATAGTAACAGGTACTTTTCTTCTTTTGTTAATTCTTACATATAATACATCTTTTGCATCATATTCGAAGTATAACCAAGAACCTCTATCTGGAATAATTTGACCAGTATAGATTAGTTTGTTATCAGCTGTGTTTGATTCTTCTTCTTTGAAGATAACACCTGGTGATCTGTGTAATTGATTAACAACTACTCTTTCAACACCATTAACAATAAAAGAAGTTCTATCCGTCATTAAAGGAATTTCTCTAATAAATAAAGCTTGTTCCTTCATATCTTTAACACCGATTTTTTCACCAGTTTTTTCGTCAAGATCCCATAAAGTTAATCTAATATTGATCTTAAGAGGAATAGAATATGTTAATCCTCTAACCATTGATTCTCGTACGTCATATTTAGGTTTTCCTACGTCTGAACCTAGGTAGTCAAGTGTAATTCTGTTTTGAACGTCATGTATAGGGAAAATAGATTTAAATACTTTTTCAATTCCAGCAGTAGTTCTGTCATCTTGACCAATCATTAAGAATGTGTCATATGAAGTTTGTTGTAGTTGTAATAAGTTTGGAATTTCAATTTGTTGTGGATTTTTTGCAAAATCAACTCTAAGTCTATTACCAGATTTTAAAGAGTTTAACATTGTCGGCCTTGTTATAAAATTTGGTTAAGTTTTGCTTTTTATATTTCTATAAAGCACAAAAGCATCCATAAAGGATAGGGTTAAAATTTCATAAAATTTTAACCTTAGCCCTCAAAGATGCTGTTCTTATACAAGGCCAAAGCCTTGTATAACAGTCATAATTAACGAGTAATTATTTAATTTCTACTTTTGCACCAGCAGCTTCTAGAGCAGCTTTTGCAGCTTCAGCATCTTCTTTTGAGATACCTTCTTTAATTGTTGAAGGAGTTTCTTCAGCAGCAGATTTAGCTTCTTTTAAACCTAAACCAGTTAATGCTCTAATTTCTTTAATAACATTAATTTTTTTGTCACCAGCATCTAAGATGATAACATCAAATTCAGTTTTTTCTTCAGCAGCTTCAACAGCAGCAACTGCTCCACCAGCCATAGCTACAGGTTGTGCAGATACACCAAATTTTTCTTCAAATTCTTTTACTAATTCTGATAATTCTAATACAGATAAACCAGAGATAAATTCTAAAACGTCTTCTTTAGAAATTGCCATTTCATATTCCTTATAATTTTTATTTTTAATATATTAATAGCTTAAATAATTAAGCTGCCTCTTCTTCTTTTTTTCTTCTAAGTGCATCAAGACCAATCGTAAAGTTTCTAACTGGTGCCATCCATACAGATGCAAGCATACCAAGAAGTTCTTCTTTAGATGGTAATTTAGCGAATGCATTAACTCTAGCAGCGTCAGCAATTTCACCTTCAATGATACCAGATTTAATAGTAAATTTCTCTTTGTTAGCAGATGCAAACTTGTCAGCTACTTTACAAGCTGAAATTTGATCTTCTGACCATAAGAAAATATTTGTACCATTTAATTCAATATCACCTAATTCAGCATTCTTAGCAGCTACTGTTACTAAAGTATTTTTAGCAACTTGAACTTTTGTGTTGTTTGCTCTTGCATCTTTTCTTAAAGATTCTAATTCTTTATGAGTAAGACCTTTGTAATCACATACAACAACCGCTAAAGATTGTTTGAATTCAGATGTTAAAAAATTAACAATTTCTGATTTTTGTTGTTTAGTCATATATTTCTCCTCCCTTCAAAACATCGACTTAGGCGGGACTTACAAGAAACGGAGGTGTTTCTTACCAGCTGTCTTCAGTTTTATTTCAGTGCTTTGAATAACACTCAATAATAAAGAGAAATTTCTTCATTATTGAATGCTAAAAAAAAATTAGACAAGGTAAAACCTTATCTAATTTCCATAATTTCCATGTTATCTAAAACAATTGATGGGCTCATTGTTAACGATATAGCTGCATTAGTAATATATCTACCTTTTGCAGTTGAAGGTTTAGCTTTGTTAATTGCTGAAATAAATGCTGCAGCATTTTCTTGAATTGCTTCAGCAGAAAAAGAAGCTTTTCCGATTCCAGCTTGCATATTACCTTTTTTATCAACTCTATATGTAACTTGACCACCTTTAGCATCAGTTACAGCTTTTGTAACGTCCATTGTTACTGTACCTGTTTTAGGATTTGGCATTAAACCTTTTGGCCCTAAAATTCTTCCTACTTTTCCTACAATTCCCATACAATCAGGAGTTGCAATTAAAACATCAAAGTTAATGTTTCCAGCTTGGATAGCTTCAGCTAAATCATCGTTACCAACAACATCAGCACCTGCTGCAGTTGCTTCATCCATTTTTAAACCTTTAGCAAATACTGCAACTCTTACAGTTTTACCAGTTCCATTTGGAAGTACAACAGCACCTCTAATCATTTGGTCTGCATGTCTTGGATCAACATTTAAGTTAAGTGCAATTTCAACACTTTCGTCAAATTTAGCTGATTTTAATTCTTTTACACTTACACAAGCATCAGCTAATGAGTATTTTCTATTCTCAATTTTTTCTGTTAATGCTTTATATCTTTTTGAAATTTTTGCCATTATTATCTCCGCAATTATATTATTTTGCTACCGCCATTATTAAGTCTGGTGGTAAGACTCTCTTAAAACAGAATATTATAATTCTGTTTCAATACCAATTGATCTAGCTGAACCTGCAACAATTCTTGCAGCCGCTTCTTTATCATCTGTATTTAAATCTTTGATTTTCATATCAACGATTTCCATAATTTGATCTCTAGATAATTTTCCAATTTTTTGTTTTAATGGATTACTAGAACCTGCTTTAACTCCAGCAACTTTTTTGATTAAATCAGTCATTGGTGGTTGTTTTACTTCAAATGTAAAACTTTTATCTGTATAAACTGTGATTACAACTGGTAATTTAAAACCAGCTTTATCTTTAGTTTTTTCATTGAAAGCTTTACAAAACTCCATTATATTAACACCTCTTTGACCTAACGCTGGTCCAACTGGTGGTGATGGGTTTGCAGCACCTGCAGGTATCTGTAATTTAAGTAACCCTTGAATTTTTTTAGCCATGCTATTCCTTTAACAATTTTTTAATGATTAGACATTAGGCAAGAAAACTATATCAAGAAGCTAGTTTTTTTGCCTAATGCCTAAAACTGATATAAATTAAACTACTCTTTCTACTTGTGTATAAGATATTTCAACAGGAGTATTTCTTCCAAAAATTGAAACATTTAGTTTTAATAAACCTGAAACCATATCAAAGTCTTCTACTAAACCATTAAAGTTAGAAAATGGTCCTTCGTTGATTCTTACCATTTCACCTTCGTCAAATGAAACTTTTGGTTTAGCTGCTGCTCTATTTTTAACTTTTTCTAAAATTAAATTAATATCTTTATCAGATAAAGCAGTTGGTTTTTTAGACTCACCAATGAATCTTCCAACTTTTGGCATTGATTGAATTCTATGCCATAAACCTGTATCTAAATCAATTTTTGCAAATGCATAAGCAGGATATAAAGGTCTTTCAACAATAGACTTTTTACCTTTTTTAATTTCAATTAAATCTTCAGTAGGAACTAAAACATCTGCAATTCTTCCATCTGCCATTTCTTCAGCTAATTGTATTAAAGCTCTTTTAACAGATAACTCACTACCTGAATAAGTTTGTATTGCATACCATTTATGTGCCATAAATATATTTCCTTAATTAATTATTGAAGATAAGCTTAACGACATAATACCGTCAATTAAAGCTAAAAACAGTGTAATAACAGTAACAACTATAAACACAGATAAATATGCAGATCTAATTTGTTCCTTGATTGGAAAAATAACTTTTAATAATTCTGATTTTGCATTTGTGTAATAACTTTGTAATTTATTCACTGTTGACTCCGATTTTTGATTGCTATTGAAAAGCTTGTAAATTCTTTCAAAAAAAGTCAGTACTTCTTTTAAAAAAACTTAAGTGGCAGGCCAGGAGGGACTCGAACCCACAACCATCGGATTTGGAATCCGGCGCTCTACCGTTGGAGCTACTGACCTACTTATAATTTTTTAAAAAAGAACTTGTGGGATTAACCACAAGTTCAAAATATTACGATTTTAATTTAACTTCTTTGTGTAAAGTATGTTTCTTTAATCTCGGGCTATATTTTTTTACTTCAAACTTTTCAGTATGAGTTTTTGGATTTTTCCAAGTAGTATAGTTAATATCACCATTCTCTTGGCATTTTAATCCGATTTTAATTCTAATGTTTGCCATTATAAATCCTTATTCAATGATTTCAGCAACAACTCCAGCACCTACAGTTCTACCACCTTCTCTAATAGCAAACTTTGTACCTTTGTCTAGAGCGATTGGAGCAACTAATTCAACTGTCATTTCTACGTTATCACCTGGCATAACCATTTCAGTACCTTCAGGTAATGTACAAGAACCAGTAACGTCTGTAGTTCTTACATAGAACTGTGGTCTATATCCTGAGAAGAATGGAGTATGTCTACCACCTTCCTCTTTAGAAAGGATATACACTTCACATCTGAATTTTGTATGTGGAGTAATAGTTTTAGGTTTACATAAAACTTGTCCTCTTTCTACGTCTTCTTTTTTAATACCTCTTAAAAGAACACCACAGTTATCACCAGCTTGACCTTGATCCATTTCTTTTCTAAACATCTCAACACCTGTTACAGTAGTTGTTTTAGTGTCAGAGAATCCAACGATTTCAATAGTCTCACCAACTTTGATAGTACCTTTTTCAATTCTACCAGTTACAACAGTTCCTCTTCCTGAGATAGAGAAAACATCTTCTACAGGCATTAAGAAATCTTGATCAACATCTCTTTGTGGAGTTGGGATATAAGAATCTACTGCATCCATTAATGCAATAATTTTTTCTCCCCATGGTCCAACAGCACCAGCTTTAGCTTCTTCTAATGCTCTAAATGCAGAACCAGCAACAACAGGAGTATCATCACCTGGGAAATCGTAAGTAGATAATAATTCTCTAACTTCCATTTCAACTAATTCTAACATTTCGTCTTTGTCTTCTTCATCTAATTGATCTTCTTTATTTAAGAATACAACGATGTATGGAACACCAACTTGTTTAGATAATAGAATGTGCTCTCTAGTTTGAGCCATTGGTCCATCAGTTGCAGCAATAACAATAATAGCACCGTCCATTTGTGCAGCACCAGTAATCATGTTTTTAACATAATCCGCGTGACCTGGACAATCTACGTGAGCGTAATGTCTATTTTTTGTTTCGTACTCAATATGAGAAGTAGCAATAGTAATTCCTCTTTCTCTTTCTTCTGGTGCATTATCGATTTGATCGTAATCCATCATCGCTCCACCATCTCTTACAGATAATACTGCAGAAATAGCAGCAGTTAATGTAGTTTTACCGTGGTCAACGTGTCCGATTGTTCCGATGTTAACGTGCGGTTTGTTTCTTGAAAATTTTTCTTTTGCCATAGAATTCCCCTTCTAAATTTTGGTTATTGCCCTCTGAGTAGATAAGCCCATTTGGCTTCTCTATTCAGAGGGGATTTAATTTATGTTAAATTACACAATTTTATTGTGCTGCGTATTATATTTAAAAAATACTGAAAAAAAACTTTAATGGGAGTAATATATAAAAAGAGTTATAAAAAAATATGCGCTTATAACTCAGCTCCCAGTAATCAATAAATAAAATGGAGCGGGAGACGAGACTCGAACTCGCGACAGTCTGCTTGGAAGGCAGAAGCTCTAGCCAACTGAGCTACTCCCGCAACATTTGCGTGGTGGTGAGAGAAGGATTCGAACCTTCGAAGCCGTAGGCGGCGGATTTACAGTCCGCAGGATTTGACCACTCTCCAACCTCACCGTTGAAAAATATTATTGTTCTGGTCAAGCGCTGTTCTCAAAAGATCACGCAGGACAAAAAAAATGGAGCTGGTGAAGGGAGTCGAACCCCCGACCTGCTGATTACAAATCAGCTGCTCTAGCCAACTGAGCTACACCAGCATCCAATACAAAATGGTGGTTCGAGACAGAATCGAACTGTCGACACAAGGATTTTCAATCCTTTGCTCTACCGACTGAGCTATCGAACCAACGCAAATTGGAGTGAGATTATACAAGGTACTTTATTAAATTTAACTTAAAGATTCAACTAAATTTTTAAATTCGTCTCCACGATGTGCATAAGACTTAAACTGGTCCAATGATGCCGCAGCTGGCGATAATATTCCTATACTATTTATTGTTAAATTTTCATTCATTTTCTCAACTGCTATATTTAAATAAGTACAATTTTCAACTTTTATTTTATATTCATTACAATAATCTACAATTTTATTTGTATTTGAACCAATTGCATAAACATATATGTCTAAGTCTTTTATATTTTCAAATAATGGTTTTAAATTTGCACCCTTATCATCTCCACCTAATATTATATGTATATCATTATTTATATATGGAACAAGTGCATTTATTGTTGCATCTACATTTGTAGCTTTGCTATCATCAATCCACAATCTATTTTTTTTATCTCTAAACTCTTCTACTTTATGTTTATCTATTACAAACTCATTTATTAAATCATAGTTTATTTCATCAAATACTATTTTTTGAACACACATTGCTAAAATTGCATCTAATAAAAATGGTTCTTTAAATTTTATTTTTGATTTATCTATTTTAAAATACTCACATAAATCATCACTATTTTTATATGTTATTACCTTTGCATTTGTTTTTATATCTTTAAACTGTTCAGGAATAATAGCAACTTCATTTTCATTCATTAAAGAAAGTGGTTTTAACTTTGCATCTTGATACTCTTTAAAAGAGCCATGCCAAGTAATATGATCTTCTGAAATTGGAAGTAATAAATAAATATTTGGTTTTGACTTATTTGTATAGTGTAAGGTAAATGAAGAAGTTTCTAAAATCCAAATGGGAGCTTTCTCATCCATATGAGAAAGTGGTATTCCAATATTTCCACCACAAACCGAGTTATACTCTTTTAATAAGTGTTGACACATTTGTGTAGTTGTTGTTTTTCCATTTGTTCCTGAGATCCAAATTGAAAAAGGTATTATATCTTCAAATAAATCATAATCACTAAGAATATTTTTTGATTTTAATACCATATTATTATATGGAGGAATTCCAGGACTTACAACTGTAACTTCATTACTTTGTAAATCATAGTTTTCAAAATCTTTATCATCATATAATGTTGCATTTGGAAATTTATCTTTTAGTGCAAGGGCTGTTAGGCCTTTACCTAAAATTCTGATTTTATCATTTTTAGTAGTCATATTTTTTCTTTATCTGATTTTTAAACTTAAAAGTGCAATTAGATTTGTCATAAATGAGATAATCCAAAATCTTACAATTATCTTATTTTCTTTCCAACCCTTTTGCTCAAAATGATGATGAATAGGAGCCATTAGAAAAACTCTTTTTTGTCTTAGTTTATAAGATCCAACTTGAAGTATTACAGAAACAGTTTCAAGTACAAAGATAAAGCCAATAGCTAATAACAATAATTCTGATTTTGCAACTATTGCCATATAACCCATAAATGCTCCAAGAGGAAGTGATCCTGAGTCTCCCATAAATATTTCAGCAGGATGAGAGTTAAACCATAAAAATGCGATTAATGCTCCACAAATTGCAGTTCCTATTATTACTAGTTCTCCAACTGTTTGGATATTTGGTAATAATAAATATGATGAAAAAATTGCATGCCCTGTTACATATACTAAAATTGATAAGGTAAAAAAAGCCATAATTGATGGAACTGTTGCAAGTCCATCTAATCCATCTGTTAAATTAACAGCATTTGATGCAGCAACCATTACTAACATCCAAAATAAAATTCCATATATTCCCATATCAAATAGTGAAAATTTATAAAAAGGTGTAAATAGTTCTGTAGAATGTCCAAAGTGATACAATAAAAATCCAACTAAGGCTGCAGCTAGAAACTGTAAAACTAGTTTTGCTCTTGCACTTAATCCTGCATTGTTTTTTGCTTTTGATATTTTTGAATAATCATCTTGTATTCCAATTAGTGAAAAAAGTGCTAAACATACTAATCCACCAACCACATAAAAGTTACTTAATTTTGCAGTTAAAACAGTTGCAATAATAGTAGCAAATATAAATACAACTCCACCCATAGTTGGAGTCCCTACTTTGGCCCTGTGTGCTTCAGGTGCTAATTCATAAATCGGTTGTGATGCTTTTTTTGATTTTGCCCATTTTACAAACTTTGGCATTAAATACATAGTTAATACGAAAGAAATAAAAAAACTCATTCCAGCTCGAACTGAAATGTATTGAAAGATATTAATATCTAGATGTCTATATAACCAATAAAACAAACTTGAACCTTGATTTTGATATAATTTGCGCGATTATATAATATTATACTTTTTAAAAGGTTTAAACCATGACAAATAAAACACTACTTATTATCACAGATGGTATTGGACATAACAGTTCAAATAATTTTAATGCATTCGCTAGTGCAGTTACTCCAACTTATGATTATCTATTTAATAACGTACCATACTCATTAATTCACACTTATGGAAAATTTGTTGGACTTCCTGATGGACAGATGGGAAATAGCGAGGTTGGACACATGACAATTGGTAGTGGAAGAATTTTATATCAAGATTTAGTAAAAATAAATATTGCAATTGAAGAGAATACATTAAAAGATAATCAAGTTTTTAAAGATATTTTAGCAAAATCTAATAATATTCACTTATTAGGTCTATTAAGTGACGGTGGTGTTCATTCACATATTGATCATATTATTGCAATGGCTAAAATAGCAAAAGCTCAAAATAAAAAAGTTTTTATCCATGTAATTACAGATGGAAGAGACGTAGCTCCTGATTGTGCTGCTGTTTATATTAATAAACTATTAGAAGTTTGTGATGATGATATAAAAATAGCAACAATTGCAGGAAGATATTATGCAATGGATAGAGATAATAGATGGGAAAGAGTTAAAAAATCATTTGATGCTATTACATATGCTGAACCATCAACTTCTTCTGATATCTTAACTTACTTAAAAGAGTCATATGATAGTGGAGTTTTTGATGAATTTATTATTCCAAGTGCTTTTGATGGATATGATGGATTAAAAGAAAACGATGGAATAATCTTTTGTAACTTTAGAAGTGATAGAATGAGAGAAATGTCATCTGTATTTGCAAATAAAGATTTTAGTGAATTTCAAACTTTCAAAGAAAATTTATTTTTAGCAACAATGACTCAATATGATAAAAATACTCCTATTGATGTTTTATTTCCTAAAGATGCTCCAACAAATACTCTAGCTGAAGTTATTTCAAATGCTGGATTGTCTCAAGTTCATACAGCAGAAACTGAAAAATATGCACACGTTACATTTTTCTTTAATGGTGGGGTTGAAGAGCCTATGCTAAATGAAACTAGAGTTTTAATTCCATCTCCAGGAGTTGCTACTTATGATTTACAACCTGAAATGTCAGCACCACAAGTTGCAGATGCTGTGAAGACTGCAATGAAAAATGATATTGACTTTATAGTTGTAAACTTTGCAAATGGAGATATGGTAGGACACACAGGTGTATTTGATGCAGCTGTTAAAGCTGTTGAAGCTGTGGATCATGAGCTTGGACTTATTTTAGAAGTAGCAAAAGAAAAAAACTATAATATAATTTTAACATCAGATCATGGAAATTGTGAAATGATGAAAGATGATGAAGGGAATACTCTTACAAATCATACAGTAGGAGATGTTTACTGTTTTGTAATTGCAAAAGATGTAAAAGAAGTTAAAACAGGAAGTTTAAATAATATTGCACCTACAGTTTTAAAATTGATGAATTTAAATATTCCTTCTGAAATGGATGAACCTTTAATTTAAAAGGTATTTTGTGTTAAAAATAAATAAATTAAAAATCAGCACACCAAACAAGCAATTGGTTGATATATCATTTGATATAAAAGACTCAAGTGCTTTGATTGGTGAAAGTGGAAGTGGAAAGTCTTTAACTTTAAAGGCATTATTAAATCTACTTCCATCAAGCTTACTTGTAGAAAAAGATATAAATTCAAGTTTTGAGTTAAATTATGACACTATTGGATTTATTCCTCAAAATCCTTTTACTTCTTTATCTATGATGACAAAAATCAAAGATCAGTTTTTTTGCACTAATGAAAAAAAAGAAGAGGCACTAAAATTAGTTGATTTGGATATTTCACTTTTAAATAAATTTCCAAGTCAATTAAGTGGTGGTCAAATTCAAAGAATAGTAATAGCAATAGCATTAAGTAGAAATATAAAACTTCTTTTACTTGATGAGCCAACTACTGCGCTTGATGAAGAAAATAAAACCAATATTATAAATTTGATAAATGATTTAAAAAGCCGTTTAAATATTTTGATATTATTTGTAACCCATGATATAGAATCAATAAAAGATATTTGTAATGAGATTATAATTTTAAAAGATGGACAAGTTATAGAAAAAGGTTTTACAGTAGATGTTTTATCTTCTCCAAAAGAAGATTACACAAAAAAGTTAATTAACTCAACTTTTAAAAATAAACAATTTAGGAATTAATATGATCAAATATATTTTTGGTTTTTTTGTCATTTTAGGATTAGTGGCTGCGGGTTGGCTTTACAATTTATATGATGAAATAAAACATGATGTTGATACAGTTGTAAATTATGCTCCAAAACAAAGTACGCAATTTTATGATAAAGATGGAAATATAATAGCAAACACATTTAAAGATGAAAATCGAGAATATGTTAAATATGATGATATTCCAGCAAGAATAATCGAAGGATTAGTAGCTATTGAAGATACACAATTTTTTGAACACTCAGGTATCAACCCAGATGCAATAAGTCGTGCTATTATAAAAGATATAAAAGCAGGTGGATTTGTAGAAGGTGCTAGTACATTAACTCAACAATTAATAAAAATGCTTGTATTAAGTAGTGAAAAAAAGCTTTTAAGAAAAGTAAAAGAAGCATTACTAGCAATTAGACTTGAAAGTATATTAACAAAAGAAGAAATTCTAGAAAGATATTTAAACAATGTTTATTTTGGACATGGTTATTATGGAATAAAAACAGCAGCAAAAGGTTATTTTGATAAGGACTTATATGAATTATCTTTAAAAGAAATGGCTATTTTAGTTGGACTTCCAAGAGCTCCTAGCTTTTATGATCCTACAAAAAATCTAAAAATTTCCCTAGCAAGGGCTAATCAAGTAATTACAAGATTAAATACTTTAGGTTGGATAAATGCAGATCAATATGAAAGTTCTATGAAAGAAACTCCTATAATTCATAATCAAACACTTACTAAAAATAGTGCTCCATATGCTATTGATTATGCGATTAGCCAACTTATAAATGATATACCTGATATTAAATATGGTGGTTATAAAGTTTATTTAACAATAGATTCAGATGCACAAGAAATTGCAAAAGATAGTTTAAAACAATCATATGATGAAGCTTTAAAAAGAGCAAATTCAAAAGATGACTCTGATAAAGAATTAAATGGTGCAATGATTAGTATGGAAAGTTCAACTGGTAAAATTTTAGCTATTGTTGGAGGAGTAGATTATAATAAATCTGTATTTAATAGAGCATTTCAGTCAAAAAGACAAGCAGGAAGTTCTATTAAACCATTTTTATATCAAATTGCTTTAAACGAAGGTTACAATCCAGCTTCTCAATTATTTGATATTTCAAGAACATATAACTATACAGTTGGTGGTGTTGAGAAAAAATGGCAACCAAAAAACTATGGTGGGAAATTTGAAGGAGTTGTTACTTTAAGAGATTCATTAACTTTTTCAAGAAACTTATCTACTCTTAATTTAGTTACAGATGTAGGAATTGATCTTACAACAAATGAATTAAAAAGATATGGTTTTAATGATGTGGTTGGAAATTTATCAATTACACTAGGTTCAATGAGTGTAACTTTGATTGAGTTTAGTGAAGCCTATAGTATTTTTTCAAATAATGGTGTTCAAGTTAAACCTTATATTATTGAGCAAATTGTAAATAAAAATGGAGAAATTGTTACTTTTGAACCTCAAACAAAAGAGATAAATTCTCCTGAACAATCTTATCTAATAACTTCAATATTAAATGATGTAGTAACAAGAGGTACAGGAAAAGCAGCACAAGTTCCTGGTCTTGAACTTGCAGGAAAAACAGGAACAACAAATAACAATGTTGATGCGTGGTTCTGTGGATATTCACCATCAATTCAAACTATAGTTTGGTTTGGAAATGATAATAATTCCCCTATGAAAAGAACAGAAACAGGTGGTAAAATTGCAGCTCCTGTATTTGGTAATTTCTATAAAAAATATTTACAGCTACATCCTGAAATTCCAAGAACTTTTACAATGCCACAAAACGTTTACACTTCAAATATAAATGGTAAAACAGAGCTATTTACAGATAAATCACCTTTACCTGAAATTGATAATCTAGTTCAACCTTCAAATCCGGGAGAAGAAGTATTAGAATTCTAATATTTCTTCTCACTCCTAAATAACAAATAACTAGTAACTTGTAACTAGTAACTTGTTATTTGTTATTGAAAGTTTCTTTTTTCTTCTTATTTTTTAGACATAAAAAAAGGCAAGTTCAAATGAACTTGCCTTTTTTCTTTTAGTAAATAAATACTAGCAAGAATACATAGATTTTAACTCAAATGGAGTTGGTCTAGCTTCGTTAGGCCAAACTTGAGTTTCAAATTTGTAGTGTTGGTATGTATCAACCATATCTTTAGTGAATACAGGTTGTAAGAATTCGTTATCTCTAACTAATGATTCTAATGCACCTCTTAAAGTGTGTGGCATTTGAGGAAGTCCTCTTTCTCTGATTTCATCTAATTCTAATTCATATAAATCGTCATCCATTGGACCAACAGGCTCAAGTTTATTTTTAATACCATCAAGTCCAGCCATTAACATTGCTGCAAATCCTAAATATGCACAAGATGTTGAATCTGGGAATCTCATTTCAATTCTAGTTGCTTTCTCTCCTGCTCCGTAAGGAATTCTACAAGAAGCTGATCTATTTTGAGAAGAATAAGTTAAGATTGAAGGTGCTTCAAATCCTGGAATTAATCTTTTGTATGAGTTTGTTGATGGGTTAGTAAACGCAGCAACTGCTCTTGCGTGTGCAAATACTCCACCGATATAATGTCTAGCCATATCAGAAAGATTACCATATTCACCTTGTTTGTAGAATAAGTTTTTACCATCTTTCCAGATTGATTGGTGTACGTGCATACCATTTCCATTATCACCATAAAGTGGTTTTGGCATAAATGTAGCAGATTTACCATTTAAATGTGCAACCATTTTGATTACATATTTTAATTTTTGAACATTATCAGCAGCTTCAATTAAGTCTCCAAAAACAATACCTAATTCATGTTGACCTTGTGCAACTTCGTGGTGACCAAGAACTACTTCAAGACCAACTTGCTCAAGAACTTGCATCATTTCAGCTCTTAAATCAACACCTGTATCAATAGGAGCTACTGGGAAGTATCCACCTTTTGTTCTAGCTCTGTGACCCATGTTTCCACCTTCGATAGTAGCGCCATCATTCCACTCACCATCTTCAGTATCAACTCTATAGTATGACTCATTTGCTTTATCAATGATTTTTACATCTTCAAATACAAAGAATTCATTTTCAGGACCAAAGTATGCAACATCACCAACACCTGATTCACTTAAGAATGTTAATGCTTTTTTAGCGATAGATCTTGGACATTTTTCATACATTTCATTTTTGTAGATATCATAAACATCACAAATTACGATGATTGTAGAATCAGCTGTAAATGGATCTAAAAATGCAGTTTCAACATCTGGTTTTAAAAGCATATCTGATCTGTGAATTGGTTGCCAAGCATCAATTGATGAACCATCAAAAGGCATACCGTTATCTAATTGACCAGTACTAACTGCACTCATCATATAAGTTACATGGTGCCATGTACCTTTCATATCTGTAAATCTAAAATCTACAAACTTTACTTCATTTTCTTTACAATAAACAAAAAACTCTTCAGTATTATTAACGAACTTACCCATAGGTTTAACTCCTTGAAATTATTTCATTTATTGTAGCAAAAATAATGTAAAATAAAATAAAACAGTTGTATAATTTTTATACAACTGCAGATTAAATAATAATGTTTTTAGACAGAAGTGTTAAAAAGTTTAAAAAGTGATAGATTTTTTCTCTCTATTTTCAAAAGTCATGCATTTTGTGTAGCCAATCTCTTTTGCTAAGGCTCTTGCATCTTCATATTTAAATCCCACTTGTTCAACGCTATGGGCGTCTGAACCAAATGTAATATCAATATTCATTTCATAAGCCAACTCTAAAAGCTGCTTTGATGGATATGTTTCACCTATTGGTTTTCTCAAACCTGCTGGATTTATTTCTAAAACCATATTAGAATTTTTTATTTGTTTTAATGTATCACGAGCGATTATTCTTATATCTTTTTTTGGAAGAAATTTAAAAACTTTTATTAAATCTAAATGCCCTACTATATCAAATAGTTGAGTTTTAGCCATAGCACTTATAGCTTCAAAATATTCAGCCCAAATAGTATCTATGTCTTTTGATTTATAAACACCTATAAATTCTGGATTATCAAATCCCCACATATCATTTTTATTTTTTAAAAAATGAACAGAACCTATTAGATAATCAACTTTTGCATTAACTACCTCATCTAAAATATATCCATCTAAATAATCAACTTCATATGCAAGTAATATTTTTATTTCATTTTTATATTTTTCTTTTGCATCTAAAATCCATTTTTCATATAAGGCTTTTTGGCTTATATCCATTCTATATTTTGGATCATAGTTCATAGGAGCATGATCAGAAAAACCATACTCATCAATACCTATTTCTATTGCTCTTTGTATATATTCATCAACTGTACCCTCAGCGTGGTTACATAGTGTTGTGTGATTGTGTAAATCTACTCTCATATTGTTTTAGTCTTCTTTCTTTTTTCTACTTTTGTATTATGACAAAAGTCCTGAACCTTTTATAGCTGTACTTCTATCTTGTGCATATATTCTTTTATTATCTATAATATCATATTTCCAAATAGGAGCTTGTGCTTTAAAATCTTCTACAAATTCATCTATTAATTCTAAGGCTACTCTTCTTTTTGGAGAACAAACCGCAGCTATATATGAACTTTCATGATTAAAAACATCACCTCTACTATGAGCCATTAGAACTATTGCATTTAATTCATTTGCTTTTTTTTGCCAAGTATCAAACCAATTGTTTAATATAGGTTCATATATATCAAATGATAATCCATCTATTTTATTTTCATCTCTTACAACTCCCACAAAAGTGATAATTGCTCCATAGTTTGAATTTTTGTATTTATCATACCAAGCATTTGTAATTTGCTCAACAGGTAATGATCCATCAAAAAGTTGTAAAAACTCTTTTCTATCTATATTATTTTCATTATTTGTCATAATTCAGCCACCACAAACAGGAGGTAATAATGAAACTCTATCTCCATCTTTTAATACTACATTTTCCTTTGAAGAAATTAATGTATCATTTATAGCAACAGCACATGTTGCAAGCCAAGTTGACACATCACTATCTTCTTTTAAAATATCACTTAGTTGTGATAAGTTTTGAATATCTAAATTCATATCTTCTTTATTTATTGGTCCTAGAAACTCTATTTTTACCATTTTAATCCCTTCTTATAATATTTATATTATTATAGCGACAAAATTTTAACATAATAAGGACAAATATTTAATGATATTTGCAAAAATAGATTTTATAAATTTATTACCCTTTCATATTTTTATAAAAAAAAACATACAATCAACTCAATTAAAATCAATAATAGAGTATAAAAAATCTTATCCATCATATATAAACAACAAGTTTAAAACAAGAAAAGTAGACAGTGCTTTTATTTCTTCAATTGCTTCACGAAATGAAAAATTCTTAGATTTGGGAATAATTGCCAAAAATGATGTTTTATCTGTTTTATTAATTCCAGGAGAGAGTCAAAGTGACTTCCAATCTCAAACTTCAAATGCACTTGCAAAGGTTTTAGAGCTTGAAGGAAAAGTAATCATAGGAGATAAGGCTTTAAAGTTTTATCATGAAAATAAAGATATAGAAAAAATTGACCTAGCAAAACAGTGGAAAGATAAATATAATCTTCCTTTTGTATTTGCAGTTCTTTGTTATAACTCAAATAAAACAGCCTTAGAAAAACTAACAAAAAACTTCAATAAAAATCATATAAAGATTCCCCAGTATATTTTAGAGCAATATTCAAAAAGATCTGGTGTTTCTAAAAATAATATAACCCTTTATTTAAAGAAAATTGACTATAATCTCGGCCTAAAAGAAAAAAGAAGTTTAAAGCTATTTTTAGAACTTACAAAACAAAAAGGATTAAAATGACCGTATTCGATTCGGCAATATTAGGTATAGTAGAAGGTATTACAGAATTTTTACCTATTTCTTCAACCGGGCACTTAATAGTTGCTAGTGAATTTTTAGGAATTGAGCAAACAAGTATTAATAAAGCTTATGAGGTTATTATTCAGTTCGCAGCTATTTTAGCTGTTATTTTAAACTATCCTTCAAAATTTACTTTTTCTCATATTAACCTATGGACAAAAGTATTAGTTGCATTTTTACCAATAGCAATAATAGGATTTATTTTTTCAAAACAAGTTAAGGCTATGTTTTCTATTGAAATAGTTGCCATCATGTTTATTGTTGGTGGTATTGTGTTTTTAATTGTTGAGAAATTTTATAAAGAAGAGGAAACTCATACTTTAGATGTGGAAGATGTGACTTTCAAACAAGCAGCTTGGATTGGTTTTGCTCAAATATTTGCTTTAATTCCAGGAACAAGTAGAGCTGGATCTAGTATTATAGGTGCTATGCTTGTTGGACTTAATAGAAAAACAAGTGCTGAGTTTTCATTTCTTTTAGCTTTTCCTGTTATGTGTGCAACTACAGCATATGATTTATTAAAACACCATGAAGAAATATTAGCAGGTGGAAACTTTTTAAATCTAGCTGTTGGTTTTGTGGTTTCTTTTATTGTGGCATTTTTAGCTATTAAAGTATTTCTAAAATTCCTAGAAAACTTTACTTTCGTAGCTTTCGGAATTTATAGAATAATCTTTGGAGTTTTGTTACTTATTATCTTTTAGTATAATATCAACAATTAGTGAAATAGCATTTGGATTAATAGAACTTATTAATTCAATGCTAATTTTATGAATATCTGAATTTATAGCTTCAAAAAAATAATCTTCATTTAACTCTTCTTCTCTTTTTAAAAAGCATAAACCCTTATCAAGTAAAACCTTTGCATTATAATACTGATGATCAGCAGCTGCATGTTTATATGGAATAAAAAATGTTGGCAATTGATTTGCGCATAGTTCCCATAATGTTGAAGCACCTGCCCTGCTTACTGCAAAATCTGCCTTTGACATTTTTTGAGGAATTCTTCTTGAAAAATCAAATACATCTGCTTTGATATTTAATTTTTCATATTCAAAAGCTACCCTTTCAAAATCATTTTTTCCAGTTTGATGAATGATTTTTATTCCCATTTCATTCAGTCTAGGAGCTACTTTTAGTGCAAAGTCATTTATACAAACCGCACCTTGTGAACCACCAAAAAAAGCAATAGTTTTTACTTTTTCCCTAACTCTAGCTGTTAGGAAGAACTCTTTTTCTACTGGATAATCTTTTATTTTTGATTCTTTATCAAATGATGAAAATACTTCTGTGGCAAATTTTGTTGTGATTTGATTTAGCTTACCCATTTTTGAGTTTTGCTCATGAATATATAGTTTACATTTCCTTTTTAAAATAGAGGCAAAGGTTGCTGCTGCTGCTGAAAATCCACCAACTGAAACAACTGTTTTAATATCATATTTAAAATATAAACCTAAACAATATAGAGTTTTAGAAAAGATATTTCCCAAAGATAAAATTTTTGCAAAACCACTTTTATTTACTACACCTCTTGTATCTAAAAAAATTGCTGCTTTTAATCTTGTATCATGTTCAAACCAAGCTTTATCTTGACCATTTGCTGAACCAATAAAAATTACATCAATTCCCCTATGATAGAACTCTTCAATAAAAGCATCTGCTACTTTTAAATGCCCTCCTGTTCCACCACCTGTGACTACTACTGTTTTATTCATTTACTCATAACCTTTTTTCTAACATCTTGTCTTACATCTTGTCTAATATTAACTTTTGGTTTTACTTCTTCTTTTACAACTCTACTTATGGATAAAACTAAACCTATGGAAATAGCCATAGAAATAAGAGAAGACCCTCCATAAGACAATAATGGAACTGCAATACCTTTTATTGGGATCATCCCTGATATTCCATATGAGTTTATTAAAAACGCAATAATAATCATCAAAGCAATTCCAAGTGTAAATAAATGATAAATAGGATTATCAACTCTTCTACTTATTTTAAATATTCTCCAAATAATCATAAAGACAATTGAAGTTAATGCCATTAAACCAAATAATCCTATCTCTTCTGTTATTCCTGCTAATACGAAGTCTGTATGAACTTCTGATAAAAACCCTACTTTAATATCACCCAAAGCTACACCTTGACCAAAAAAGCCACCGTTGTGAATAGCATTTAAAGAGTGAGATACTTGATAAGGTTCAGGTAACTCATCAATTCTTAAATATGGTTCTACCCATGCAGGAAGTACAGATAAAATACCATCTTGAACCATTGCCCACCATGAGTGAATTCTATTCATCCTATGTGGTGCTACAATAATAAGTCCAACTAAACCAACAAGTGCAATAGCTCCTAAAGCTAAGAAGATTTTAAAAGATCTATTTGCAAATATAAGTAATACTACTAATATAACTCCCAAAAGAACTACTTGACCTAAATCTTTTTGTAAAAATGCAATAATAAATACAACCACAAAAAAGGTTAAAAAGTAAGGGGATAAAAGTACTATCTCATCTTTTAAGCCAATTTTTTTAGGTTTTGATAAAACTTTTCTATGGAAAGACCATGATAAGAAATATATAAATCCTATTTTGAAAAACTCAACGGGCGATAAGGAAATACCAGGTAACCTAATCCATCTATTAGCTCCCCCCGAAGCTGTAACCATGGATGCAGGTAAAAATGGCATCAATATCATAAGTATAAAAAATGTAATAAATAAAGTCATACCAACTTTTTCTACTATTTTATCAGGGTCTTGCAAGGAAAACCACCACATTAACAATATTGCTACAATTCCAACACCTGCTTGTCTTATGAAAAAATGAAATTCATCGTAACCAAAAAATTCCACTGTATATATAGTCAAAGAGTATGAAAAAACTATGCTTATGATTATTAATAATGACACCAATATAAACAGTGGATAGTCTGCTTTATTATTATTTACATGATTGTTATTTGATTTAATCTTAGTTTTGTTAAAATACATTTCTCATTATATAATAATATGGATAAATATGCCTTCAAAAAATATCGAAAAGATTGACAAAACAAAAAAAATAGTAATATTATTTTCTCTAATTTTTCTATGTCTTACAATTTTAATGATTTCAGTGTTTAGAACGATAACTGAAAACAGACATTTACCTTCACTAAAGGGTGAAAAAAGTGAACTAGCAGTTCGTGGAGATATAGTAAGTAGTGATAATTTTAAAATTGCTTCTTCAAAAAAACTATATAAAGCTTCTATTGATACAAGATACTTAGATCCTGCAAAAAGAGAATTATTTTTAAATCTATTTTCTATTTATAGCAATGTTGATTATAAAGAACTAGAAGAGAGATTAAAAGAGGGAGAAAAAACTCCTGGTAACCTAATCTTATCTTATGGAATTAACTCAAGATCTGCGAAAAATCTAAAAGAATTAGCTTTCAAATTAATTCAACTTGATGTTTTTATGAGTAGGCAAGTAAATGGAAATAAAATCCTAAGAGGTTTAACAATAAGCGAAAGTGGTGAAAAAAGAACTTTTTCATATGAAGATACTTTAACTCCTGTTGTTGGATATATTTCTAAGTTTGAATCAGAAGCTGGTAAAACAAAAGTAAATGGTATTAAAGGACTTGAAAGAAACTATAATAAAGTTTTAAATCAATCAAAAGATGGAGTACTTCAAGGTGATAGAGATGTACTTTCATATATCTCTTTTGATAAAAATTCTATTATTAGAAAAAGAATAGATGGAGCTACTTTAAATCTAAATATTCCACTAAAACTGCAAAAAAATATAGAAATGACCCTTGATGTATATAAGGAAAAACTAACAGCTGATGAAATTATCGTAGCTGTAATGGAGAGTAAAACTGGAAAAGTTATAACAATGGCTTCTTCAAATAGATTTAATCCAGAACAAATAAAAAAAGAAGATATTCCCTCACTAAATGTAAATGCAATAGAGTATCAGTTTGAGCCAGGATCTGTTATTAAACCTCTTTCTATATCATTGGCTTTGGATAAAAATCTAGTGAAAAAAAATGAAATCTTTCCTGCTTATAATTCAGGTGGAAGAGATTCATCTGGTAAATTTGGAAAAGGTGCTTATAAAATCGGAAGATTTACTATTAAAGATGACCACCAATTTTCTAAAAATACTTTAACTCTTGATGATATTGTTATGTTTTCATCAAATATAGGAACACTACAAATCGCTCAAAGACTAACAGGTCCTGAGTTTTTTGAAGGTATGAAAAGATTTGGTTTTACTAGAAAAACAGGTATAGATTTACCCTATGAAAAAAAAGGTGTTATGCCAAAAATATGGCAATTTTCAGCAGGGGATAAAGACAAAAAAGATAACGTTTTTAAAGCTACAGTTTCTTTTGGGCAAGGTATGACTTCTACGTTTATTCAACTTTTAAAAGCCTACACAGTTTTTAATAATGATGGAAATATGATAACACCACATATAGTTTCTCACCTAACTTATGATAATACAAAATATAAACCATATGATGATAAACCTGAAAAAATTGTTTCTAAGCAAACAGCAGATCAAATGAAAAGACTATTAGTAAGAACTGTTGAAGAAGGAACTGGAAAAGCTGCTCGAATTGAAGGTTTAGAAATCGGTGGAAAAACGGGAACAGCACAAATCGCAAGGGGTGGGAAATATCTTAAAAAATATATCTCTTCATTTATTGGATTTGTAAATGATGATGTTGGAAACTCATATACAATAGGTGTAACTGTAATGAATCCTAACTCAACTGGAAAGTATTGGTACTACTACTATGCATCATGGTCAGCAGTTCCTGTTTTCAAAGAAATCGTTCAGAACTTAGTTAAATTAAACTATTTGTCACCTAAAGAAGGTATAATTTCAACTGAAGTAATGCCACAAGAAGGTACCTTCCTTGAAAAAGAATAAAAGGATATAGATGTTTGGATCAAAAATGAAAGAATATAATTATTCAAAAGAAGAATTAGCAAAATTTAAATATGCAAAAATAACTACAGATAAAGGTGTTATTTGGATTAAACTATTTAATGCAGAAACTCCAATAGCAGTATCAAACTTTGCAACTCTTGCAAATGACAATTTTTATGATGGATTAAATTTCCATAGGGTAATTCCAGGTTTCATGGCACAAGGTGGATGTCCACAAGGTTCTGGTGCAGGTGGTCCTGGTTGGACTATCAAATGTGAAACAAAAGCTGATAAACAAGTTCACAAAAAAGGAAGCTTATCAATGGCTCACGCAGGACCAAATACAGGTGGAAGTCAATTCTTTATCTGTTTTGTACCTTGTCCTCATTTAGATGGAGGTCATACTGTTTTTGGAGAAATCGAAGATGGTGATACTGATAGTTTCCAAACTTTAGATGCAATTGAACAAAAAGATAAAATTGTTTCTATTGAAATTAAAGAATCAAAATAATTTATTTTGATTTGAGTAAAAGATAATCCTATTTAGGATTATCTTTCATGAAGTGCGTTTGCTTTTGTTTTTAATATAGGTTTTAATAAGAAATCTAAGATAGATTTTTTCCCTGTCACAATATCTACTGTTGTTACCATTCCTGGTATAATTGGCAGTTTTTGCTTATCTTTTTCCAAATAATTTTGCTCAGTTTTAATAACTACTTTATAATAACTTGTTTTATTTTTATCGTTTTTATCTTCGATACTATCTGCTGATATTTCTACGATTTTACCTTCAAGTCCACCATAAATAGAAAAATCATATGCTGTGATTTTTACAATTGCTCTTTGTTGTGGATTTATAAATGCTATATCTTTTGGATCAATTTTTGCTTCGATTAAAAGAATATCACTTTGTGGAACTATTTCTATTAAATCCATTCCTGATTTTACAACTCCACCTATTGTGTTTACATTTATCTGTTTTACAATTCCATCAACTGGTGAGATAAGAACTGTTTTATCTAGTTTATCTTCATCTGCAACTAGTTTTGACTCATATTTTTTGATTTCTGTATTTATTTTTTGAAGTTCATTTGAAGCTTCTGATTTAAATATTTTTAGCTTTTCTACTATTTTATTTTGTGCTTCTTCAATGGCAAATTTAGCTCTTGGAATTGAAGCGTATGTTCCTTGAAGTTCACCTTCTAGTTGAGCTAGTTCTCTTTTGATTTTTAGTAAATCAACCTTTGATTTTGATTGACGAGCTACTAATAACTCCATAGTTTTTGTCTCTTCACTTATAAGTGCTATACTTATTTTTAGTTGAGTTGCTTTACTATTTAGCTCATTTAT
>CBFHMY010000015.1:0-33067 GCA_965657055.1 uncultured Aliarcobacter sp. | reverse complement strand
TAAATAATGTTTACCTAAATATTTTATTTTAAAAGTTTTTTAATATCTTTTTCAATAGATTCAGGACTAGTTGCACTTCCAAATCTGTCAACAATAACACCATTTTTATCAACTAAAAATTTAGTAAAATTCCATTTTATGTTTTCTGTTCCTAAAATACCTTTTTGATTTGATTTTAAAAATTTATATAAAGGAGCTTCATTTTCACCATTTACATCTATTTTTGAAAACATATCAAATTTTACTTCATATGTTAAAGAACAAAACTCTTTGATTTTATCATTTGATTCAGGTTCTTGATTTGCAAATTGATTTGAAGGAAATCCTAAAACCATAAAATCTTCATTTTTATATTTTTCAAAAAGATTTTCTAATCCTTCATATTGACTTGTAAATCCACATTTACTAGCAACATTTACTATTAAAAGAACTTTTCCTTTGTATTTTGACATTGAAATTTCTTCACCATCTATCGTTTTTACATTAAAATCATAGATACTCATATTATTTTCCTTTGCGATAACTGAAGTTAAAAATAGCATAATTAAAAGCAATATTTTCTTAGTCACATTATTCCTTTATTTGGTTAATTTTAAATATGTTTTATCTTATCTGATTTTATGTTTAATTTGTAATAGATATATGCTTGTTTATAAAATTTAATTAAGAAATTCAAAATGATAAAAATATTAATGCTAATTATAAGATAGGTCTTATTAATGAATTTCCTACTATTTTATTAATTTATATCCAATACCTCTTAGATTTATAATCATTCCATTTTTTAGCTTTTTCTTTAGTTTATGAACAATAGTTCTCATACTAACAGCTTCCATCTCTTTACTATCCCACACATATTCGTGAATCATTTCATTTGTTACTGTATTATTTATATTTTTGACAAGAAGACTTAAAAGTAATTTTTCTTTGCTTGTTAATTCTATTTCAAAGCTTGATTTATGTAATGTTTGCTCTATTGTATTAAAAGAAAAATCATAAGCTAAATCAACAATAAAATCACTATTGTCATCTTTTTTTATATGACTTAAGTGGTATTGAATTCGTAAAAAAAGTTCTTCAAAATCAAAGGGTTTTTTTATATAATCATTACATCCCAAAGTGTAAGATTTTTTAATATTTTCAATATCAATTTCAGCACTTATCATAATAATAGGAACATTTAAATCATCTTTTCTGATAAACTCTAAAACCTTATGTCCATCAAATCCTAAAACATTTAAGTCTAAAATATATAAATCAAAGGTACTGTTTAATATAACATCAACAGCTCTATAACCATCGGTGAAACTATCAACAAAAAAACCTCTATTTTGTAAAGAGAGTTTTATAATTTTATTTAAAGCAAAATCATCTTCAAGTAAAAATATTTTCATATTATTTCTTCTTCTAATAATAAATTTTTTGGAAAAAGATAAGAAAAAGAAGTTTGATTATTAACAGAACTTACGGCTATATCTATTTCATATTTACTGCAAATATCTTTTACAATACTCAAACCTAAACCAAAACCTACATTTTTTTCTTTTTGTTGATAATATGCATCAAAAATTGTTTTTATATCAGCTATTTGTATTCCTTCATTTTTTATTTCAAGTTTATAAATATCTTCTTGTATATTTAAAATTATATCGATATTTGAATCTTCGAATCCATATTTAATTGCATTTGAAAGGGTATTATCTATTACTCTTTCTAATTCATAAGAATCCATAAAAATATCAAATTCATCGTGAATATCTAAAGTAATGTCTATATTTTTAACATTTGCCATTTCATCAAAAAAAGCTACTCTTGAAGATAAAAATCTTAGTAAATTTATATTTGTAGGTTCAGCTACTCTTTTTTCTTTTTTACTTAAATAGTATAAATCATTGTAAATTGAAGATAAAGATTTACTAGAAGCCTTTATTGTCTCAAATTGTTCTTTTGGACCTAAAAGAGCTTCTAAACTATCAATATTTAAAGAAATAATACTAAGAGGTGTATTCATTTCATGGATGATTTTTTTTAAGAAAAAATCTTGTTGTTCTAAAAGTTTTGAAATAGTTTGTTTACTTTCAAATATTTTTAGTTGGGTTTTAATTCTAGCTTTTACTTCTTCTTTTTCAAAAGGTTTGGTTATATAATCAACACCTCCAATATTTAAAGCTTTTACTTTACTTTCAATATCATCTAATGCACTTATAAAAATTATAGGTATATCCTTTAGATTTTCTTCTTTTTTTAATAGATTGCATACTTCAAAGCCATTTAATTCAGGCATTTTTATATCAAGAAGGATTAGATGAGGTGGATTTAATTTAGAAGAATTAATTGCAAACATAGCATCTGTTGATGCTTTTATATTGTAATTTTCTTCTTTTAATATTTCATTTAAGTATTTTAAATTTTCTTTTTTATCATCAATTATCAGTACTGTATATTTTTTATCCATTAAGTCACTTTTTTTATTTTACTTTTTGTTAAGATTATAGGATAAAGAAAGTAAAACTAAAATGAGGTTTTTGTGTGAATTTAAAAAGACTTTTTATGTTGCTGTTTATTTTAAATACAGTTTCATTTATTTTTGTAGCTGTGATTGTAAATAAATACCAAAAAGCTACTATCCAACTAGAAAATGCCTATCAAATGCAATATAAATCACTTGTTCTTGCCCAAGAGCTAAGACAAAGTAGTGATGATTTAACAAGAATGGCTCGTACTTATGTAATAACAGGAAATCCTAAATTTGAAAAACAATTTAAAACTGTTTTTGATATTAGAAATGCAGATAAACCAAGACCCAAAAGATACAATGGAATTTTCTGGGATTTTTATACATTAGGGAATGATGAACCTATTTTAGATGGAGAGCAAGTATCACTAAAAGAGCTTATGGAAAGAGCAAATTTTACTGATTCTGAATTAAATTTACTTTTTAAATCTAAAAAAGAATCAGATGATTTAACAAATCTTGAACATAAAGCTATGAATGCTGTAAAAGGAATTTTCCAAGATGAAGAGGGTAACTACACAATAAAAGGCAAACCTGATTTTAAATTTGCAAGGGAGCTTATGCATTCAGATGAGTATCATGAAGCAAAAAAAAGAATTATGGAGCCACTTGATAACTTTTATAAAGCTTTTGAAAGTAGAACAAAACAAAAAGTTGATGAATCAAGAGAAATAGTAAAAAAGCAAGAGTTTTATGTGAATGTTGTGGTTTTATTTTCTGTGGTCTTTTTCTTGATGTCCTTTTTTATTATTTTATTTAGAATTGTTTATCCTATAGATTTTTTAAGAGGAGTGATGTTAAAACTTTCATCAAATGATATGAGCGTTGAGTTAGAGCAAAATAAATATGAAGATGAGCTAGGCGATATGATAGGGGCAGTTCAAATTTTCAAAGAAAATACTCAAAAACTAATTTCAAGTGAACAACAAATCAAAATCTCAATGGAAGAAGCCACAAGTGCAAATAAGGCTAAATCAATCTTTTTAGCTCGTATGAGTCATGAATTAAGAACTCCTTTAAATGCAATTTTAGGTTTTGCAAACCTACTTAAAAAATCACAAAATATAAATGAACAAGAAAAGAAAAACTTAGAAGTAATAAATAGAAGTGGAAATCATCTTTTAAATATTATAAACGAGATATTAGAACTTTCTAAAATTGAAGCTGGAAAAATAGAATTAGTTCCTAAAACTTTTGAATTTCATGAACTAATAAAAGATATAGAATCAATGTTTGCTTTTAGATGTGAATCAAAAGATTTAAAGTTTAATTTAAATGTAAATGCAAATATTCCAAATATTATAAAAGCTGATGAACAAAGATTAAAACAAATTCTTATAAATTTACTAGGAAATTCATTAAAATTTACAAAACAAGGTGATATTTCTTTAAATATTTATGAGCAAAGTGGAAAACTATTTTTTGAAGTAAAAGACACAGGAATTGGAATAGATAAATATAATCTCAAAAAAATATTCAAACCCTTTGAGCAAATTAAAAAAGATGACTATAGTCAAAATGGAACAGGACTTGGGTTATCCATAACAAAAGAATTAATATCTTTAATGGGTGGAAATATATATGTAAAAAGTTTTATTGGAATTGGTAGTGAATTTTATTTTAGTATAGATTATAAATATGGAAATGAAAATGAAATAATAAAAGAAAATAAATCTAAAGAGTTAATAGGAATTGAATATCAAAATCTAGAAAAAACAATATTAGTAGTAGATGATATTAAAGAAAATAGAGAACTAGTCTTACAAATATTAAGTCAATATGGCTTTAAAATTTATGAAGCTTCAAGTGGATATGAGGCAATAGATATATTAAAAGAAGAAAAAATAGATTTAATTTTTATGGATATTTTAATGAATGGATTAGATGGAATGGAAACTATTAAAATAATAAGAGAAGATAATACTCAAAAGAAAATCCCAATAATAGCACTATCTGCAAATGTTTTTGAAGAGGATAAGCAAAAAGTTTTAGAAATAGGTGCAACAGATTTTATATCAAAGCCAGTAGAAGAGAAACAAATACTTTTAGCTTTACAAAAATATCTAAATGTAAAACCTACATATGATGAAGATATGAACTATAAACCAATTGAGCTTAAATTATTTGAAAATATATCAAATGATTTTTTTGAAAAATTAAATTCATTTGCTATACAAATGGATAATATTTTAATAGAAAAATTAATAGAAGAATATGCTCTTGAGCAAAATGATAAAAATTATATTATTGATTTAATTGAAGATTTTGATTATCAACAAATTACTAAGATCTGTGAAATGAAAGAAAAAAAGCAATAATTTTAAAAAAGAGTCATTTGAGAGTCATTCTTATACTATAATTAGTTTAAAAGATGAAAGGGAGAATTCATATGCAAGCAGATAATGAAATAGTTATGCCAAAAGAGATGATTATTGTTTCAGAAACAGATGAAAAAGGCAATATTATATTTGCTAATGATGATTTTTGTAAAATTGCTGGATATGATATTAGTGAATTACTTGGAAAACCTCACAATATTGTAAGGCACCAAGATATGCCAAAACTTGCTTTTGAAGATTTATGGAAAACTATTAAAAGTGGAAATATTTGGAAAGGTATTGTTAAAAATAAAACAAAGGATGGAGGTTTTTATTGGGTAAGAGCAACTGTTTATCCTTCACAAGATCCTTCTGGAAATTCTAGATATATTTCAGTTAGAATAAAACCAACAAAAAAAGAAATAAGTGATGCAATTAAATTGTATTCAACGTTAAATTAAAGGTTTAAAATGTTTTTTAAAAAAAATAAAGATAAAGAAATACTTGATGTTCTTTCTAGTATAGAAAATTATTTAAAAGATGATATTAATTCTTTGCCTGAATTTAATTTTGAATGTGATGGAATTCAAAAAGAGATGAAAAATAAACTAGATAGTATTTGCAAAATTTTAAATCAAAGAAATGATGAGGAATTACAAATATATGGTGAATTAATGTTAGTAGCTGAAAAAGTTCAATCAGGGAATTTCAGTGATAAAATTCATCACACAAATACATCAAATACTAAATTGAATTATATAGCAAATACCATCAACTTACTTGTAGATAATTTAAGTAATAGTATAAATCAGATTTTAACTACGCTAGATGAGTTTAGTAATTATAATTATATGAAAAAACTAGATGAAGATTCAGTTGAAAATGATTTTAAAGTATTATTTACAGATATTAATAATCTTAGAAAAACAATTACTTCAATGCTAGTGGAAAATAAAGTTAATGGTTTAGATTTAGATAAAAGTTCTGATATATTATTAATAAATGTGGATAAATTAAATGTAAGTTCAAATGCAGCTGCAGCTTCATTGGAAGAAACAGCTGCTGCTTTAGAAGAAATAACTTCAAATATTAGAGTAAATACTGAAAATATTGCAAAAATGGCGACTTTTTCAAACAATGTAACAAATTCTGCTTCCCATGGTGAAGGATTAGCATCTGAAACTTCAGTTGCTATGGATGAAATTAATGTACAAGTTAATTTAATAAATGAAGCAATAAGTGTAATTGATCAAATTGCATTCCAAACAAATATTCTGTCACTAAATGCAGCAGTTGAAGCAGCAACCGCTGGAGAAGCTGGACGTGGATTTGCAGTAGTTGCAGGAGAAGTTAGAAACTTAGCATCAAGATCAGCACAAGCAGCTAAAGAAATAAAAACAATAGTTGAAACAGCTACAAAAAAAGCCAATGAAGGTAAACAAATAGCTAGTAATATGATTGATGGATATAAAGATTTAAATGAAAATATTCAACAAACTATTAAATTAATTCAAGAAATAAAAACTACAAGTAATGAACAACGAAGTGGAATTGAGCAAATTAATAAAGCAATAAATTCTTTAGATATGCAAACACAACAAAATGCACAAGTTGCTTCTCAAAGTTATGAAGTTGCAGTTAAAATAGATGAAATTGCTAAATTAATAGTTTCTAATGCCGATGAAAAAGAGTTTGAAGGCAAAAATTAACTTATAAAAGAAAATAGATTTTTTTGTCTATTTTCTTTGTTCTTTATAATTTTTCTAAAAAATCACTAATTATTTTTTTATGGTCAAAAACCAATTTATCAAGAGGGAGTTCATCTATTTTGTATATATAAACTTCTTTAGCATCATCTTGGGCAAGAGGTTCTCCATAAGCTTTACAAACATAAACAACAGATGCTGTATGAAATCTTGAATCTCTTGCTGGATCTGAGTAAACTCCAAGAAGAGATTCAATGGTAACATCCAAAGAAGTTTCTTCTTTCATTTCTCTGATAACTGCATTTTCAACAGTTTCTCCAATATCAACAAATCCCCCCGGAATTGCAACACCTAAAGGTCTGTTTAATCGCTCAATTAAAACAATTCCTCTAAAATTTTCTTTTTCATCATATAGTTTTATAATACCATCAACTGCTAAATAAGGTGTTTTTATCATTGTTTCTTCTTTTATTCTAAATTTTCTCTTCTTAATTTTGCTTTTTCATCCATTATCTCTAACTCTTTTTCTGCACTTGTTACAATTTCAGGATCAACATTAAAGTTAATTCTTGTATCCCTATCTTCATAGTCAACTTTATTTAGTATGGTTTTAATTGCATTATATCTGGCTAAAAACTTATCATCACTTCTAATGATTGTCCAAGGAGAGATTTTAGTATTTGTCTCTTTTAGCATTCTATATTTTTTTTGAGTGAACTCATCCCATCTTTCTTGCATTTGTAAGTCAATTTCACTTAATTTCCATTGCTTTAGAGGGTTTTCTTCTCTTTCATGAAATCTATTTGCTTGCTCTTCTTTAGAAACAGAAAAATATATTTTTAAAAAGTGTATTTTATGGGCAATTACATCTTCTTCAAAACTACTAACTGTACTCATAAAAGTTTCATACTCTTCTTGGCTACAAAAACCAAAAACAGGTTCTACCATTGCTCTGTTATACCAAGATCTATCAAAAATTACAATTTCTCCACCTTTTGGAAAGTGTTGAACATATCTTTGGAAATACCATTGAGTTTTTTCTGCATCTGAGGGTTTACCTAAAGCAACAACTCTATAGTGTTTTTCATTCATATATCTTGTTAATCTTCTAATTGCTCCACCTTTACCTGAGGCGTCTCTACCTTCAATTAGAATAATCATTTTTTCATTTTTCTTTTCTAGATGTTCTTGTAATTTGAGTAATTCTACTTGTAAAGTTCTTAAGGCTTCTTCTTGTGAACGATATAAATATTTTTTATGTATTTCTTTTAAAAAATCTTCTGATGGTTCATTTTCAAATTTTTTTAAAAATTCATTAAAATCTAAGATATCATCAATATCTTTCCCATATAGTTTTTCTATTTGCATATAATATTAACCTTTTTATAAAATATATAAGTATACTAATTTCTTATTTCGAATAAGTTACAATTTGAAATTTAGTATAATACAAAAAATATTAAAGGCTTTTTATGGATATCGAAATTTCAACACCCGCGTTACTTTTCCCCGCAATTTCATTGCTTCTTTTAGCATATACAAATAGATTTTTAACAACAGGACAACTAATAAGATCAATTAGTAATCAAGCAAGAACCCATGGGGGACATGAATTATCAGGACAAATAGAAAATTTGAAAAAAAGACTAGAACTTACAAAATGGATGCAGTTTTTTGGAGTAGTATCAATGTTAATGTGTACGCTTTCAATGTTTTCACTTTTTTTAGGCTTTAATACATTAGGAAGAGATATTTTTGGTCTAAGTCTTCTTATTATGTGTTTATCTTTATTTATATCACTATGGGAAGTTTATATCTCTTCAAATGCTTTGAATTTAGAATTAAAAGATTTATATGATAAGTGTAAATAATATTTAAATTTTATATACATTAAACTACTTATTAAAACTTGACATTTAAATTCATTAAGTATATACTTATTAATATATACTAAAGGAGTAGAAAATGACAGCAATAGCAAAAATATTTAAAAATGGTCAAAGTCAAGCTGTTAGATTACCAAAAGAGTTTAGATTTGAAAATCAAGATGAACTTTTTGTTAAAAAAGTTGAAAATGGAATAATATTACTTCCAAAAAATGATAAATCAATTTGGGACAATATGTTTGATAAACTTGATGAGTTTTCAGATGATTTTATGGAAATGCGTATTCAACCATCTCAAAATAGAGAAGATTTATTTTGAAAAAATTAATGCTTGATACAAATATTTGTATTTATATTATAAAAAATAAACCTCAAAGTGTAAGGGGAAAATTCAAAGAATTTGATGTGGGTGATTTATGCATTTCATCTATTACGGTTTCTGAGCTTTATTATGGCGCTTATAAAAGTTTATATGTAGAAAAAAACATTCTTGCCCTTGAACACTTCTTCAGACCTTTTGATATTTTAGAATATGACTTAAATGCTTCTATTGAATATGGAAAAATAAGAGCAACTTTAGAAAAATCAGGAAACATAATTGGAGGACTTGATATGCAAGTAGCCGCTCATGCTTTGTCAAATAAAATGACTTTGGTTACAAATAACACTAAAGAGTTTGAAAGAGTTGAAAACCTTACTTTGGATAATTGGGTTTGAAATTTTAAACAGAAAATTTAAAAAAAGAGGAAATAACAATGACCTATTCTGAAGCTACAAAAGAAGTTTTAATTGAAGATTTTAATACTAAAATTTTACCATATAAATACATTATCAGAAGATGATTTTAAAATATTTTATTGTTTATTCAAAGATAATTTCATTGATAAAAAGAATCCTAAAATACATGTAAATCATTATAAGAAAAAAGAAATTATTAGCATTTCTTTGAATAGATTTTCAAATCTTGGTTTATTAATACTTAAAATGTCTTTTCCTAAAAATTTTGAAATTATAAAAAATAAAGAAAATTATGTATGTAGTGAATATTCTAAAAAGCTTTATGATTGTCTAGATAATTATTTTAAAGATTGCAATTGTGGAGAAATTATTATAAAAAATGATTCAACAATAAATTACTGATTAACATATATATGTAATATTTTATATTTAAATACTTTTGTTCTTAACAACAAATTATTTATAAACTTCTTATGTATACAATCTATACAAACAATCTATACAGCTCCCACTAAAAACAACACTAAAACAACACTACTATTTTATACTTCTCCCAGAAGTCAAAAGGACTTAAATCAAAAGGAGATTTTATGAAAAGATTATTTGCAAAAGCGATTGTAACTTCAGCACTATTAGGTGGAATGTTAGTTCATGCAGCTGATACTATTAAAGTTGGAGTATTACACTCACTATCTGGAACTATGGCTATTTCTGAAACTACATTAAAAGATACTGTTTTAATGCTTATTGAAGAACAAAATAAAAAAGGTGGAATTTTAGGTAAAAAACTAGAACCCGTAGTTGTGGATCCTGCATCAAATTGGCCTTTATTTGCTGAAAAAATGAGAGGTCTTTTAACTAAAGATAAAGTTGATGTTACATTTGGTTGTTGGACATCAGTTTCTAGAAAATCTGTTCTTCCAGTTGTTGAAGAGTTAAATGGTTTATTATTTTACCCTGTTCAATATGAAGGTGAAGAGTCTTCTAAAAATGTATTCTATACAGGTGCTGCGCCAAACCAACAAGCAATTCCTGCGGTTGATTATTTAATTAATGAAATGGGTGTAAAAAGATTTGTTTTAGCTGGAACTGACTATGTATATCCAAGAACAACAAATAAAATTTTAGAAGCATATTTAATGACAAAAGGTGTTAAAAAAGAAGATATTATGATTAATTATACGCCATTTGGTCATTCAGACTGGCAAAGTATAGTTTCTGATATTAAGAAATTTGGTTCAACAGGAGTTAAAACAGCTGTTGTTTCTACAATTAATGGAGATGCAAATGTTCCATTTTACAAAGAGTTAGGAAATCAAGGTATTAAATCTGAAGATATTCCAGTTGTTGCATTCTCTGTTGGTGAAGAAGAACTTTCTGGAATTGACACAAAACCACTTGTTGGACATTTAGCTGCATGGAATTATTTTGAAAGTATAAAATCTAGTGAGAATGAAAAATTCATTAAAACATGGAAAACATATATCAAAGATGAAAAAAGAGTTACAAATGACCCAATGGAAGCTACATATATTGGATTTAATTTATGGGTAAAAGCTGTTGAAAAAGCAGGAACTACAAATGTTGATAAAGTAAATGAAGCAATAGTTGGTTTAGAAGTTCCAAACTTAACAGGTGGAACTGCAAAAATGCTTAAAAATCACCATATTACAAAACCAGTTTTAATTGGAGAAATTCAAGAAGATGGTCAATTTGAAACAGTATGGAGAACTGAAAAAGAAGTTGCAGGTGATGCTTGGTCTGATTTCTTACCAGGATCTAAAGATTTAATCTCTGATTGGACAAAACCAATTAACTGTGGAACATATAACACAGTTACTAAAAAATGTTCAGGAACAAACTAACACATAAAAAAATATGAGAGAACTTTCTCTCATATTTATCTTAAGGAAATATCAAATGAATATTATAAAAATAATACTCCTTAATTTATTAATTCTCACATTTTCATATGCTTCTACATTTGAAGAGTTATCTTCTAAATTATCAGATAATAGTTTTAAAGTAAAAGAAGAAGTTCTTAATGAGTTGATTGTAAATTATAAAGAAGAAGATAAATTAGAAACTTTATTACAAAATATGTTAGGTGGGAATTTATATTTTAATCCAACTACAAATGAAATTCTAATTTCACAAAATGAAAATTTTAAAAGTTTATTTACAAATGAAAATATTCAAACTCAAGAAGATTTTTCAAAGATAAAAATAAATAATAAATTAAGAAGTGTTATAAAATCAGGACTTGCCAAAATAAATCTTTTTTCAAAAAATAGTGAAAAGAGATTAAAAGCTGCAAAAAACATACTTGCAAACTTAGAACAAGATGATGCAACATTAGTTAGTGAAGCATTAGTTAGTGAGAAAAACTCATCGGTAAAAGAGATTTTACATGAGTGTGATACAAACTTAAAAGCAAAATTTTCAACAGGACATGAGCAAATTGAAGCAATAAAAAAGTTAGGAGATTTTTTATCAGCAAAATCTTTGGAAACTTTAACAGCCTTAGTTGAAAGATCAAGTGATGAAGAGATAAAAAAAGTTGCCCATTTATCAGTAATACAAATTGAAGATAGTAAATCATTTTACTCTTTTGTAGAAACTGCATTTTTTGGTTTATCACAAGGTTCAGTTTTATTACTAGCAGCCATTGGTCTAGCTATTACTTTTGGAGTTATGAAAGTTATTAATATGGCTCATGGAGAGTTAATCATGATAGGAGCGTATACAACATATACAATCCAACAATTAATGCCAAATTTAATTGAGTATTCAATAATAATTGCAATTCCAGCAGCATTTATAGTAAGTGGAATTGTTGGAATTTTAATAGAAAGATTGGTTATTAGACATTTATATGGAAGACCACTTGAAACATTACTTGCAACTTTTGGGGTGAGTTTAGTTTTACAGCAAATTGTAAGAACAGTGTATTCACCTTTAAATCAAGAGGTAAAAACACCATCTTGGATGAGTGGAGCTTTAGAGGTAAATCCTGCTTTATTTTTAACTTACAATAGATTATATATTGTGATTTTTTCTTTGATAGTATTTTTTGCCATTTTATATGTGATGAAGAAAACATCATTAGGATTAAAAGTAAGAGCTGTTTCACAAAATAGACCAATCGCACGAGCTATGGGAATAAAATCAAGTTTCATTGATGCTGCTACTTTTGGTATAGGTTCAGGAATTGCTGGAGTTGCAGGTGTTGCACTTTCTCAGCTTACAAATGTTGGACCAAATCTTGGACAAGCATATATCGTAGATTCATTTATGGTTGTAGTATTTGGTGGAGTTGGGAATTTATGGGGAACACTAATAGCTGCATTTAGTTTGGGAGAGATTAATAAGTTTATTGAACCTCTAGCAGGTGCTGTTTTAGCAAAAGTTATAATATTGGTATTTATCATTTTATTTATACAAAAAAGACCTAGAGGATTATTTCCTCAAAAAGGTCGAGATGCACAGGATTAAAATATGAAAAATAAATCTTTAGTATTAAAAGTTTTAGAAAATGACAAGGGTGGTAAAATAGTTTTATCTGCTCTTGCAGTTATAGTGTTTGTGGTTTCATTTTGTAATTTAGTAGTTCCTGCTGACTCTATTTTTTATGTTTCAACATTTACTGTTACGATTTTAGGAAAATATTTAGCCTTTGCTCTTTTAGCTTTAGCCTTAGATTTAGTTTGGGGATATTTAGGGGTATTAAGTTTAGGTCATGGAGCATTTTTTGCCCTTGGTGGATATGGTTTAGCTATGTACTTAATGAGACAAATCGGAGATAGAGGAGTTTATGGAAATCCAGATTTACCTGACTTTATGGTATTTATGAATTTAAAAGAGTTACCTTGGTTTTGGTTAGGTTTTGATAATCCATTATTTGCTTTTTTTATGTTGATGGCAGTTCCAGCTATTTTGGCTTTTGTATTTGGATGGTTTGCCTTTAAATCAAGGGTTACCGGAGTTTATTTATCTATTATAACTCAGGCTATGACTTATGCTTTAATGTTAGCATTTTTTAGAAATGATATGGGTTTTGGTGGAAATAATGGTCTTACAGATTTTAAAGATATTTTAGGATTTGATTTGCAAGCTGATACTACGAGAGTAGGGCTTTTAATAATCACTTTTTTATTCTTGACTTTAGGATATTTACTTTGTAGATTTATTATAAATTCAAAGCTAGGTCGAGTTGTAATTTCTATTAGAGATGCTGAAAGTAGGGTTAGATTTCTAGGTTATAAAGTCGAGCAATATAAACTTTTTATTTTTGTAGTCTCTGCTATTTTAGCAGCAATTGCAGGAGCTTTATATGTGCCTCAAGTGGGAATTATAAATCCAGGTGTATTTAGTCCTTTATTTTCAATTGAACTTGTAATTTGGGTTGCAATTGGAGGACGAGGGACATTATATGGAGCAATTATTGGAGCAATGCTTGTAAGTTTTGCAAGTACATATTTCACATCTGCACTTCCTGAAGTTTGGTTATATGCTCTTGGTGGATTGTTTGTGCTTGTAACTTTATATTTACCTGCTGGTGTTGTGGGGCTTATTAGTAAACTAACTGGGAAAATGAAAAAGGCTTAAAAATGGAAAGATTAAAAAGAGAAAATGAAACTGATATCGGTGAGCTAAAAATTGGAAGTAGAATACTTTTAGTTGATGGGGTAAGTGTTAGTTTTGATGGATTTAAGGCTTTGAATAATCTTAGTTTTTCTATAAATTATGGTGAGTTAAGATGTATTATTGGAGCTAATGGAGCTGGAAAATCAACTATGATGGATGTGGTAACTGGAAAAACAAAACCAGATTCAGGATCTGTGATTTTTGGACATTCGGTTGATTTACTTACAATGGATGAACCAAGTATCGCTGAGATTGGTGTTGGAAGAAAGTTTCAAAAACCAACAGTTTTTCAAAATCATACTGTTTTTGAAAATCTAGAGCTTGCGATGAAAGATGATAAAAGATTTTTCAAAACACTTTTTTCAAAATTAAGATCTGAACAAAAAGATAAAATCGAAGAAACCATGAAACTAATAGGTTTAAAAGAGCTTTACAAAATGGAAGCGGGAATCTTATCCCATGGTCAAAAACAGTGGTTAGAAATAGGAATGTTAATTATGCAAGAGCCAAAACTACTACTTGTAGATGAGCCAGTTGCAGGAATGACACCACAAGAAGTTGAAAAAACAGCAGAAATTTTGACAAACCTAGCAAAAGAAAATGCAGTAGTAGTTGTGGAACATGATATGGAATTTATAAGAAGTATCGCTAAAAAAGTAACAGTTCTACATGAAGGTTCTGTTTTAGCAGAAGGTTCAATGGACACTATACAAAACAACGAGAAAGTTCGAAAAGTATACTTAGGAGAATAAAAAATCCAAATTATGCCACTATTACAGCGTTAAAAACTTTCGATTTACTTGTAGTAAACCTTCAAGTTTTTGCCTTGTATTAGCAACATACTTTGAATTTTTTTGAAATTGAAGGAAAATAAATGATAAAAATAGAAAAAATAAACCAATTTTACGGACAAAGCCATACTTTATGGGATTTGGATTTAGAAATAAAAAAAGGTAGATGCACTTGTCTTATGGGAAGAAATGGAGTTGGTAAAACAACTCTAAGTAAAGTAATCATGGGATTACTTCCTATTAAAGATGGACAAATTATTTATGATGGGCAAGATATTTCAAAACTAGCTGACCACAAAAGAGCAAGTATAGCAATAGGTTATGTTCCGCAAGGAAGAGAGATTTTTTCACAACTAACAGTTTTGGAAAACCTACAAATTGGTGTTTTAGCAAATAGAAATAAAATCACAAAAGTTCCAGAAAAAATTTATGATTTATTTCCAGTTCTAAAAGATATGCAAAAAAGAAAAGGTGGAGATTTATCAGGAGGACAACAACAACAATTAGCAATCGCAAGAGCTTTATGTATTGACCCAAAATTTCTAATCCTAGATGAACCAAGTGAAGGAATCCAACCAAATATCGTAGCTCAAATTGGAGAAGTAATAGACTATCTTACAAAAGAAGAAAATATAACAGTGATGTTAGTAGAGCAAAAATTACCATTTGCTAGACGTCATGGAGATGATTTTTATGTACTTGATAGGGGAAGTGTTGTTGCCAATGGTGAGATTGCACAACTGAGTGATGAGATTATTAAGAAGTATATGTCGGTTTAGGTTTATTTTGTAAAAAGAAGATATCACATATTGCTGAAATAGAATTATCTATTAAAGAAGCTTCATAAATAGTCTTTTTAATAGATTCTATTATGTCTCCGTTTATTTAATATTTTTAGTAAAGTATGCATTAAATAAATCTATGTTATCTGTAAATCTAATACTAAAAAATACTTTATCTTCATCTATTGGTTCTATTTGAAGTGTACTTTCTCTTGAATTATTCTTTTGCCAAATAAAAAATTGATTAGAATTATTAATTCCAATATAACCAAGTTTACTCTTATTTAATTGAAAATTTTTTAAAATTATCGCTTAATACAGTGCAATTTATATGGCAAATTCTTTTATCAGAAGCTATAAAAACATTACCTTTAATCAACATGGAAATTACAATACTCATATTGACAAAGCGTACGAAATAAAGTACAATCATGAAAAGTAATTAATAAAGGACAACATATGACAAAAGTTATGTCAGTTAGTCAAGTAAGAGCAAATATTTACAATGTGATGGATGAAACCGCACTAACACATGAACCAATACTTATTACTGGAAAAAGAAATAATGCTGTGATGCTTTCTCAAGAAGATTGGAATGCAATAGAAGAGACACTATTTTTAAATTCCGTACCAAATTTAGCAACTTCTATTAAAGAATCAATGCAAGAAGATGATAGTGAATTTAGTGAAGATATTGAATGGTAGAGTATAAAATACTTTACAGTAAACTAGCCCAAAAAGATGCTAAAAAACTATCTGCTGTAAACTTACAAAACAAAGCTAAAGAACTTATCGAAACTATAAAAAAAGATCCATTTCAAAATCCTCCACCATATGAAAAATTAGTTGGTAATCTAAGTGGTGCATATTCAAGAAGAATAAATATTCAACATAGATTAGTTTATGAAGTAAGAGAAGAAGATAAAGTACTTAGAATTCTAAGAATGTGGTCGCACTACGGAGAATAAAAAATCTTTTAGAAAGTGTTGTTTTAGTGTTGTCTCTATTCCCTCTTATTTAATAAATCAAAATCAATACTCTAAAATATGCATACTAAATATACAAGTGAAGAAAAAGTAATCTACTCTTTTTTGTTAAACTATTATATATTAATTACAAAAAAGATTTAGGAAAATTATGAGTATAAAGTTTGGTTTTAAAGATGATATATTTTCTTTGGATATTTTAAAACTTCCATCAAGACACTATTATTTCAATGATAGTGAAAATTATATAAAGTTGTTAAACATAGGTGAAGGAATCTTTCCAAAAGATAAAATCAGATTAAATGTTTCTTTAGATAATTCAAACCTAATACTAACTACAGAATCAGCTACAAAGATATATCCATCAAAAAAAGAGTTTGGTATAAATAAAATAAATATCAAACTTGAAAATAACTCAAATTTAGAGTTTATAAATGACGAATTGATTTTATATAAAGACTCAAAATACATTCAACTTTTTAAACTAAATTTTGATAAAAGCTCAACATTTTTTTACACAGATATTTTAAGCCGTGGAAGAAGTTATGAAAATTTTGACTTTACAAATATGCTTATAAAAAACTCTTTTTGTGAAAATATGAATTTAGAATATATAGAAAAATTCGATGTAAAAGGTGATGAATTAAAAGATTATATTACAAGAAAAAGTAGTGTTAATTTTATCTTTGCAAAGATTTATATAAAAACAAAGAACAATCAAGAATTTATAACTAAGCTTCAAAAAAGTGGTTTTATCTCTTTTACTTTTAGTAAAAACAAAAAAATCATAATAGGTGTAATAAGCTCAGATAATATGTCAGATTTAAAAGAAAAGATTATAAGTATTTGGGCAAGATATAGAGAAAATATTTCTAAAAAAGAGTTTTGTTTAGGAAAACAGTAAATGGTTTTCATAGCTATATTTTTGTAACTGTATATTTTATATAAAAGAATTTCTTTTGATAATATAGAAAAAAGTATATAATTTTTACAAAATAAGCTACAAAAGATAATAAATATACAATTTTAGATGAAAGGTGATAAATGTTTTTAACAAATCGTGAGTCAGAAAAACTAATGCTTTACACAGCAGCACAGCTTGCAAATGAAAGAAAAGATAGGGGCTTAAAACTAAATTTTCCAGAAGCAACGGCGATTATTAGCTCGTATATAATAGAAGGTGCAAGGGATGGTAAAAGTGTTGCTCAACTTATGGTTGATGCAACAAAGATTTTAAAAGAAGATCATGTGATGGATGGAATTGCTTCTATGATGCATATGGTTCAAGTAGAAGCTACTTTTGATGATGGAACAAAGCTTGTAACTGTTCATAATCCAATACCTTATAAAAATAGTACTGAGTTGCCAGGAGCTTATATAATAGACGATGGTGATATAGAATTAAATGCAGGTAAAGAGATTTTAACTATAGAAGTTGAGAACAAAGGTGATAGACCTGTTCAAGTAGGTTCTCACTATCATTTCTTTGAAGTAAATAGTGCTTTATCTTTTGATAGAGTTAGTGCTTATGGAAAAAGATTAGATGTGGCTGCTGGAACTTCTGTACGATTTGAATCTGGATCTAAAAAAAGTATAAATCTTATAGACTTTAGTGGAAGAAGATATGTAAGTGGATTTAATGGTTTAGTTGAAGGCTTTTTAGATGATGTTAATACAAAAGCTAAAGCAATGGAAAATCTAAATAAGTTTTTAGGAGTATAAAATGAAAATATCAAAAGAAAAATATGCTTCAATGTTTGGTCCAACTGTTGGTGATAGATTTAGACTTGCAGATACTTCACTTATAGCTGAAATTGAAAAAGATTATACTACTTATGGTGAAGAAAGTAAGTTTGGTGGTGGAAAAACTATACGTGATGGTATGGCTCAAAGTCCAACTGCTGTTGATGTTGCAGATTTGATTATTACAAATGCAATTATTATAGATTATACAGGTATTTATAAAGCTGATATTGGAATTAAAGATGGCATTATAATAGCTATTGGAAAATCAGGTAATCCAAATTTATGTGATGGAATAACTCATGGTTTAGAAATAGGTGCAAATACTGAAATATTATCTGCTGAGGGAAAAGTTATAACAGCAGGTGGTATAGATACTCATATTCACTTTATAAGTCCTGGTCAAATAAATGAAGCTTTAAGTAGTGGAGTTACTACAATGATAGGTGGAGGAACAGGTCCAAACACTGGAACAAATGCAACAACTTGTACTCCAGGAGAGTGGAATATCTCAAAAATGATTCAAAGTGTGGATGATTTACCACTTAACTTTGGATTTATGGGAAAAGGAAATAGCTCAAGTAAAGAAGCTTTGGAAACTCAAATAAAAGCAGGAGCAATGGGGCTTAAACTTCATGAAGATTGGGGAAGTACTCCAAATGCTATAGATACTTGTTTAAGTGTAGCAGATGAGTTTGATGTTCAAGTTGCTATCCATACAGATACATTAAATGAATCAGGTTTTGTGGAAACAACTGTTGGCGCATTTAAAAATAGAACAATTCATACTTTCCATAGTGAAGGAGCAGGGGGTGGTCATGCCCCTGATATTATGAGTGTAGCTGGTTTATCAAATGTACTTCCATCAAGTACAAATCCAACATTACCATATACAAAAAATACAATAGAAGAGCATCTTGATATGCTTATGGTATGTCATCATTTAAGTCCAAAGATTCCAGAAGATGTAAGCTTTGCAGAAAGTAGAATCAGAGGCGCTACAATAGCTGCTGAAGACGTTCTACATGATATTGGAGCAATAAGTATTACAAGCTCTGATTCACAAGCTATGGGGCGAGTAGGGGAAGTTCTTATTAGAACTTGGCAAGTTGCTGATTCTATGAAAAAACAAAGAGGTGCTTTAAGTGGTGATAGCCAAAGAAATGATAACAATAGAATAAAAAGATATATCGCAAAATACACTATAAATCCAGCAATCGCATCAGGAATTGATGAACATGTAGGAAGTGTAGAAGTTGGGAAAATGGCTGACTTAGTTTTATGGAATAGAGCATTTTTTGGAGTAAAACCAGAAATCATAATAAAAGGTGGATTTATAGCCCTTGCTTTAATGGGTGATTCAAATGCATCGATTCCAACACCAGAACCTAGTATGTATCGACCTATGTTTGGAAGTCTAGGACGTGCGAGTGCTAAAACAAGTGCTATTTTTACTTCAAATTTTGCAAGTAAAGATTTAAAAGAAAAATTAGAAATAAATAAAAAAGTATTGGCAGTAAAAAATACTAGAAATATAGGTAAAAAAGATATGAAACTAAATGATTTCATAGGAGAAATAAAAGTAAATCCAGAAACTTATGAAGTAACTGTAAATGGAGAAGTAATAACTTCTGATTACGTAACAACAGTGCCAATGGCTAAAAAATATTTTATGTTTTAAGGAGAAGATTTGACATTTAGTGCAATAAAAAAAGTAATAGAAATAAGAAAAAATATAGATTTTTATACTGATGAGGTAGAGTTATCTTGGTTCGATATGCAAAAGCCAAATTTAACAGCTGTTTCAAAAGAGGGTGTTAATTTTGTGATGAAAGCTAAGTTTACTCATCTTCATGAAAATGATTTTTTATTTTGTGAAGATGGACATGTTATTAAAGTAAGTAGAAGTAAAGATGAGGTTTTCATCTTAAGTTTTAGTGATGCTCTAAGTTTTGCAAAAGTTGCTTATGAGATAGGAAATAGACATCAACCTGTAATGATAGAAGAGTTTAGAATAACAGTTTTAGATGATATTTCATTAGCTGATATTATTAAAGATTGTTATGCAAATGAAGCTATAAAAGTTGAAAAAACAAAAGCTTATTTTAAAGCAAATGGCAAAGCACACCACTCTCACTAATATGACAAATAAATCAAATCTAAAAAGCTTAAGTAGGTTTCTACAAATACTTGATGGAACTTTTCCATCAGGTATGTTTGTACACTCTTTTGGTCTAGAACCACATATAATTAATCAAAATGTATATAATATAACTACTTTAAAAGTATACTTACGAAATATTATCATAGATCAGTATCAAAATATAGAGTTTACTTATATCAAAAAAATTTATGAAGCATTAGAAAATGATAAAATCACGCTATTAAAACAAATGGATAATCTATATAGTAGTTATCTAATATACGAATATGCAAATGCATCAAGTAATATTGGCTTTAACTATTATACACAGTTAAAAAACCATATTTCAAAACCAATAGTTCAAAAATATTTTGAGTATGTTGAAAATAAAATCTGTATTGGAAATGAAATTTTTATTTTGGCTACTTATGCCTATGATTTAGATATTAGTATGGAAGATTTTATAGTAATGTGGACGAAAAAAAATCTAATAAATATAGCAGCAACATCATTAAAAATTTCAAGAATAAAACCATCTGAAATACAACAAATGCTTTTTGAATTTGATGAGATTTTATCAGAGTTAGATTTTGAAAATATCAAAAATAAAATTACAAATTTTAATCCACTTTTTGAAGAACATATATTTCAACATAGTGTATTAGAACCAAAAATGTTCGCAACATAAAATATAAAATTATAAGCTTTATTCTTAAAGCTCTTTAGGTTTTGCTACTTTTAACAACTTTTTACAAGTTGTGCTAAAAAGTAGAAAAAAAAGAAATAGGTTCCCTTAAAAATGGAACATTTTAAAAGGAATAAAAATGGCATTAAAAATAGGAATTGCAGGACCAGTTGGAAGTGGTAAAACTTCATTGATTGAAAGTCTTACAAATTTACTAAAAGATAAATATAGCCTAGCAATTGTGACAAATGATATATATACAACAGAAGACGCAAACTATTTAAAAGCGCATCTTGATTTAGATAGCAATAGAATCACAGGAGTTGAAACAGGAGGCTGTCCTCACACTGCAATAAGAGATGATATCTCTATGAACCAAAAAGCCGTTGTAGAGCTTGAGCAGAAGTTTAATCCTGATATTATATTTGTAGAAAGTGGTGGAGATAATCTTAGTGCTACTTTTTCTTATGAGTTGATTGATTATTACATGTATATAATTGATGTTGCACAAGGTGCTGATATTCCTAGAAAAAAAGGTGCAGGGCTTCTATTTTCTGATTTATTAGTTGTAAATAAAACAGATTTAGCTCCTTATGTTGATGTTGACTTAGAGTTAATGCAAAGTGATGTTTTAAATAATAGAAAAAATAAACCTTCTGTATTTATATCAAAAAAAGATAAAGAGAGTTTAAATCAAGTAGTAGCTTGGATAGAAGCTTTAATTTAAGATTTTAATGTCTTAGTAATAGGGAAAACCCTATTACTATCTATTTTTACCAGAACTTTTAGAACCTTTTTCCTCATATTGATATGAGTTTTCATATTTTTTTTGAGATTTTTTCATTTCTTTTTTTTGTTCTTGCATTTGTTTTTGATATCCTAAATCTTTTTTATCTTGGTATTTATACTGCTCTTTATATTGGCTTTCTTCAGCACTAGCAATAGTAGGAATACTTAATAACAAAGCAGTAAGACCAATTAGTTTAATAGTTGTTTTCATAATAACTCCTTTTTTTGTAATTATATATTTCTAAGATGAAAAAAACGTGAAATAACAATAAAAGTTGTTTTTGTGAATTTAAGATTCTAGAATAATACATTAGCTACAATTCCTTTATGGATAAAGAACATATAAACAATTTTTACGAAGAAATAGGAAATTTAAGTGATAAAAATATAGAAGTATTAGATTTAAATTTTCAAAATTTAAATGAAATTCCTATGGAAGTTTTTTCTTTAATAAATTTAAAGAAATTACTTTTATATGGAAATAAATTAGAATACTTGCCAAAAGAGATTTCAAATTTAAAGAATCTTGAGTGTTTAGATTTAAGAGATAATAACTTAACAACTTTACCAGAAGATATAAGCCATTTAGTAAATCTAAAAACGTTGTACTTATCTGGAAATAAGATAAAAAATTTACCTAGTAGTATGCAAGAGTTATGCCATTTAGAAAGTCTTTTTTTAAGTAAAAATTGTATGGAAGAAATACCTAAATCAATATTCTTTATAAAAAGTCTAAAAAGGATTATTTTAAGAAAAAACAAGATTAAATGCTTGCCTTCAAATATTAAGTATTTGGAAAATCTTAAAAACTTAGATTTAAAAGAAAATCAAATAAAAGAGATAGTAAAAGAGATAGGAAATCTTAAAAACCTTAGAAGTTTAGATCTTAGTGATAATCAGATAATACAAATCCCCAATGAATTAGTATTTCTAGAAAATCTAAAAAAATTATCACTAAAAAACAATAAAATCAAGACAATACCAACTGAGATAATAAAGCTTAAAAGCTTAAAAGCTTTTGATTATTGATTTAGATATTTTTTTATTAATTACTTCTAACTAATCGATTTCTACCTGTTTTTTTTGCTTCATATAATAATTCATCAGATTTATATAAAATGCTATCAATATTTGTTAAATTATCTTTACAGCTTAATCCCATAGAAACAGTAAAGTTAAACTTATGCTCATTTATTTCTATTAGAGTATTTGCGCATTTATTTCTTATTTGCTCAGAAATACTAATTACTTCATCCATATTTTTATTACAAAAAGTTATGCAAAACTCTTCTCCTCCGATTCTTCCAAAAATTGCTTCATCATCAATAATAGATGTTACAATTGTACAAAATTGTATTAATACTTTATCTCCAACTGCATGCCCAAATCTATCATTTACAGATTTAAACTTATCAATATCAATCATTAAAATACAAAGTTTTTGATTATTTTTAATTACTTCTTTTAAAGCTTCTTCACTATCTATAAAAAAGCTCCTTCTATTTTTGATTTTTGTAAGTGAATCAATATTTGCAAGGGTATAAAGCTCTTTATTTTTATCATTTACTTTTCTAAGAGCTTTGTTTAGTTGTCTTGTTCTTTTTTCTACTTCTTTATTTAAATTATTATTTTGAGTTTCAATTAAATATTGATTTTTAAAGATAAAAAATAAAACAAAAAATAAAATAATAGAAACAATAAAGTTAAATATATAAATTGTTTTTTTCCCCTTAATTACAATATCTCTCATATTTGAAGTATTTATAGAAATAATATAGTTATCATCATAATCAAAAAATTCAATATTGTTTAAAATGTCTTCAGAGTTAGTATCAAATTTAATTTTTATATTTTTAAGAGTAGAAAAATCTAATTTCATATCAGTATTAACAGATTTTTCAGTGTTAACTTTTATATTTTTAAATATGCTATAGTTTTTATCAAAAAACTCACTATTTAATGATTTTATAGTTATTATATAACCTCTAGCATTCCCTGAATTATCACTTTTTAGAATTTCATTTTTTGAAAAAAATAAAAAATTAGAATCAAAATTTATTATACTATCTAAATTATTTTTTTCTTTAAATTTATTAATTAGAAAATTTTCAAAATAGTCTTTTTTATCTTTTAAATTTTCATCTACATAATTAGAATACAAAATTTTATCTTCTAAATTGAGATAGATTATTCCATTGATTTCTAAATTTTTAAGGGTTTGGGTTCCTTCTCTAAAATTTTCATAAATATATTCTTTATTTTCATCTTTTGCAAATATGTATGTATCATCCCATTTTGCATAATCATCTGAGATATTTTTTAAATTTTCAAGATTGTTATTTATATTATTAAGAAAAGTTTTTATATTACTTTCATTTTGTTTTTTTTCAAGTGAAACAAAATCACTAATAAAAAATTTATAACTAATTAAAAAAAGAAAACCAATTATAAAAGTATATGAAATAATAAAAGATAAGATATAATTTTTAATGTATTTTGAACTCATAAAAACCTTATTTATTTTAAGTTATAATTATTATCACTTAATAATTATAACTTAATAAAAAATAATTTCTTATTAAATGTAAATTGCTACTTTTTATAAATTCCAAAAAAATGAGGAACAGAAGGCTCTTGTGTATCATCATAAGCTAAAAAACTTATCTCATTTAGCTTATCAGAGTTTACAAATTCATCCATTTCACCTTTTGTTAAAGGAAGTGGAATAGCATTTTCTTTTTCACCTTCATTTCTACTTCTACAAGAAACTAATATATATCCATCTTTACAAATTAGTGAAGACATTGCAATACGAGCTTTTACTCTGTAATCTCCAGGTAATACTTGAATAGTATTACACTCATAAATTACATCAAACTTTTCAAGCCACTCTTTTGGATAATTAAATAAATCAGCAACAACATAGTTTACTTTTGTATTTGGATATCTATTTTTACATAAATCAATTGCACTTGGTGAAATATCAAAAGCAGTTACTTCAAAGCCAAATTCACTTAAAGCTTCCGCATCATCTCCAACACCACAACCTATAACACAAGCTCTTTTAGAAACTTTATCTATAGGATTATTTTCCAACCAAGATACTAAATAAGGGCTTGGCTCTAAATCTGCCCAAAAAACCTTTGTATGATCACCATTAGCACTTTTATAAATACTATCAAACCAACCAGTTGGGTCATCATTTTTTTGATAAGTTTTTACCATTTTTACATATTCAACAAAATTGAAATTTTCCATATTAAGTCTTTAAATTTCTATTTCAAGTCCAATAGGACAATGATCACTTCCCATAATATCATTTAAAATATAAGCATCTTTAATATGCCCTTTTAAATCTTCACTTACATAAAAGTAATCAATTCTCCAGCCAACATTATTCTCTCTTGCATTTGCTCTGTAAGACCACCACGAATAGTGCTCAGGTTCATCACCAATTACATGTCTTAATGTATCTACATAACCATGTGAAATGAATTTATCCATCCATTCTCTCTCCATTGGTAAGAACCCTGATGTTTTTTCATTTGCTTTTGGTCTAGCTAAATCTATTTCTTTATGAGCTGTGTTTACATCACCACAAACTATGATTGATTTACCTTGTTTTTTCAAGTTTTCACAATGCTCTAAAAATCTATCATAAAACTCCATTTTATAAACAAGTCTTTCTTCTTTACTTTGACCATTTGGAAAATATACATTAAAAAATGCTATATCTTTATCTCCTAAAGTAAAGTGAACTTCATTTATTCTTCCTTCATCTAATACATCAACACTAGGACAGTTACATTCAAAAGTAGTTTCAATATCTGTAAAAAGAGCAGTTCCACTTCGGCCTTTTATTGCAGATGCACTTGCTGTCATTGTTTTGAATTCTTTTTCAAAAATAGTTTTTGGAATTTGCTCTTTCATTGATTTTGTTTCTTGAACTCCAAGAAGATGAATATTTGCATCATCAACCCATTTTAAAGCCTCTTTTTTATCAACTGCTCGAATTCCGTTTACGTTCCATGATATAAATTTGTATATTGCCATTATTTATTACTTTCCTTTTCTTCTGTTTTCTTCTCTTCTTTGATTAATACTTTTGGTGCTATTGGAGCTGTTGGTTTGCTAATTCCTATATTTCCAAGTGAGTTTAGATTTGTATTTGAAAAAGAGTTTTTATTATTTAAAAGCACTTCACTTTTTCCTCCATGCATATCTATTTGACCTGCATTTTGAGTTGTATAATCATTTTGTGCAAATGAAATTGTTGTTAAAAAAATAAAACAAAGTATTAAAGTTTTCATTGTTCTTGCTCCTTCTTTTTTCTTCTTATATTAATAATTATTCCATATATTGTAATTATGATCCAAAATACTTCTATGATAAAAGAACCTAGATTAAAATGTACAAAAAGTGAAATCAAAAGTAGTATTGCCCCAAGTAAATTTAATAATTGATATTCTAAAGAATTGATTGTATATTTACTTGTTTGTAGTAATAAATAAGCCACAACAATAAAAATCATTCCAAAAAAACCAATCCATTGGTAAATATCCATACACTTCCTTTGATTTAAGAGAAGATTATAACGATTTTTTTGATAATAAAGGCTTTATTAGATATTTTAAACTTTATTATAAAAAGAAAAGAGTTTCTTATGACAGAATTATTTTTAGGAATAGTGACATTTTTAACATCCACAATTGCAGGTATTGTCGGTCTTGGTGGAGGTATGATGCTAATTACTATTTTACCATCATTTTTACCAATAAATGCCCTTATTCCAGTACATGGTTTGACTCAAATGACAAGTAATCTAAGTAGGGCAGTTTTTGGATATAAAGATGTTCAATATGAAGTTATTCCAAAATTCTTATTAGGCTCATTTTTAGGAATAGGATTATTTGCATCAATACTAAGTTTTATTTCGCTTAATTATGTTCCTTTATTTATTGGTGTTTATATTTTGCTTTCTTTATGGTCTAATAAATTCAATGAAAAAATTAAAAGATACGAAAGCTATTTTTTAGCAGGATTTTTCCAAACGGGTCTTTCTATGGTTGTAGGAGCAACTGGTCCTCTTACTATGACACTTTTATTAAAAGATTATAAAGACAAAGATAAAGTTGTTGCAACAAGTGCTGCTCTTATGAGTTTAACTCATATTCTAAAAGTATTTGTATTTATGTATTTTGGATTTGTATTTTTTGATTATATTGGCATAATTATTGCTATGGTAATAGGAGCGATTACTGGATCTTGGGCTGGAACAAAATTAAGAAATACAATAAATGGAAAAAAATTTACAATAATTTTAAAAGTTTTGTTATCAGCTCTTGCAATTAAAGTAATAGTTGGAGTATTTATTTGAAAAAAGATTTTTTTATAAGAATTTTTTTATCAAAGGAAATCTTACTTTATGTAATGACAATTTCAATGGTTGTATCTTTTTCTGCTTGGATGAGTTTATTAAATAACTTTATTATTGAAGTTGCATCATTTAATGGAAGTCAAATAGGTATTTTACAAAGTTTAAGAGAAATTCACGGATTTCTGGCTTTTACAGTTATTTTAGCTCTTGCTTTTATTGCTCAATAAAGATTAGTTTATATATCTATTTTACTTTTAGGAGCAGGAATTGCACTTACTGGATATTCTCCAAGCTCAGTAGGCCTTTATACAACTACTGTAATTATGTCTTTAGGCTTTCATTATTTAGAAACTTTAAATCAATCGTTGAGTTTACAATGGATTGATAAACAAAGATCTCCTGTAGTTTTAGGAAAAATTAGTGCTATAAAATCTTTTGCAGGTTTACTTGTATTTATTTTGATTTATATATTTATGAATTATTTAGCATTGGAATATAAATATGTTTATCTTATCTTTGGTGGATTTACATTTTTACTTGGAGTTATATCTTGGTATTTATTTACACATTTCAAAGAAACAGTTAATCAAAAAAGAAAAATAAGACTTAAAAAAGAGTATTGGCTGTTTTATGTTTAACTTTTTTAGCAGGTGCTAGAAGACAAATTTTTGTAGTTTTTAGAGGATTTTTACTTGTAGAAAAATTTGGAGTTGATATTTATAATAAAGATTTTTGATAATTGATTAGAAAATAAAAAATTAACAATACTTTCTTTTAAAATAAATGCTAAACAAAAATCTTTAAAAATATTACAATAAACAGTGCAGATATAAGTGTTTGCACTGTTATTATACTTGACATTAAACCAATATCCCCACCTAGTTGTCTTGCTAGAATAAAAGAGCTTGGAGCTGTTGGTAATACTGCAAATAAAACCAAAATTGATAACATCATGTCATCTAATCCAAAATATTTTCCAAAAGCAAATATAAATAAAGGAAGGATTAAATGTTTTGCGAAACTTGAAATAAAGAGTTCACTTTTTGAAGATTTAATTTCTTTTATTACAAGTCCAAATCCAACTGACAAAAGTCCCATTGGAAGTGCTGCTTTACTTAATACTTCAAGAGTATTATTTATTATTACAGGTAAATGAATTCCAAGGAAATTTATACTACCACCAACAACACATGCGATTATTAAGGGATTTGTAACAATAGATTTAAGTAAATAGATAAAGTTTAATTTTTCATTACTAATATAAAGTGCAAAAATTGTAATACATAAAATGTTTATAAATGGTATTGCAAAGGTTAAAAGAATTGCAGATAAAACTAATCCATCATTCCCAAAAACTGCACCTGCAAGTGCTAAAAATACATAAGTATTAAATCTTATTCCACCTTGAACTACAGAAGTAAATGCAGCACCATTTGTGGGTTTTATTTTATTTACAATTATTAATACAATCATTGTAAAGAATATTGCTAAAAGTGCAGATAAAATAAAACCAAAGCTATTTTGCGCTTCCAAAGAGGCATTTGATAATTTAAAAATCAAAAGAGCAGGCATTAAAACATAATAAGTTAATTTATCAGCTTGTGGCCAAAACTCATGGGATGGAAATTTTATTCTTTTAAAAAAATACCCTATTAATATAAGTGCAAAAACAGGAATTAAAGCAGAGAAAATTAATGACATAATTTTCTAGCTATTTACAGATATTTTTAAAACAGCTTTTATAACTTTCTTATTTTCATCTAATCTAATACAAGGCATATGAGCATCTTGTGGAAAAAATATTGCAAGTTCATTTTTTCTTATTTTTAAAATTGAAGAATCTTTAGATTGTGAATATTTAGCATAATCTAAATCTTCTTTATAAGCAGTTGTAACTTGAAGATTTGATAAGTTTTCAACTTCCATAATTTCTTCACCCTCAAAAATATATTGAATATCAATATATTTTCTATGTGATTCAAAAAAACAATCTTCTTTATTTTTACTAATATAAGCTTGTTCTAAAACAAAACAGTGTTCATCCAATACTATTTTATTACACTCATCAAGTTCTATATTTAAAAGACTTTTATATTCATCAGAATTTTTGTCTTGAAGTTTATCAATGTATAAAAAGGCCTTTTCAAAACTAGGATTATTAATTTGTGCTTTAACTGTTTCTATAGTTCCAAAAATTGCCATTTTATATTTCCTGATAATTTATTTTTTTAGCATTTCTTTAAGAATAATTTTACCACCCTCAACACCTGGTTGATCATAAGTATTAATTCTTAAAAATTTTCCAACGATTGAAGTTAAAAGTTCATAATAGAATAGAAGTTTTCCAATTTCATATTCACTAATATTTTCAATCTCAATTATATCAATTGGAATATCTTTTTTACACTCTTTTACAGAAGCAATTGTAGCATCTGCTTGTTGGTTAATAAGCTCTTTGAAGTTAAGATTATTTATATAATCAAGATCTTCCAATCCAGCAAGAGTTATAGGTGCAATTTTAGTATCATCTTTAAAATCTTTTATTTTTATAAAAGTTAATGTTTTATCAGATTTTCCTTCAACTATTAATTGTAAGAATGAATGTTGATCAACAGGTCCTAAAAGACCAATTGGTGTTAAACCTTGATTTGTATTGTTTATATCAATTTTACCAAGGCTTTCTCCCCAAAGTTGAACATACCATTTATTAAAACCTTCAAGTAATTGAGAATATGAAAAAATTGCATTAATATTATAAACATCTTTAAATTCATAATATGTTCTAGCTTTTTTGATTAAATGGTCATATAACTCATGTTGTTCAAAAAATGAAGTTGAAATTTTCTTCGCACCTCTTAATAATTCATCTATATTAAATCCAGCAAGATATAAAGGAACTAATCCAACATTTGAAAGTACTGAAAATCTTCCACCAACATCTTTTGGTATTTCAAAAGAGTTAATATCATTTGTAGTAGCAAAAGTATTTAATTTACTATCATGCTCAGTAATTACAAGTAAATTAGATTTATCAATTTTTATAATTGACATCAAATATTTAAATATAGAAATAGTTTCTATTGTTGTTCCAGATTTTGAAATAACAATAAATAAAGTATCTTCTAAATTAAGTTGACTTATAGTTCCATTTAAATTAACAGGATCCGTACTTTCAAAAAAGAAAAGTTCTTTTTTAAGTGTCTTACTATGCTGTTTGTTATATTTCATAAAATTATAAATAGCATAAGTCCCTAAAGTACTTCCACCAATACCAATAATTGCAATTTGTTTTTGAGTAAAATTAAGATTATCAAGTCTAATTTTTAAATCAGTAATATCTACATGAGGAAGAGAATAGTATCCAATACTTTCTCTTTCTTTTTTTATTTCACTAAAGATCTCTTCATTACTTAATGATATTTGTGGATAATATAGATTATTTTTCACTACTTAGCTCCAGTTGGTTTCTTAGCTGCTTTTTCTATTTCTTTTTTTGTTTCTTTAGCATAAAAATAGTTCGTTGCTTGAACAAATCCATCAATACTTCCACAGTCAAATCTTTGTCCATTAAATTTAAATGCTAAAACCATACCTTTTTTTGCTTGTGTTAAAAGTGCATCAGTAATTTGAACTTCTCCACCTTTACCAGGTTTTGTTTCTCTAATAATATCAAAAATGTCTGGAGTTAAAATATATCTTCCAATAATTGCTAAGTTTGAAGGTGCAACTTCAGGTTCAGGTTTTTCAACCATGTCTTTTACCATAAAAATTCCAGGTTCAATTTCATTTCCAGCAATAACACCATATTTATTTGTATCTTCTTTTGGAACTTCTTCAATTGCAACAATTGAACAATGATATTTTTTGTATAACTCTACCATTTGTGCTAATACACCTTTTTCAGGAGCATCACAAAGGTCATCTGCAAGAACAACTGCAAAAGGTTGATCACCAATTAGTGTTTCACCACATAAAATTGCATGACCTAATCCTTTCATTTCAATTTGTCTAGTATATGAGAAAGTACATTTAGTAATTACAGCTCTAATTTCATTTAAATAATGTTCTTTGCTAGTACCTTTAATTTGATTTTCAAGTTCATAAGAAATATCAAAATGATCTTCAATAGCTCTTTTACCACGACCAGTTACTATTGCCATTGTATCCATACCAGCTGCAATTGCTTCTTCAACTCCATATTGAATTAGGGGTTTTGTTAAAACAGGTAACATCTCTTTTGGTGTAGCTTTTGTAGCAGGTAAAAATCTTGTACCGTATCCCGCTGCTGGGAATAAACATTTTTTAATTGGGCTATTTTTATTCATTTATCTTCCTTTAATTTCTTCAAATAATTTTATTAATACATCTTCGTATATTTTAGCATTTTCTTTCGTATCTGCTTCAAATCTTGTAACTAATTTTGGTGTAGTGTTACTAGCTCTTACTAATCCCCATCCATTTTCAAATATAACTCTAATACCATCAACTGTAATTATATCCTTAATTTTTGGAAAATCAAGAGGTGGATTTACTAAAGCTTTTTTTAAATCATCAATAATTTTAAATTTTGTCTCTTCTGTAACAGTAATATTAATTTCAGGTGTTGAGTAAACTTGTGGTAAAGCTTCAAACTCTTTATCAAAATCAAATCCTTTATCAATTAACTCTAAAGCTCTAAAAGTAGCATATAAAGCATCGTCAAATCCAAAATATCTATCATTAAAGAATAAGTGTCCAGAAACTTCAGCAGCAAAATCAGCTTTAGTCTCTTTAATTTTTACTTTTAAATTAGAGTGACCAGTTTTATACATAATAGCTTTACCATATGAATTAATTGTGTCATACATAACTTGTGAACATTTAACTTCACCAATAACCGTAGGATTATCAATAAATCTAGAGAAGAATATTGCTAGAATATCTCCTTTAAAATTATATTTTGGCGAAAGTAGGGCAATTCTATCGGCATCTCCATCATAAGCAAAACCAAAATCATAAGCACCTGTTGCTAACTCTTTTTTAATATCTTCAAGAGTGTGCTCATCACTTGGGTCTGGATGATGATTTGGAAAATTTCCATCTGGTTGCTCAAATAAAATTTTATATTGGATATTTAATCTATCAAGTATCTCTCTTAATACAACACCTGCAACTCCATTCCCACAATCAAATACAAATTTTTTATTTTCTAATTTCAAATGTGAAAAATGATTTACAAGATAATCAATATATCTATTTTTACAATCAATAGGAATAGTTACATTATTATCTTCTATAATAGAATCATCATCAAGTATAGTTCTTCCTAGTGCATAAATATCTTCACCAAAAAAAGGATCTTTATTTAATGTAATTTTAAACCCATTATATTCAGGAGGATTATGTGATCCTGTAATCATAATAGAACCATCACTTTGTAATCCATCAAAATCAGTGAAGTTTGCAAAGTAATTTGCAGGTGTTGGAACCAGTCCCATATCAAGAACTTCTAATCCTGCTTCATTAATTCCTGAACTTAACCAATTTTTTAAAATAGGTGAATGAAGTCTTGCATCATAACCTACTGCTATAAACTGTGCATTAGGAACTTTTTTTAATAATGCCTTTGCAAAATGAAAACCAATCTTTTTAACAATGTTCTCATTTAGTTCTTTTTCAAAAATTCCTCTAATATCATATTCTCGAAATATAGATGCACTCATTATATATGTTTCTCCTCTAATCAATAATATATAGTATTAATGATTTTATTTTGTATTTAGATTTTTATAAAAATATATTTTATCGAATTATTATTAAATAAAGTTGTATAAAAAATGTGAATTAAAGAATTTTTAAAATTATCATTATGATATTAAATTTTTGAAAAACAAACATTCCCCCTAAAACCCAATAAAAATAAAGTAAAAATAGAATAAAAGATAAAAAAACGGATAAATTATAAAATTTGTACAGAAAACT
>CBFHMY010000014.1:0-34398 GCA_965657055.1 uncultured Aliarcobacter sp. | reverse complement strand
CATGATATTTAATATTCAAAAATTTAGCTACATCTTCAATATAACCTAAATTTTTTTCGTGATAACCATCTGTTCTATTATGAAGTTTTAGATAAACACCTTCAACTTCATATCCTTCTTTTTGTAGCATATAAGCAGTTACTGATGAATCAATTCCACCACTCATACCAACCATTATCTTTTTATTCATTGTTAAATCCTTTTTAAAGGAATAATCACTGACTCTCTACTTGCCCAATTTTTATGTGGAATAATTAAATTTTGAGTATTAATTTTTTTATTATCAAAAAATATTATATCTATATCCAAGGTTCTAGGCGCATCTTGAAAGGATCGCTTTCTTCCGTATCTAATCTGTGCTATATTAATAGAAGGTGGGATTATAACATTTAAAAATGAATTTGTTCTAAAAGTAGGGAGGCTATTTATAAGTAATTACTTATAAATCCCCCACCTAGACAATGATTACCATCATATAAAACAAGACTTTGACCTAATGTTACAGCTCTTTGAGGATTGTCAAATTTAACTAGGACTTTATCCTCATTTATATCTGTCACAGTGCAAGCTTGCTTTTGTTGACGATAACGTACTTGTGCCATTAACTTTACACCAACTTTAGGTGGCTCATTTAATACCCAATGCATATGACTAGCTTCTACACTTTGGCTCATTAATAAGGGGTGATTTGTATCTTGTACAACTGTTAATGTATTATCTTCCATATTTTTTTTTGCTGCAAACCATGGCTTATGGGTACGATTAGCTGATTCAGTCTCTTTTATCCCACCAAGACCAATACCTTTTCTTTGACCTAATGTGTAACAAATAAGACCTTTATGTTTTCCTAATACTTTTCCATTTTCATCTACAATATCACCTGGAGTTGCTTTTAAATGTTGTGTAATAAAATCATCAAATCTTTGGTTACCTATAAAACATATCCCAGTACTATCTTTTTTATCACTTACACTTAGATTGTTTTCTCTAGCTATTTCTCTTACTTCTTTTTTAGTTAAATCAGCAAGTGGAAACATAGCATGAGATAGTTGTTCACTTGATAGTGCGTGTAAAAAATAACTTTGATCTTTGGAACTGTCTTTTGGAGTATCAAGTACATAGTGCTCTTTATAAAAAGCTATTTTAGCATAGTGTCCAGTTGCAATCATATCCGCACCCATTTTTTTTGCTTCATTTAAAAATACATTGAATTTAATCTCACGATTACAAAGTATATCTGGATTAGGAGTAAGACCTTTTTTTAAACCTTCTAAAAATACATCAAACACTTTTGTTCTATATTCTTCAACAAAGTCTTTACCAATTACATCTATTCCTATTAGCTTACCTACTTTTTTAGCATCTTCAAATTCAATACGGTTAGGGCATTGACTACCTTTGATTCCATACTCCCAATTACGCATGAATAATCCTACTACATCATAACCTTGCTGTTTTAATAGAAGTGCTGTAACAGATGAATCAACTCCACCAGACATACCTACAACTACTTTTTTCTTCATTATTTACCTTCCAAATGAACATAAAGGGAATTTCTCTTCTAGCTAAAATTTAACTCTATGTTCTTTATTTTTTTATAATTTATTCATATGTTTTAAAGGAATAATCACTGATTCTCTAATGGCCCAGTCTTTATGAGGAATAATAAGTTTTTCTGTATTTATTTTTTTATTATCAAAAAATATTATATCTATATCCAAGGTTCTAGGCGCATCTTGAAAGGATCGCTTTCTTCCGAATTTATTTTCATATCTTTGCATTGCTTTTAAAAAGTCTTTAGGACAAAGATTTGTTTTAAGCTCAATTATACCATTTAAAAAATCACTTTGTTGTAAAAATCCAAAGGGAGGATTTTGTAATAGTGGTGAAGTCATAAGTAAAGTAAATCTTGCATCTTTTTTTAAACATAAGATTAATTTATCAAATAGTTTTTTTGTATTTCCAATGTTTCCCCCAATTCCTATTGTTACAGTATATTTTTTTCTTGAATTTGTATTGAATTTCTTTGGATAATTAGAAGTATAAAAAAGTGTTAAATTTTGTGTTAATTTTTTTTTCAAATTTCTCTCTTTTTTTATAAAAAATAAAACTTGATTTTTTTACTCAAGTTTTATTTTTCTAGATTTTTTAATTTATAGTATTATAGCTTTACCTTTTTGCATTACAATTGTATCTTCGATTCTAACACCAAATTCATTAGGTAAATAAATTCCAGGTTCTATTGTAAATACCATATTATCTTCAATAATCACATCAGATTTTGAATTGATATTTGGAAATTCATGAATATCAAGACCAACTCCATGACCAGTACTATGAATAAAATATTTTCCAAAACCAGCTTTTTCTATAATATCTCTAGTTAATTTGTCAATTTGAGATGCTTTCATTCCGACTCTTGCTTTTTCAATAGCATTTAATTGAGCTTTTAAAACAATATCATAAATCTTTTGATGCTTTTCATTTTTGAACTTTTGCTCTCTTTTAAAAGAGAATGTTTCAAAATCAACAGCACTTGTACAAGTTCTATCTGAACAATATCTTTTATATTTTATTCCAGCATCAACAAGTAATAAATCATTTAGTTTTAATTTCTTAGAAGTAGGAAGAGCATGTGGTTTAGCTGCATTTTCATTAATAGCTATAATTGGTTCAAAAGAAATATCTAATTTTCCTGTATGAGTCATTTTTTCAAATGCTTTGAAATATAAAAATTCTTCACTTTGATCAAATCCATTTTTTCTAATAAATTTTGCTAATTCTTTAAATCCTTCTCTACCTTTAGTTGCAGCTTTTTTTAGTAGGGCTACTTCTTTATCACTTTTGATAATTCTTTTTAATTTAGAAAAATTGGCTTTTGGAATAAATTGTGTTTTTAAATTTTCACTTATATTTGTATATGCTGCATATGTAAAATCATTTGGGTCAAATATTAACTTTTTTATATTGTGCTTTTTTAAAATTTCTTTTGCACTATCAATTAGATTTGAAGATTCTATAATTTCGCATTTTTTTGCATACTCTTTTGCTTCTGTTGTATATCTAGCATCCGTTATAAAATATTTTTCATCACCTAAATTTAAATATATTACATTATCACAAGAAAATTTGCACTCGTAATATATTGCATTTTCATCTCTAAGTATAAAGTTTTTCATTAAAAGCCTTCGATTTGGTATTGTTTAACATAAATTTAATTATAATCTTACCTAAAATTTATAAAAGGAATATAATATGAAAATTGCCGTAATTCAAGGGCCAAACTTAAATATGCTAGGAATAAGAGAACAACACATTTACGGTCCTATGAGTCTTGAACAAATTCATGAACAACTAAAAGGTGCAGCAGGACAAAATGGTGTTGAAGTAGAATTTTTTCAATCAAATTTAGAAGGTGAAATTGTTGATAGAATTCAAGAGTGTTTAGGAACAGTTGATGGAATTATGATTAATCCAGCTGCTTATTCTCACACATCAATTGCAATTAAAGATGCATTAAGTGCAGTTGCAATGCCAGTTGTTGAAGTACATATTTCAAATATTTATAAAAGAGAAGAATTTAGACAAAAATCAATCACTGCAGGTGCAAGTACAGGTGTGATTTCAGGATTTGGACCATTTGGTTATCATATGGGATTAATTGCATTAATGCAAATCATTTCTGAAATTAAAGCTGCTACTAACGCTCAACAAACTGCAGAATAATTAACTTACTTTATGAAAATAATAAGTGCAGATTGGCTTGTAACTTGTGATGAAAATAATAGTATCATTAAAAATGGTGCTATTGTTTTTAATGATAAAATTCAAGAAGTAGATAGTCTTGATAATATAGAAAAAAAATACCCAGATATTGAAATAGAAAAATTAGCAAAAAATTCAGTTTTAATGCCAGGTCTTATAAACTCTCATGTTCATTTAGAATTTTCTGGAAATACTACAACTTTAAAATATGGAAACTTTTACTCATGGTTAAACTCTGTTATTAAACATAGAGAAGATTTAATTAATAAAGCAAATGCTAAATTAATATTATCAAAACTAAATAAAATGAAAAGAACGGGTACTACAACTATTGGAGCAATTTCATCTTATTCATTTGATTTAGATGCTTGTATAAAATCTCCTTTAAATAAAGTATTTTTTTGTGAAGTAATTGGAACTAAAGGTGATATGATAGATACTTTGTTTGCAGATTTTAAAGATAGATTAAATATTGCAAAGAAATATAAATCTGCAAATTTTATTCCTGCAATTGCTATTCATTCACCATATTCAGTACATCCTTTTTTAGTTAGAGAAACACTCAAATTAGCAAGGGAAGAAAATCTTCCAGTTACTTCACACTTTTTAGAATCACAAGAAGAGTTTGAATGGCTTCATAAAGATGAAGGTGCTTTTGTTGAATTTTTTAAGAATTTTTTAGGGCAAGAACAAGCTGTAACAAAACCTATGGAGTTTTTAAATCTTTTTTCAAATATTAAAAATTTATCATTTACTCATTGCGTTGAAGCTAGTTCTGCTGATTTTGAGAAAATTAGATCATTAGGTGCTAGTATTAATCACTGTGTTACTTCAAATAGACTTTTAAATAATACAAAACTAGATTTAGAAAAACTAAAAGATATTCCTTTTACCATAGGAACAGATGGACTTAGTTCTAATAACTCTTTATCAATGTTTGATGAGTTAAGAAATGTTTTAATGACCCATTATGATAAGAATGTTTTAGAGTTTTCAAGTGATTTATTAAAAGCAGCAACTATAAATGGAAGTAGGGCATTAGGATTAAATAAAGGCTCATTACTTAAGGGATTAGATGCTGATATCATCGCACTTACTTTACCTGATGAGATAGAAGAGAAAGAAGATTTAGCTATGCAAATTATTTTGCATACTAAATTTGTAGATAAAACAATAATAGGAGGAGAGTTTGTTTAATTTTTTTAAAATACTATTTTCACCTGTAATAGCAATATTAGATTTTATAACTAAATATTTTAAGACAATAGTTTTTTTAACAATTATGTATTTTATTATGGTTGATACAAACGAGGGTTTAACAGATAAAAATAGTTTTGCAAATTTACAAAAAATTGAGTTAAGTGGTCCAATAATGGATGTAAGTAAAACATTAGAAGATATAGAAAAAGCAAAACTTGATAAAAATATAAAAGGTATTCTATTTGTTGTAAACTCTCCAGGAGGAGCAGTTGCTCCTTCTGTTGAATTAGCTTATGCTATTAAAGAGTTAAAGGAAATTAAGCCAGTTGTTGTTTACGCAAGTGGAGTAATTGCAAGTGGGAGTTATTATGCTTCTATTTGGGCAAATAAAATTATTGCAAATCCTGGAAGTATGGTAGGATCAATTGGTGTTATTATGCAAGGGGTTAATGCAGAAGAGTTAATGAGTAAAATTGGAGTTTCAACACAAACTGTAAAAGCTGGAAAATTCAAAGAATCAGGAACACCTACTAGAAAGTGGTTTGATTATGAAGAAAAACAACTTCAAAGTGTAATTGATGATACTTATAATATGTTTATTTCAGATGTTGCAAATGCTAGAAATCTTGATGTTAAAAATCATACACAATTTGCTGATGCAAAGATATTTACATCAAAACAAGCCAAAGAAGTTGGTTTAGTAGATGAGGTTGCAACAATTTCTTTTGCACAAAATGAATTAGTTGTTTTATCAAAAGTGGAAAATCCTATTTGGAAAAAAGAGGATAAATTTGATAAATTTATGGATAGATTAGTTAGTGAAACAATTTCAAATGTTAGTATGAGTTTTGTTACTGGATTAAAAGCTTATTAAGATTAAGTACCAAATATAAAAAATTATATATAAAAAAAGGGAGAAGATAAAATCTTCTCCCTTTTTTATTTGAAATAATTTTATGAAATTATTTCTCAAGACCTGAAACGATTTTATAAGTATCATTAGCAATAACATACTCTTCATTTGTAGGAATAACAAAGATTCTTGCAGTAGAACTATTTGTAGCAATATCTCTAGCTTTTTGACTTCTTTTATTATTTTTAGTTGGATCTATATTTAATCCCATACCATCAAGTCCAGCACATACTATTTCTCTAATTAATGCTGAATTTTCACCAATACCACCTGTGAAACATAATGCATCAACACCATCAAGTGCTGCAACATAAGCTCCAACATATTTTTTGATATTGTAAGCAACCATTTCAACTGCTAATCTACATTTATCATCACCATCTTGCATACCTTGTAATACTTCTCTTAAATCTGACGATTTTCCAGAAATTCCTAATATACCAGATTTTTTATTCATGATATCTAATGCTTGGTCAATAGAAATATTTTCTTGACTCATCATATAAGAAATTGCACCAGCTCCAACATCTCCAGCTCTTGTTCCCATCATTAAACCTTGAACAGGAGTAAGACCCATAGAAGTATCAATACATTTACCATTTAATACAGCACTTACAGAAGATCCATTCCCTAAGTGACAAACGATAATTCTAGTATTGTGTTTTTTGTCTAACATACCTTTTGCTTCATTTGAAACGAAGAAATGTGAAGTTCCATGGAATCCATATTTTCTTATACCATGTTTAGTATATTGATCATAAGGTAATGCATACATATATGCATAATCAGGCATAGTTTGGTGGAATGCAGTATCAAATACAGCAACATTTGGCTTACTTGGCATTAATTGTTGACAAATTTCCATTCCCATAATATTTGCAGGATTATGTAAAGGTGCTAATGGAATAAGTTTTTTCATTGTTTCAATTACTTTATCCGTTACCATAACAGAAGATGCAAACTCTTCTCCACCATGAACAGCTCTGTGTCCAATTGCATCAATATCGTCAATAGAATTGATTACTTTTCCTTCACCATCAACTAAAGTTTTTAATACTAATTCAATAGCTTCTTTATGTGTAGGCATAGAAACATTTAAAGTTAATTTTTTACCTTCATTAAATTCATGTTTTAATACACCATCAATTCCGATTCTCTCACAAAGACCTGTAGCTAAAACTTCTTTAGAAACTGGATTCATTAATTGATACTTTAAAGATGAGCTTCCTGCGTTTAAAATAAATACTAACATATATTACTTCCTTTTTTGAATTTAATTATTTGATTTGAGTTGCTGTAATTGCAACTAAGTTTGCGATATCTTCTACTGAACAACCTCTAGAAAGGTCATTAACTGGTTGATTTAATCCTTGAACAATTGGTCCATGAGCTTCAGCCCCAGCGAATCTTTGAACTAATTTATATCCAATATTTCCAGATTGTAAATCAGGGAATACTAAAATATTTGCATGTCCAGCTACTTTTGAACCTGGTGCTTTTTTTGCTCCAATAGCTTCAACGATTGCAGCATCTGCTTGTAATTCTCCATCAAATGAGAAATTTACATTTCTTTCATCTAATATTTCACATGCATATTGTACTTTATCAACTAGTGGATGTTTTGCACTTCCTTTTGTAGAAAATGATAACATTGCAACTCTAGGCTCAAGTCCCACAACGCTTGCAGCAGTTGCAGCAGTTGCACATGCAATGTCAGCTAATTGTTCAGCATTTGGTTCGGGAATTACAGCACAATCTGCAAATAATATTAAACCATTGTCTCCAAATTTACCATCAGCAGTTTCCATAATGAATGTAGATGAAACAGTATTAATACCAGGTGCAGTCTTAATAACTTGAATAGCAGCTTTTAAAACATCAGCTGTCGGTGAGTTAGAACCTGCAACTAATCCATCTGCATCTCCTAGTCTTACCATCATACAACCAAAGAATCTAGGTTCAGTAGTCATAATTTCAGCAGCTTCTTCTCTTGATAGGTTTTTAGTTTTTCTAAGTTCTACTAACTCATCAATGTATTTATCTATATTATCAAAATTCTTAGGATCAATAATTGTTGCTCCTTCGATATTTGCACCACATTTAGTAGCATCTGCCTTTATAGTTTCAACATTACCGATTAAAACAACTTTTGCAGTTTTTTCTTCTAATACTTGTTGCGTAGCTTTTAAAACTCTTTCGTCTTCTGGCTCTGGAAGAACAATTGTTCTTAGTTGTAATTTGGCTTTTACTTTGATATTTTCAATTAAACCCATGTGAGTTATCCTTTCTACTTTTGAAGTTTTTGTAAAAATATTATAAAAGAGAAACATAGCATTAAAATAGCAATTTTTCAAAAATAGTACATGAAAAATACAAAAAAGTACGAAATATTTAAATCTATAATAGAAGATGATAGGTCAATGTGCTTGTTTAGTTTTACTGCAGTTCGATTGATAGATAATGTACAAAAATAGTACATCATCCACAATTTTTTAATTATTTTCTAATTTGTAACAAATTAGTTGTTTTTTGTTAAAGTGTAAGTATCTTTTGCAATAACTAATTCTTCATTTGTTGGAATAACATAGATTTTAGTTCTAGAAGATTTTTTACTTATTTCTCTATTACCTTTTTCTCTTATTTTGTTTTTATCATTGTCTAATTCAATTCCCATAAATTCAAGTCCATTACAAACTTTTTCTCTAATTAAGTCAGAATTTTCTCCAATTCCTGCTGTAAAACAAATAGCATCAACTCCACCCATTAATCCAGCATAAGAACATAGATATTTTTTAATTCTATTGCATAACATTTCAATAGTAATTTTAGATCTCATATCTCCATCTTTTGATGCTTTTATTACTTCTCTTAAATCAGAACTAATTCCAGAAACTCCCAAAATTCCTGATTTTTTATTTAGGTAATCTAGAATTTGATTTGAAGTTAGATTTTTTTTCTCCATTAGATAAGGAATTACGCCAGCATCAATATCTCCGGCTCTTGTTCCCATAATTAATCCCTCAAGTGGTGTTAATCCCATTGAAGTACTAATTGATTTTCCATCTCGTACTGCACAAACTGATGATCCATTTCCTAAGTGACATACAATAATTTTTGAATCTTTTTTATTTAAAATCTTAACCATTTCATTTGAAACATAATAGTGAGAAGTTCCATGGAATCCATATTTTCTTAAATGATGTTCTGTATAATCTGCGTAAGGAACTGCGTATAAGAAGTTTTCTTTTGGCATAGTTTGATGAAATGCTGTGTCAAATACAGCTACGTTTGGAATTTTTGGCATTAATTCTTGACATATCTTAATTCCCATTATATTTGCAGGATTATGTAATGGTGCAAGAGGAATTAATTGCTCAATTTTTTCGATAACATCAGGAGTAACGATTGTAGATTCTTTGAAAAATTCTCCACCATGAACAATTCTATGTCCAATTGCTTGAATTTCTTTAATTGAGTTTATAACTTTTGTTTCATCGTTTGTTAAAATTCTAAGAACAAGTTCGATTGCTTCTTTATGTGTTGGAATTGGAAGTTCAAAAGTTAATTTTTTATTTTCTCCAACTTCATGTTTTAATATACCATCAATTCCTATTCTTTCTACTAATCCACTAGCTTTTAGTTCAGCTGTTTTAGCGTTGATAAGTTGATATTTTAGTGAAGACGAACCTGCATTTAATACAAATACTAACATAAATTTTCCTTTGTAATTGTCGATATAAATTTTAACTAATATTATAGTTAATCTTAAATCTAAATTTCCTTTGAAAATTAATACCTAATACTTAATATTAAGCTTAATCTCTAATTTGTAACAGTTTGTCTTTTTTTACAATATTATAAGTATCTCTTGCAATAACAAGTTCTTCATTTGTAGGAATAATAAAAATTTTTGTTTTTGAAGTATTTTTACTAATTTCTCTTATTTCATGGCTTTTTATTTCATTTTTTTCACTGTCAAGTTCAATTCCCATAAATTCTAAATTAAAGCAAACTTTTTCTCTAATTAAATCAGAATTTTCACCAATTCCAGCTGTAAAGCATATTGCATCAGCTCCACCTAATAAACCAGAATATGAGCAAATATATTTTCTTACTCTATTGCACATCATATCAATTGTTACAATAGCTCTTTGATCTCCTTCTTTTGCCAAACTTATTATTTCTCTTAAATCAGAACTAATTCCAGAAACACCTAAAATTCCTGATTTTTTATTTAAATAATCAATTATTTGGTGAGTATCCATACCTTTTTTATCCATTAAATAAGGAATTACACCCGCATCTATATCTCCACTTCTTGTTCCCATCATTAATCCACCAAGTGGTGTTAATCCCATTGATGTATTTATAGATTTTCCATCTTTTACAGCACAAATTGATGAACCATTACCTAAATGACAAACAATTATTTTAGAATCTTTTTTATTACCTAAAAGTTTAATAGCTTCATTTGAAACGTAGTAGTGACTTGTTCCATGAAATCCATATTTTCTTAATTGATGTTCTGTATAATCTTCATGTGGAACTGGGAATAAAAAATGTGTTTCACTCATAGTTTGATGAAATGCAGTATCAAAAACAGCAACATTTGGAATATTTGGCATTAATTCATTACAAATTTTCATACCTAAAATATTTGCAGGATTATGAAGTGGGGCTAAAGGAATTAACTCTTCAATTTTTTTGATTACATCATTTGTAATAATAGTTGATTCTTTAAAATATTCTCCACCATGTGCAACCCTATGACCAATAGCTTGAATTTCTTCGATTGAATCTATAGTTTTAGTTTCATTGTGGGTAAGTGTTTCTAAAATAAGTTCTATTGCTTCTTTATGAGATGGTATATGAGCTTCAATAGTAATCTTTTTATTTTCAGAGATTATGTGTTTTAAAATACCATCTATTCCTATTCTTTCAACCATTCCACTTGCTTTTAATTCTGATGTTTCTGCATTAATTAATTGATATTTTAAAGAGGATGAACCTGCATTTAATACAAATACTAACATATTATATTCCTTGTATTTAATTTATTTTCACTTTTGGTAAGTTTTTTAATTTTATAAAAATCATTGAAGTCATAATTGCATCATTATAAGCGTCATGTTTCCCTAGACTTGGTATCTTAAGCTCATTCATAATAGTGTTAAATCTTAAATCAATATTTGCTTGGGGAATTATTTCAATTTTATAATCGTAGTAAATAGCAGATACTTCTAATGCTTTATTTGGAAGTTTTATTCCTAATATAGGTTTTAGATATTTATTAATCATTGCAATATCAAATTCTAAGAAATATCCAACTAAGGTTCTATTTCCAATAAATTCTAAGAATTCTTTTATTACTTTATTAATATCTTCTGCATCTTCTAAATCGCATTCTCTAATGTGATGTACTTTTATAGCTTCAACTTGCAATTTAGTTTTTGGTTTTATAAATTTAACAAATTTTTTACTAGCAACAATAGTATTGTTTTTTATAATAACAGCACCAATTGAAATAATGTCATCTTTTTTTGGATCTAAGCCTGTTGTTTCACAATCAAAACAAACATATTCATTATTATTTGGTTCATCAAATAAATATAAATACTTTTTGTCTTTTAAATTTTTTTTATTAAAATAGTTTTTTATATTTCTAAACATAATTTAACTTAAAGTGGAACTCTAATTTTTTCTTTAATTTATTTACAATTTTAAAAGAATCTTTTAATAAGTCTTTTTCCATTGTATTTAAACTATCAGGATTTATATAATTATCAATAGCAACTTTTCTATCAAGTTTTTCAAGATTTGATTTTAATTTTAGATTTGTTAAGAAATTGAATGCCATTGTTAATTCTTTTGCAAATTCTGGTTCTAGTACATTTATTTCAGTTAATCTAACTATTCTTTTTGCAGTACTTGTATTTAATAATTTATGCTCTAAACTTAATGATCTTATTCCTTGAACTATTATAAAAATACCACCTTTTTTAATATCTATTTCATTTTTCTTTTTTTCATCTTTACTATTAAAAACAAAACCATCAAAAAACCCTAAAGGTACATTAAAGCTACTAATTACTTTTGCAAAATGAGCGTTAAATGTTTGAGAATTTCCAGCGACTTTAAATAAATATTCTTTTAATTTTATAACTAACTCTTTATTTCCTGAAACACAAACAGCATCATAAAAAATAGCGATATTCATAAAATTATCACCACTTGGTTCATTTACCCATTGATAAATCAAATTCTTAAAATCTGATTCTTTTCTACACCAATAAGGATTTGAAACCATGATATTACCTTCACATCTAGGAAAACCAAAATCTACTAATGTTTCTGTAAAATCATGTGTAAATTTTTGTAAGTCTTCGTTGCTAATTGTGCAGTCATCTTCTATTATTAAAGCGTTGTCTTGATCAGTTTTTAAAATTTGCTCACCTCTACCTTCACTTCCCATAACAACCAAACATGATTTTGTGTATAGTTCTTCAGGTGCTAATAATTTGTATAATTTATCTAAAAGTTTTTTATTTAATTGATTAACTAATCTAGCAATAAATTCTATTTTTACACCTTTTGCATTTAATGATCGGATTATTTTTATAAAAGATATTGATGCTTCTTTTAGTTCTTCTACTGTTTCTGCTTTTTGGATTTTATTTGAAACAGAAAAAGTATTTGTTGCAAAAAATGATGATAATGAAATTTGATCTAAAATACCAATAATCTCATCCTTATCATTTTTTACTACAACTCTTTTAAGCCCATGTTTTGCCATGATTAATTGAGCATTAAATAAAAAGTCATCTTCATTTACATAAATTAGACCTTTTGATGCAATTTTTATAACTTTATCATCAAAATCCATTCTATTTAAAATTACTTTTTGTCTAAAATCAGAATCTGTAATAATATGCATTTCATTATTATTATCTTTTAAAAGGATTGTTGGAACTTTTTCTTTTTTTATAATAGTTGCAGCTTCGAAAATAGATTTATTTTCATCAATAATAACAGCTTTATGAATAGTGGCGTCTTTTACTTTGGCAATCATTATATTTGCCATTTCTTTATTTTTTTCATAATGAATATTATTGTTTAGTTTTTCAGATATTGACTGAAAGAAATAAGTTTCTAAATCTATATTTTCATGAAGTGTTTTTATAAAAATGCTACGTGGGAGGCTATAGCAAATTGTTTCTTCTGCTGTTACAAAAGAATTTTTAGAATAATTTTCTATTAGAGATATGGAATCAAAAATTTCATTTTTAGAATAAATAGATAAAACTTCATTCTCTTGTTTTTCTTGAACTAATCCCTTTAAAATAAAAAAAAGAGATTCTGGATTTTTACCTTGTTTTTGAATTGTTTGATTTTCTTTAAAATAAACAATATCCATACTTTCTGCAAAAGTATCAAGTTGATTTGCACTTAAACTTTCAAAAGGATGGATAGATGATAAAAACGATTTTTGTTCTAAAAGACTCATGTTTCCTCTTTGTTTTGGTATCCTAAATTATATTTAATACTAAGTTAATTGATTATTATTAAATATAATTTATCTAATAAAAGAAGATAGATTATGATTTATCAAAGGATTTTAATCCTTTGATAAGTTTGATTAATGGTCAACAGCTCCCGCTGCACCAATACCAGTATTTGCTCTAATGTTTTGAGCTCTAAATAATTGTCTTTCTTTTGCAGCTCTTTCTGAATTATCTAGTTTTGAGAAAAACCAAATTGAAACAAATGCTACAGTTACAGAGAATATAGCAGGGTGTGCATAAGGGAAAATTGCTTTTTCATTTCCTAAAATTTGAACCCATACATTTGGTCCTAAGATTACTAATGAAACAGCAGTAATTAATCCCATAAATCCACCAATAAATGCACCTCTTGTTGTTAATCCACTCCAGTAAATAGAAAGGAATAATATTGGGAAGTTTGCAGAAGCTGCAATACCAAAAGCAAGTCCAACCATATAAGCAATATTTTGTGATTCAAAGGCAATTCCTAATGTTACACCTATGATACCAACTATTACAACAGTGATTTTTGAAATTTTTACAACTTGCTCATCGCTTGCATTTGGATTAATTACATTTGCATAAATATCATGAGATATTGCAGATGCACCTGCAAGAGTAAGTCCTGAAACAACTGCTAAAATAGTAGCAAATGCAACAGCTGAAATAAATCCTAAGAATGCATTTCCACCTAACATATGTGATAAGTGAACAGAAGCCATATTGCTTCCTCCAAATAATGCTCCACCATCCATATAAGCTTTTGCACCATCAAAATATTGAGCACCATCAGCAGAGTTTAAAAGAGCAATTGCTCCAAAACCAACTATAGTAATAATAATCCAAAAATATGCAACAAAACCAGTTGCATAAACAACAGATTTTCTAGCTTCTTTTGCATTTCCAACTGTAAAGAACCTCATTAATACGTGAGGAAGACCAGCTGTTCCTAACATTAAAGCCATACCTAAAGATATTGCTGAAATAGGATCTGAAATAAATCCACCCGGAGCTAAAATAGACTCACCAGATTTATGATTTTCAACAGCTTTTACAGCTAAACTTTCAAATGAAAAATCAAATTGATATAAAACCATAACCGCCATAAATGAAACACCTGAAAGTAATAAACAAGCTTTAATTATTTGTACCCAAGTAGTTGCAAGCATTCCACCAAAAGTTACATAAATAATCATTAAGGCACCAACCATGAATACAGCGTATTCATATTCCATACCAAATAAAACTTGAATTAATTTTCCAGCTCCAACCATTTGAGCAATAAGATATAAAATAACAACTGAAATAGAACCAAACGCAGCTAAAGTTCTAATCTCTTTTTGTCCTAATCTATATGCAGCAATATCTGCAAATGTAAATTTACCTAAGTTTCTTAATTTTTCTGCCATAAAGAATAAAATAACCGGCCATCCTACTAAAAATGAAACCGCATAAATAACTCCATCATAACCTTTCATATAAATAAGACCAGAAACTCCTAAGAAAGCAGCAGCTGACATATAATCTCCAGCAATTGCTAAACCATTTTGAAAACCAGTTATTCCTCCACCTGCTGTATAAAAATCACTTGCAGATTTTGTTCTTTTAGCAGCCCAAAAAGTAATACCTAAAGTTCCAGCAATAAAAATGAAAAACATAATAATCGCAGGAATATTAAGATCTCTTTTTACAGCTTCAAATGTTGCATCACCAGCCGCATATGCGCTTAGTGCAAAAATTGCTATTAGTGCTAATATTTTTAACATTACATCATATCCTTTACATCTTTTTTAATTTCATTAGTTAAATTTTCAAATTCACCATTTGCTCTTCTTACATAAATAAGAGTAGTAATAAAACTAATAATTAAAATAGCTAATGCAATAGGAAATGCAATTGTTGTTACACCTTCCCCAATCTTTACAGCTAATAGTTCTTTGTTAAATGCAATAACTAAAATATACGCATAAAACATAACCAATACAAAAATACCTAATTTAATACCTAGGCTATTTCTTTTTGAAACTAATTCTTTATATTTTGGATTAGATTCAATTTTTTCTACTAATTCTTCGTTCATTGTGCTTCCTTTTTTTTATTTGATATAAGACATTTATAATATTTTATATCATTTCTCATATAAGCTTTTCTAATACTAAAATGGTAGCAATAAAATAGCAAATGAAAAAAAGTAATTGATTATACATTCAATGTTAAAGAAATAAGATTTTTTTTTAAGCTATTATGTAAAATTTATGTATTAAATTGTAGATTTGTAACACAAAATATGATTATAAATTATTAAATATAATGAAAAAAATTAAGAATTTTTTAAGAATAGTGTTTGATAGCTAAAAAGCTATCAAACATGTATAGAAAAGTAATGAATAATTACTCAGATGTTACTAAAGTGAAAGTTCACTTTAGTAAAATTTCTAGTGATCAACTGCGCCATCAGCACCGATACCAGTTTCAGCTCTAACATTTTGAGCTTCAAATGATTCAATTTCTCTTTTTGCACTTTCAGATTTATCAGTGATTGAGAAGAACCAAATTCCAATAAATGCTGCAGATACAGAGAATAATGCAGGGTGTTTATATGGGAAAATAGCTTTAGCATTACCCAAAATTTCAACCCAGATAGTAGGACTTAAAATAACAAGAACTACTGCAGTGATAAGACCAATAAATCCACCAATAAATGCACCTCTAGTTGTTAATTTTTTCCAGTAAATTGAAAGGAATAAAATTGGGAAGTTAGCAGATGCAGCAATAGCAAATGCAAGACCAACCATGAATGCAATATTTTGTTTTTCAAAAGCAATACCTAAAATAACTCCAACAATACCAATAATGATAACTGATCTTTTTGAAACTTTAATTTCATCTTCTTCAGTTGCTTTACCTTTTCTCATAACAATCGCATAAATATCATGAGATATTGAAGAAGCACCAGCAAGTGTTAATCCAGAAACAACCGCTAAAATTGTAGCAAATGCAACAGCTGAAATAAATCCTAAGAAAATATCTCCACCAACAACATGTGATAAGTGAATAGCAGCCATGTTTCCACCACCAATTAATTTACCATCTGCATAATATTGAGCACCATCTGGTGAATTTAAGAATACAATAGCTCCTAAACCAATAACAGCAATAATTAAGTAGAAGTAACCAATAAATCCAGTTGCATAAACAACAGATTTTCTAGCTTCTTTAGCATTACCAACAGTGAAGAATCTCATTAAGATATGTGGTAAACCAGCAGTTCCTAACATTAACGCCATACCCAATGAAATAGCAGAAATTGGATCTGTAATAAACCCACCTGGTGCCATAATAGCTTGACCTTTAGAGTGTGTTGCAACAGCTTGTGTAGCTAAATCTGTAAATGAGAAATTAAAGTGTGATAATACCATGATACCCATGAAAGTAACACCTGAAAGTAATAATACAGCTTTGATAATTTGTACCCAAGTAGTTGCAAGCATACCACCAAAAGTAACATAAATAATCATCATTGCTCCAACAAGAACAACTGCGTATTCATAGTCCATACCAAATAAGATTTGGATTAATTTTCCAGCCCCAACCATTTGAGCAATTAAGTATAATGCAACAACAGATAAAGAACCAAATGCAGCTAAAATCCTAATTTTAGTTTGATCCAATCTATATGCAGCAATATCTGTAAATGTAAATTTACCTAAGTTTCTTAATTTTTCAGCCATTAAGAATAAAATAACAGGCCAACCAACAAGGAATCCAACAGCATAAATTAAACCATCATATCCACTTAAATAAATCATTCCAGAAATACCTAAGAACGATGCTGCTGACATATAGTCTCCAGCAATAGCCATACCATTTTGGAATCCTGTGATTCCACCACCTGCTGTATAGAAATCTGAAGCAGATTTTGTTTTACTTGCAGCCCATTTTGTAATTCCTAAAGTTCCAGCAATAAAAATGAAAAACATTATAATTGCAGGAATATTTAAATCTCTTTTACCTGAAAATGTTGCATCACCTGCAGCGAATAAACCTAGTGCAAGTAAAGATAATATTGTAATTATTTTAAACATTATATAGCATCCTTTACATCTTCTTTAATTTGATTTGTTAAATCTTCAAATTCACTATTTGCTCTTCTTACATAAATTAATGTTGTAATAAAGCTAATAACAATAATTGCTGCTCCAATTGGAAATGCAACGGTCATTACACCATCCCCTAATTTTGTTGCTAAAAGCTCTTTGTTAAATGCAATAACTAAAATATATGCATAAAACATTGCTAAAACGAAAATTGATAGTTTTAAAGAAAATGAACTTCTTTTTGAAACCAATTCTTGATACTTTGGATTAGATTTAATTTTTTGTACTAAATCATTATTCATGTTTGCCTCCTAAAATAATTGTAATAAAAAATACATTGGAATATTATGCCACCATAGTTGCAATAACATAGCATTTTTTAAACATCAGCAGAATTGTAATAGAATTATACTTACGAGTGAATTTAGGATGTTTAATTCATTATAAAAGAGAAAAAATTATTATTTTTTGTAACAATTTTGGTCAAATTAATTTGTATAAAATGTGGTTTTGGCAGGAGTTAAATCTTTTAACTTTAAAAAAATCATTGAAGTCATAATTGCATCATTTAGGGCATCATGCTTACCAAGTGCTGGTATATTGAGGTTTTTTAGGATTGTATCGAATTTTAAATCTATAAATTCATAGTCACTTGATCTTTTTCTGGTTCTATAATACATAGAAGAAACTTCAATTGTTTCATTTGGTAACTTGATACCAATAAATTTTTTTGTATATTTTGAAATAATTGCCACATCAAATTTAATATAGTATCCAACGATAGGTCTTGAACCAATAAAATCTAATAATTGATAAATAGCATCTTGCGGATCTAATCCATTTTCTAAATCAATTGGTCTTATTTGATGAATTTTTATAGATTCTTCAGCGATATGATTAGAAGGTTTTAAAAATAGATAAAAAGTTTTTCGCATTAAAATCTTATTACCTTTGATATGAACAGCACCTATTGATAAGATTTCATCTTTTCTTGGATTTAATCCACTTGTTTCACAATCTAAGCAAATATATTCATCTATAGTTGGTTCATGAAATAAAAAATCATATTTTTTATCTTTTAATTTTTTTCTATTTAAATTCTTAAAGAAAGTTTCAAACATTATGAGATCTTATCTATTCTAAAAGTATAATTGATGAATTTTTTAAATTCAATAACAATTTTGAAAGAATCTTTTAGTAAATCTCTTTCAATTTTTCCTAAAGAATGTGTATCAATTTCATTATTCACTTCTTTATTATCTTGAATATCATCGAGTTGAGCTTTTAGTCTAAGAGTATTTACTACATCAAAAGCCTCAAGTAATTCAGCAGCTTTATTTCTATCCAAAATCTTTTTCTCTTCTAATATTTTTATTCTTTTTACAGTAGTAGTTTCTCTTATCTTTTCTCTTAAAGCCAAAGATCTAATTCCTTGAACAATAGGGAAAACAGCAGCTTTTTTTATATCAATATTATGAGATTTTGTCATAAAATTTGCAATAGTATTTGGTGTGTCAAAGGTTAAAGTTGCTTTTGCAAAATATGCCATAAATACATCTTTATCATGAAGTTTATTAAATAAATCATCTTTTAGGTTTATTAATAAATCTTTATCCCCTGCAACTGCAAAAGAATCAAAAAATATTGCTAAATCCATATAGTTTTGCATACCAGGTGCTTCAATCCATCTAGCTGTTTCACTTTTATAAGCACTTACTGTTTTACACCAAAATGGATTTGATACCATTATATTGCCTTCACATGGAGGATATCCAAAGTCAATTAAATGCTTTGTAATATCATTCATATAAGGTCTATATTGTTCCACATCTATCCCATCTTTTACTACTAGGGCATTATCTTGGTCAGTTTTTATTATCTGTTCATTTCTTCCTTCACTTCCCATTACAATAAAACAAGCATTTTTTTGTAATTCTGTTGGTAGAACTAAGTTATAAAGTTTTTGATAAACTTTTATATTTAACTGACCAATTAAATTTGAAATATGATTTACTTTTACACCTTTTGCTTGAAGACTTTTTATTATATTTAATAAATCTTTACTTGCAAATTTTAAATCATCTATATTTTTAGCTTTTTTAATTTTTGAATCTACTACATAAGTATGATTAGCAAAATGTGAAAGAATATTAATCTGCTCTAATATACCAATCATTTCACCATTTGAATTTGTTACACCAATTCTTTTGATATTTTTTTTAATTAAAAGTGTTAGAGCTTCAAATAAATAATCATCATTATGTACAGTAAGAAGTGGAAATATTGCAATATCTTTTACTGGAATGCTAAGATCTCTACCTGCTAAAAGAACTTTTATTTTTAGAAGTGAATCTGTAATAATTCCATATTGTCCATTTTCTTTTTTAACAATAATTGTAGAAGTTTTAAATTCCATTGATTGTTCAATTGCATCTAAGAGTTTAGTATTTTCATCAACTATACAAGCATCGTGAATTAAAGTATCATCAACTTTTGCAATCATATAAGATGATAGTTCAGATGTGTATTCTTTATCTTTTAATGTTTGAATTTTATTAACTAAATCTTTTAGGAAGTAATCTTTAAATTGTTGATTTTGTTCAATTAATTTTAAAAAAGTATCTTTTTCTAATTCATAACAAATTAATTCTTCATGAACTTTAAAAGTATTATTACATTTTCCATAAATTAAAGAATTTGAATCAAAAGAATCTTCATGATGATAATCCATAACTACCATATTATCAGCTGAATATTCGTAAACAGCACCTTTTATAATTATAAAGAAATGATTTGATATTTTTTCAGGACTGATTAAAATTGAGTTTTTAGGATAGTAAGCGATATCCATATGTTTGATACATCTATCCATTTGACCTGAGGTTAAGACTTGAAAAGGATGGATATTTGAAAGAAAAGCAGCTTGATCTTGAAGACTCATTTATTTTCCTTAGCTTCTTTAATAGTATTTTTTTATATTAAAATCTTTAACATAAAAAAATACTAAAAAGTATACCCGAGGGTATACTTTTTTAGTTTGTTTTTTTAGTGATCTACTGCTTCACCAGCACCAGATGGAATTCTAATTCTCTCAACTAACTCTTGAATTTCTTCAGGAGGCGGAGGAGTCATTCTAGATACAACGAATGCTACTATTAGGTGTAATAATGTACCAATAGTACCAATACCTGTTGGATCAATTCCAAATAAGTAATCTTCTTTTGCTCCACCTAAGAATACAAAGTATACAATATATCCAAAAGTAAAGATTAGACCTACAAGGATACCTGAAATAGCACCTTCTTTGTTCATTCTTTTATCAAATACCCCAAGGATAATTGTAGGGAAGAATGCAGCTGCTGCAAGACCGAATGCAAAAGCAACAACTTGTGCAACGAAACCTGGAGGGTTAATTCCTAAGTAACCAGCAATTGCAATAGCAACTACAGCTGATACTCTTGCCCACATTAACTCAGTTTTCTCATTTAATGTAGATTTACCAGTTTTTTTATCTTTAAAGATAACTTGACCCATTAAATCGTGTGAAATAGCTGAAGCAATTACAAGTAATAATCCAGCTGCTGTTGATAATGCTGCTGCAAGACCACCGGCTGCAATGAATGCAATAACCCAGTTAGGTAAGTTAGCAATTTCAGGATTTGCAAGAACCATGATATCTCTATCAACATAAATTTCATTTTCAATTTTACCAGTGTTTTCTAAAGGGTTTGGATTAGTAGTTAATCTTTCACCACTTGTACCAACTTTAGTTCCATCAAATGCAGGAGCACCTTTACCACCAGTAAATGCATCACCTTTACCATATTGAATTTTTCCATCGCCATTTCTATCAGTCCATGCTAATAATCCACCTTGTTCCCAAGTTTTGAACCATTTACCATTGTTTGCTGAACCATCTGGATGTTTTAACTCATTATTAACAAATGCGCTATATTCAACATTTTGAACGTTTTTAATTAAGTTGATTCTTGAGAAAGAAGCAACAGAAGAAATTGTTGTATACATAATTGCAATAAAAACTAATGCCCAACCAGCAGATACTCTAGCATCTTTAACAGTTGGTACTGTAAAGAATCTAACAATAACGTGTGGTAAACCAGCAGTTCCTAACATTAATGCAGTTGTTAACATAAACATGTTCCATAAGTTACCTGGCTTAGTATATTCAGCGAATCCTAAGTCAACTAAAGATTGGTCAAGTGCATGTAAAAGATAAGTTCCTTCAGGAATCACTTGTACACCATTACTAAATGCAAATGAAGTTGTAGCAAAAATACCTAATTGAGGTAAGAATGTATCAGTAACTTGTAATGATAAGAAAATTGCAGGAATCATATATGCAAAAATCATAACAACATATTGTGCAACTTGAGTATATGTAATACCTTTCATACCACCAAGAACTGAGTAGAAGAATACAATAGCCATACCAATAAGTACACCTGTATTTACATCAACTTGTAAGAATCTTGAGAATACGATACCAACCCCTCTCATTTGTCCAGCAACATATGTGAACGAAACGAAAATAACACCAACAACAGCAACTAATCTTGCAGTGTCAGAATAATATCTATCACCAACGAAGTCAGGAACAGTAAACTTACCAAATTTTCTTAAATATGGTGCCAATAACATAGCTAGTAGAACGTATCCACCAGTCCATCCCATTAAATAAGCTCCACCATCAGAACCTTTGAATGAAATAATACCTGCTAATGAGATAAAAGACGCTGCTGACATCCAGTCTGCTGCTGTAGCCATACCATTTGCAACTGGATGAACTCCACCACCTGCAACATAGAAATCCTTAGTTGAACCAGCTTTTGCCCAAAGAGCAATACCAATATATACTGCGAACGAAACACCTACGAATAGGTAAATTAATGATTGTAATTCCATATTCCCTACTCCTTATTCATGTACGCCGTATTTTTCATCAATTCCTGTCATTACTTTTACGTAAACAAAAATTAAAATTACAAATACATATATTGCACCTTGTTGTGCAAACCAATAACCTAGTTTAACTCCACTTATTTCAATAGCGTTAAGTTCGTTGATAAATAAAATCCCACAACCAAAAGAAACTACGAACCAAACTATTAATAGTTTAATGATCATAGAAATGTTTTCTTTCCAGTATGCTTGTGCTTTTTCTGGACTCATTTTGCTCTCCTTCAAAATTTTTCATACCAAACAAAATAAATTGTCTAATAAGTTAACAATGAAATTATAATAGCTGTGAATAGCAAAAAGGTAGCAATTGAACTTTTTTTATGAATTTTTTGATTATTTTGATTGTATTAATATTATTTTGAAGTTTAAAGCCCTTAAAATAGGGCTTTTATGCAGAGTAATATCTGTCTATTTTATATCCAAGACCTCTAATGTTTTTTATGAAATCTTCTTTTAATGCTTTTTTTAACCTAGAAATTTCCGCTCTAATTGTTGGATTATCTATATTCTCTCCATCCCAAATGTCCATTCTAAATCTTTCAAAATCTACAATCATATTAATATTAAGAGCTAGAATATGTATAATTTCCAACTGTTTTTTAGTTAGATTTTGAGGCTCTCCATTAAAATATAGAGTTTGTTTATCTTTTGAATAAGAATAGTTTTCTGAAAACTTAATATGAGAAGTGTTATTTTGTTCTTTTTTTAATATCTGATTGATTTTAATACCTAATTCACCAAGATGAAAAGGTTTTTTTATATATTCTCTACAACCAAGGTTATATGCTTTACTAATATCTTCTATATCTATAAGTGCTGAAATAAATATTGTTGGAATATATATCTTTTGTCTGTTTAGTTCTGTTAATATTTCAAAACCGTCTTTTGTAGGTACATTTATATCAAGTATTAATAAGTCATAAGAGTTATTAATTGTATTTAAAACTTCTTGTCCGTCACAAAAACTTTCAACCATATGTCCTATATTTTTTAAATACTCGCTAATTGCGTTATTAAGCATTAGCTCATCTTCAAGCAGTAGTATCTTCATTTATTCTAAACCTATAAGTAAATTTTGTCTTTTTTTCATTAGATTGTAAATTAATTATAACTAAATTTTTATCACAAATATCTTTTACTATTTTTAGTCCTAGTCCAAAACCACCTCGTGCTGAATTTTCTCTGTAAAAATCATCAAAAATTTTTTCAACAGATTCAATTTTTTTTGAATGGGTTGTTACACTAAACTCAATTTCATTATCATTTAAATATTCAAGTTTTACAAATATTGGTGATTTCGCATATGAATATTTTATTGCATTTGATAAATTATTATCAATAATTCTTTGTAATTCAGTATTGTTAAATTTTATATACATATCTTCATCGATATTATTTATAAAATATAAAGAATTAGATACTGCAATTTCTTCAAAATAACTCAATCTATTAAATAATATTTTACTAAAGTCTAAATATTCTTTCTCGTAGATAACTCTATCTCTTTTTATTAAATATGATAAATCATCATAGATATACTGAATAATTTTAGATCCAGATTCTATATTTGTAATATATTTATTATTAGGTATCTTCATTTTTAATAAGTCTATGTTTGTTTGTATTATTGCTAAGGGAGTATTTATTTCATGAACAGAATTTTTAATAAATGTTTTTTGAGATTCAATTAATTTTGTAAGTTCTTTAGTTTTTTCAGATACATTATATTCAAGATTTTTATTCAAATCTTCTAACATATGCGTTTTTAATTTAATATTGTTCATTGCATCAGTTGCGTAATTTGCAATTATTTTAAATTCTCCAAATATAATTCTATTTTGATTTATTGGATTGTCATTTTTCTGTGATTCTTTAAAGTATTTACCAATTTCTCTAACATCATTTACTATTAAAATGGTTGCATTCTTATATATGAATATTGAGTATAAAACTAACATAATTGTAAGAGATGTAATTTGAAGCGTATAGTTTGAAATTTTTTGATTATATTCTTCTTCTTTTTCCTCAACTAATTTATCAATTTCATCTAAATAAACACCCCTTCCAATTGTCCAGTTCCAGTCTTTATATGAATTTGCATAAGATACTTTTTTTACATCTTTAAAGATAGCTAATTTGTACCAAAGATATTCAATATATCCACCATTGGGTTTTTGTGATATATTAATTAGCTCTTTTATTACTTCTTTTCCCTCTTTATCTTTTAACTCAAGATATACATGACCTTCTTTATCTTTTGAAATAGGAGAATATATGTTTAGACCCTCAAAATCATAGATAAATAGATATTCATTTATATTGTCATTTCTAAGCTCAGCAATTGCTTCTAAAACTTCTTTTTTTATTGTTTCTTGGGATTTTGTTTTTTTATATTTTTTATCATAATATTTAATAAAATTGATTATAGAGTTAACATCATTTTTTAATAATTCTTTTTGGCTATTTGTATAATCTGTTTTAAGTGTTTCAGTTTTGTCTTGAAGTTCATCGTGGGCATTGTTTATAATTATAAAAGTAAAAAAAGATATTAGAACAACAATAAATAATATACTGTAAACAATTAAATGATAGAGACTTTTTGCTTTTAACATATAATAACCTTTGATTTTAAAGGTAATATAATATCAGATTTTTAATTAGGATTTTCTTTTGAAGAGAATAAAAAGTGGCGCGGTTGAAGGGACTCGAACCCTCGACCTCCTGCGTGACAGGCAGGCATTCTAACCAACTAAACTACAACCGCACTTTAAAAATACTGTTTATCAAAAATAAACAGAGGTCACAAAAATATTTTTAAAAATCTAATGCTACTGCATTTTATAACTTTTAAAAAAGTGGTGGTCGATATAAGACTCGAACTTATGACATCTACCTTGTAAGGGTAGCGCTCTACCAACTGAGCTAATCGACCGTGTGTTGCAAAAGGCTTGGTGACCCCTAGGGGATTTGAACCCCTGTGGCATGGATGAAAACCATGAATCCTAACCGTTAGATGAAGGGGCCAAGATTGCAACAATAAATAAATGGTGACCCGTGATGGATTCGAACCATCGGCCCCCTCATTAAAAGTGAGATGCTCTACCGGCTGAGCTAACGGGTCACATTTGTTTGTCCTTTTTAAGTTGTTCTACTTAAATTGGACTGGAATTATAATAGCTTTTAATTTATTTGTCAAGAGTATTTTGAAGAAATTTCAAAATTTCTTTCAAGGAGTATTTTGCAGCTTGTATTTGAACCTCTTCTCTAGTACCTTTAAAGTAGTATATATTTACGTTTTTATGGTGCTTGGAGTCACTTATTCCAATAACTACAGTACCAATAGGTTTATTTTTTGTTGATCCTGTTGGACCTGCAATTCCTGAGATTGCAATGGCATAATTAGCTTCAAATTTATTAATTACTCCATCTAACATTTCATTTACAACTTCACAACTTACTGCACCAAAATTTTCTAAAGTTTCATTTTTTACTTTTAATTCCTGATTTTTTATTTTATTTGAATAAGTAACGATACTTCCGTTGAAAATATCAGATGAACCTGCAATCTTTGTAATCATTGAGGCAACTAATCCACCTGTACAAGATTCAGCTGTTGTTATTGTTTGTTTATTTGCTCTTAAAAGCTCTTGAAGTTTTATCATATCATTTTCATTGAAAATATCATTATACATGTTTTATAGCCTTTAAAATTAATTTATATGGCTATTCTATTTGATTATTATTAAAAAGAAGATAATTTGATTAGATTTATTTATGGTAGGTAATACTTGTGTAATAAGAGTTTAACTCTTATTACACATTTTTAATAGCTTAATAGTTTTAAGCTATTTCAGGGTCTGTTAAGTCAGCTAAGAATGCTGCTTCATCAAATTCTAAATTTAAATATTCACAAATTACTTTTACATCTCTTTGTGCATTTCCTAAACAAGAAGTCGCTCCTGGAGATGGAGTCATATTAAAGATAATTCCATTTTCGTTTAATGATGCTTCACCAAGCATTAATTTTTTCTCAGTCTTGTTAAGAACTTGTGGTCTTACTCCACCAAATCCTTTTGCATATTCTAAATCATCAACACTTAGAGAAGGAACGATTTTTCTAGCATCTTTAACGAATAAACCTTTGTTTATCCCTGGAACTTCAAATAAGAAGTTTTTAAATACATAGTTTCTAATTTCAGAATCTTTTAATAAATCCCAGAAGATTTTTATAATGCTTCCATCAATATTCATAGTTTTTAAACATTGGAATATTGATTTACCACCTTTATATCTTTCAAGAACAAGTAAAGCAAGAGCAGTTGGTCCAAATCTTGTTTTACCATCTTCTAAGATATCTGGATCTCCATGAAGTGCAGCAAATGGTAATTTATCATTTTGTACCATGTAAACTTTACCATTTAAAAACTCACCATTTGTAATATAAAATGATCCAGCCATTGATAAAGAACCCATATGTTTTCCGTAACCCATTTTGTGTGCTAAGTATAATGAGTGAGCACCTGCATCTACAACAACAAAATCAGCTGTGTAAACAGTACCATTAACCGTAGTTAATTTAAATTTATCTCCAACTTTTTCAATTTCTTCAACTTCTGAGTTAAAGAAAATATCTGTTGTTTTAGATTTATCAGCATTTTGTCCAGCTTTTGCTAACTCTTTTGTCATTTCACCATAATCTACAGTTGTGTACTCATCTTTTGCACCCATTGCAATAATTGGTTCAGGTCTATCTTTAGTTTGAGCTTTATCTGCATAAACTAATTTTGGTTCTAATTCTCTTAACTTTTCTTTGTCCCATAATTCTAAGTATGGAAAAAGTTCTTTAAATTCATTATATCTTTTTGTAATAAATTCAACTTCTTTTTCTCCAACACCTAAAGCCATTTTTTGGTGTTTAAACATAATTTTGTCTTGTAAATCATATTGTAAACAGAACTTTTCAATCATTTTCGCAGTTCTTTTTGTGATTTTAGCTTTATCCAAAGTATAGTTAGTTTCAATGTCACCAACGTGAATTGTCTGAGAATTACTTGTACCTTTTGAGTTTAAAGTTGCAAGATCTTCATATTTTTCTAGTAAACAGATGCTTTTCGCAGTTGAGTATTTAGCAAGCTCGTAAAATAAAGCAGCCCCAGAGATTCCCCCACCTACAATTACGACTTCATAGTGTTTTTCGTTCATTTATCATTCCTATGTTTTTGTGAAATATTTGAAGATTCTATCATAGAATTTTTATATTTTACATAAATAATACACAAAATTGTGCAATTAGTTAATATTTTATAGATTTTAGTAACACATAATTTATATAGTATGTAAGCCATTGTACATATCTTGTACAATATGCTTAAAAAAAGTCATTTGATTTTTATTTGATAAATATAGTTTTAAATTAAATTAGATATAATCTACGATTTAATGAAAAACTATAAATATTTTGAATAATGAAGGTGTTATAATGGATTATAAAGAGAGTTTACTGCTTCCAAAAACTGATTTCCCAATGAGAGGAAATCTTCCAAACAATGAGCCTATTAAATATAAGCAATGGGACGAACAAAAAGTATATGATAAAATGAAAAAAAATAGGGTAGGTTGTGAATCTTTCACGCTTCATGATGGACCTCCTTATGCAAATGGTAATATTCACATTGGTCATGCATTAAATAAAATTTTAAAAGATATTATTAATAAATTTCATTATTTCGAGGGAAAATCAATTAGATATGTTCCAGGATGGGATTGTCATGGTTTACCAATTGAACAAAAAGTAGAAGAAAAAATTGGAAGCACTAAGAAAAAAGAACTTCCAAAATCAAAACTTAGACAATTATGTCGTGATCATGCAGCTAAATTTGTTGATATTCAAAGGGATGAATTCAAACAATTAGGTGTAATAGCTGATTGGGAAAACCCATATTTAACTATGGATTTTAAATTTGAAGCTAATATTTACAGAGAATTATGTGCAATTGCAAAACAAGGTTTATTAATTCAAAGAAGCAAACCTGTTTATTGGTCATGGGCTGCTCAAACTGCTCTTGCAGAAGCTGAAGTTGAATATGAAGATAAAACATCTCCATCAATTTTTGTGGCATTTAAACATGAAAAACTAGATGCAAGTATTATTATTTGGACTACAACTCCTTGGACATTACCTGCAAATACTGGTATTTCTCTTAATGGTGAAGAAGAGTATGTATTAACAAGTGATAAGTTTATTGTTGCACGTAAACTTTATAATCAATTAATAGAAAAAGAAGTAATCAAAGGTGAAGTTGTTGAAACAATTAATCCTAAAGATTTAGAAAATACAAATGCAATTAATCCTTTAAATGATAGATTTTCTAAAATTGTTTTAGGTGATCATGTTATGATGGATTCAGGAACAGGTGCAGTGCATACAGCTCCTGGACATGGAGAGGATGACTACAAAGTTGGTTTAACTTATGGATTAGATGTAATTATGCCTGTTGATGCATTTGGTAAATATGATGAAACTATTGTTAGAGAAAAATTATTTAAAGACACAGAAAAATATTTAGGATTAAATGTATTTAAAGCTAATGATTTAATTTTAGAAGAATTAGGTGAGGCTTTATTAAAGAAAGTTGATATTAGACACTCTTATCCACATTGTTGGAGAACACATACACCAATTATTTTTAGGGCTACAAAACAATGGTTTATTTCTATTGATGATAATTATGGAAAAGAAAATAAAACATTAAGAGAAAATGCACTAAAAGTTGTTGAAGATTTAACTTTCTATCCTGAATGGGGAAGAAATAGATTAAAAGCAATGTTAGAAGGAAGACCTGACTGGTGTATTTCAAGACAAAGAGATTGGGGTGTTCCAATTGCATTTTTTAGAAATAAAAAAACTGATGAGATTGTATTTGATGAAAAAGTATTAAATTATACAGCTATGATTTTTGAACAAAAAGGTTGTGATGCTTGGTATGATTTAGAAATTTCAGAATTACTATATCCAGGAAGTGGATTAAATCCAGAAGACTTAGAAAAAACTGTAGATATTTTAGATGTTTGGTTTGATTCAGGTTCTACTCAAAATGCTGTTTTAAGAAGCAGAAATTATGATGCTGGAACTTTTCCTGCTGATATGTATTTAGAAGGAAGTGACCAACATAGAGGTTGGTTCCAATCTTCACTTTTAACAACTTTAGCATCAAGTGAAATCGCTCCTTTTAAATCGATTTTAACACACGGATTCACTGTTGATGAAAAAGGTGAAAAAATGTCAAAATCTAAAGGAAATGTTGTTGCTCCTGATAAAGTTTTAAAAGAGTATGGGTCTGAAATTTTAAGACTATGGGTTGCCATGAGTGATTATCAATCTGATTTAAAAATCTCTGATAATATCTTAAAACAAAATGCAGAACTTTATAGAAAAATTAGAAACACAGCTAGATTCTTACTTGCGAATGTTTCAGATTTAGAAGAGATAGTAGCAGTAGATAAAATGGGACCTTTAGATAAATGGGTTTTAAATAAAGCTAAGAAAGTATTTGATGAAATTGAAGCTGCATTTAACGTGTATGAATTTTCAAAAGGTTTAAATAAATTAAATAACTTCTTAGTTGTTGATTTATCTGGAATTTATCTTGATGTTTGTAAAGATAGATTATATTGTGATGATAAAAATGATATTCATAGACTGGCATCTCAAAGTGCAATGGCATTAATTGCTAAAAAATTAATATCAACAATTGCTCCAATATTAACATATACAATGGATGAGTTATTAGCATTTGCACCTGCATTTATAAAAGGTGATTGTGAAGATATCTTTGATTATGCAAAAGTAGTATTACCAAATGTTGAAGTTAATGTAAATGAAGCTATTTTATTTTCTGCAAAAGAGAAGTTTTCAGAAATAAAAGATGCATTAAGTAAAGAAAAAGTTATAAAATCTACACTTGAATTAATGATTTATACAAATTGTGAAGATATAATAGCATTAGATGAAGTAGAATCAAGTGATTGGTTCTTAGTAAGTTCTGTAACAAAAGATAAACAAAACTCTGATATACTAGGAACTTTCCAAGTTGATGGGAAAGATTTTGAAGTTTATAAAGCAAGTGCACATAAATGTCCTAGATGTTGGAAATATACAGCAATAAAAGAAGACACACTTTGTCAAAGATGTGATGAAGTTTTAAATTAGGAATAAAATGTTTCAAGAAGAAGTAACTCTTACATTTATATTTCAAACAATAGCTGTAATTTTAATAATCACAGCTATTGGAATATATTTTGTAAAAAAGAAAGCAAAAGAGGTAAAATAAAATGATGCCATTTACAGATGAAGATTTACAAGACCCTGTAAGTTCAATTATAAAAAATAAGATTGCTCCAATGCTTGCACGAGATGGTGGTGCAATAGAACTTTTGGATATTAGAAATGCGAGAGTTTTTGTGCAATTAAAAGGTGCATGTGTTGGTTGTAGTGCAAGTGGAAGTACATTAAAGTATATTGTTGAAAAAGAGCTAAAAGCTGCTATTCATCCTGAATTACAAATAGTTAATGTGCCACAAGGTATGGAAAATAGATTAGAGGAATTTTAATGATAAATGAGAGTAGATTATTAAATGAAGCAAACTCTTTTTTTACTCAAAAGAAATTTGAGAAAGCTTTGTTTTTATATTCACAACTATCATCAGAATTTCCAGATAATAAAGAGTATCAAATATATGCATTATTTTGTGATATTGCAAGCGAAGATGAAGAAAAAGCAATGTCACTTTATGATTATTTTGTAGTTGTAAAAGATGAAAATCTAGAAGATGCCATAAGATATGTTGAAGATGTAATAAATGCATATGATGGTGATATTGATAAAATGATGGAAATATTAAAAGAAGTAAGCTCTTCAACTATTGATTCATTGGATGCAATACGATATGAAGATTTTAAAAAACTTATAGAATCAAGAGGTTCATTTAGAATTGCTTTTGAAGATATTATGTTTTCAACAAAAGTTGCAATTGAAAATAAAGATGATTTTTTCGATTTTGTAACTAAATTAATAGATAATGATTTTAATACAACAGCTTATACATATCTTGATGGTTTTAATGAATATTTTTCATATGATCAAGAGATAGAAAAATTATATAAAAAATTAGAAGAGAAAAAAATTGCAATTAATCATAAATAATAAAGTTTATACAGATAATTCAAAGGAAGCAGATGAAAATTCTGTTTTTGTTGTTTCAAAACAAAATGAAAATTTTAAAGAAAATGCAATTGCAAATGGTTGCAAAGAGATTATTGATTCAAGTGATTTAAAAAATCATATTGATTTTTCATCTATAAAAATAATTGGAATTACAGGAACTAATGGCAAAACTACAACAGCAGCTGCTATTTATTCTATTTTATTAGATTTAGGATATAAAGTTGCTCTTCAAGGAACAAGGGGCTTTTTTATCAATGATGAAAGAGTTGAAGAATACTCTTTAACAACTCCTGTTCAAATTGGAAATTTTGCACATATACAAAAAGCATTACAAAATGATTGTGATTTTTTTGTAATGGAAGTAAGTTCTCATGCAATTGAGCAAAAAAGAATTGAAGGTTTAGAGTTTGCTTTAAAAATTCATACAAATATTACAAGAGATCATCTTGATTATCATAAAACAATAGAAGAGTATATTAGAATTAAAAATTCATTTTTTGAAGATGATAGTAAAAAATTAATTAATAAAGATGACAAAATAGTTAAATATAACTCTAAAAATGGATATGCATACTCTCTTGATGATCCTTCAACTTATAAAGTAACTGCATACTCTTTTAAAAATGGAACACATGTTATGTTTTCTCATTTTGGCGCTATGCATTCATTTTCTTCTAATATGATGGGTATTTTTAATGTTTATAATTTGATGGCAGCAGTTGCAGCTGTTCATATTACAACAAATAAACCCTTAGAAGAGATTTGTGAAGCAGTTGATGGCTTTGCAGGAGTTAGTGGAAGAATGGAAACAATTTCTACTAATCCTTTAATTATTGTAGATTTTGCTCACACTCCTGATGGAATGAAAGAAGTTTTACAAAGCTTTAATGAAAAAGATATTATTTGTGTATTTGGAGCAGGTGGTGATAGGGATAAAGCAAAACGTCCTTTGATGGGTAGCATTGCTGCATCTTATTCTAAGCATATTATAGTAACAAGTGATAATCCAAGATTTGAAGATCCTGATATGATTATTGAAGATATTTTAAAAGGTATAAAAAATCATACAAGTGTTCAAGTTGAGATAAATAGAAAAGAAGCTATAAAAAAAGCCATCGAAATGGCAGATGAAAATTCTGTTGTATTAATCCTTGGAAAAGGTGATGAATCAACTCAAACGATTTATGATAAAAAATTCCCTTTTTCTGATAAGGAAGAAGTTCTAAAAGTTTTAAATAAAGAGTAGTTTTACTCTTTATTTATTAAATCTCACACCATAAAAGATGCAAGTTTTATTCCACATGTTTAAAATTATAATTGAAGTATAATTTTAAAAGAAGCTCCTGTATAATTTTCTTCTAAATAATTAAATGTAACAGTTTGTGCACTAATTGTGCCTTTTAGATGTTTTGTAATAATTTCATTACACATATAAAGTCCAAGTCCCGTACCATTTTTCTCATCTTTTGTACTAAAATATGGCTCAAATATTTTTTCTATTACATTATTAGCTATTCCGCCTGCATTATCTTTTATTTCAATTATTAAACGATTATTTACTTCTTTAGTTTCTATAAAAATATATTTATTATAATCTACATCAGCAAAAGCATCAATAGCATTATTTAATATATTTATATAAATTTGAATTAATTCATTTTCATAGGTATTAATTTTAGCATTGTCATTATTTAAAATTATTTCAATATTGTTATCTTTTAATCGTGAAGAGATTAATTTTAGGGTTTTAGTAAGTAAATCGTTTGTATATACTGTATTTGTGTGATTGCTTTTTTTAAAGAAATTCTTAAAATCATCAATTGTTTTAGATAAATATTGAGTATTTTGATTTATCATTTCCAATGATTCATTTACATTTTCATCCTTCGAAATACCTAATTCTCTTTCAAGTTTTATTCCTGTTGCTAAAGTAGATATTATAGATAAAGGCTGTCTCCATTGGTGAGCAATATTTGCAATCATTTCTCCCATAGAAGCTAATCTTGATTGTTGAATTAATAGTTGTTCTTGTTCTTTTAAGAGATTTAAATTTTCTGTATGTTCTGTAATATCTTGAGTAATAGCTAAAATCCCAATAACATTTCCTTCAAAATCTAATAAGGGCACTTTTGAAGTATTTACAATTTTTATAATATTATTTTTTATTGTAACTTTTTCCACATAATTTAATTTAGCTTTTTTTGTTTCAATAATTAATTTATCATCATTTACAAACTCTTCTTTTTCAGGAAAATTAAGATCAGAATCTTTTTTACCTATTAAATCATTTTTATTTTTTAAATTTATTAATTCTAAGAATTTTGAATTAGCTCCAATATATGCTCCATTTAAATCTTTCCAAAATACAGAAATAGGAGCATTTTCAATAATAGTTTCTAATAAATCTTTTGTTTTAGCTAATTGATTTTTTTCATTTTGTAATTTCTCAAATTGTTGTTTCGAAAACAAAAATAGTATTAAAGAGGAGATACATATAAATAACCAACCTTTTATAGTTTGTAAAAATTTAAGAGTTTCTAAATCCGAAACAACTAAGTTAATTGCTGCATCAGAAAAATAGATCCAAAGAACACCAAATAAAAAATAAACAGAAGTTATTTTTATGTATGATGATGTTTTTGTTTTCATAATATTCCTTGTTTTATTTTACCTTATTG
>CBFHMY010000013.1:33154-37058 GCA_965657055.1 uncultured Aliarcobacter sp. | reverse complement strand
TTCTTTGTTTATTAAAATACTCTTCTAATTGTATTTTTAAAGTATCAAATATTTCACTATTTGCAGGAATAACATCTGCATTAAGTGTATCCTTTAGTGTTTGGATTTTTGCTTCTATATTAAAAAAACAAAGCATTACAATGCCTTTTTTCGATGCTGCTGCAAACATTTCACCAATAGGTGTTGAAAATGTTGTTGTAGCTATTATTTCTTTTGTTTGTGATTTATATTCTCTCATAATGGAATATTAACATAATCATATAAAAATATAATTTTAATTGTTAGTTTAATAATAAATTTATTAAAAAAAATAGCTTAGAATCTATTGCAAAATTATTTTATTATCTGTATACTTCCGCAATTTATTAGAGGATGAAAAGGTGAAAAAATCAAAATATATATTTATATTTTTGTTAGTAGGTGTTGTTAATTTATTTGCAGCTGCAAATAGATATGAAGTAAAATCAGGTATGGTTGAATACGAAATTGTAGGTGAGGGTGATGTTGCTGGAAGTTCAGCTTCTTTAAGTGGAACTAGTAAACTTTATTTCAAAGATTTTGGTAATGTTGAATTAACAGATGAAAAAATTTTACAAACAGTAATGAAAGAAACAGAAGAAGAAAGAACAGTTACTAAAATAGTGGGAGATAAAATTTACAATGTAGATTTTACAGATGAGGTAACTTATACTCAAAAAATGGTTTTAGATGAAGAAGATCCTACATTAAATGTAAAAAATAAAGAAGCATTTATTTCAATGGGTGCAAAGAACTTAGGTGTTGAAAAAATTCTAGGTTATGATTGTGATGTTTGGCTATTAGGGGAAGATAAAATTTGGGTTTATAATTCAGTTCCTTTAAAATTAATCACAAAATCTCTTGGTCTTGTTCAAATTCAAGAAGCAAAACTTGCAGTGTTTAATATCACTATTAAAGAAGATAAATTTAAATTACCACCTTTTCCTGTAAAAGCAATGGAAGAAATAATTGGTGATATTGATTCTGAAGAAACGATGACTCCAAGTGTTCAAGAAGAAAATAAAACTATCTCAAATCTTATTAAACAATCTGAAAAACCAAAAAAATAACTACTCAAAATTACTAGCTTGTAAATGTACAAGCTAGTAAATTTTTTTTAATCTTCTTTTTTTGTAAGAAGATAAATACAAATAATAAATCCAATTGATCCTAAAAAAGGATTAGATAATACAATAGCACATGAACTAGCAGCAAGAGCTATCATTGTTGTGATTTTTTTATTTAATACAAGAGCTATTAAAGTAATAACTAAGGCTGTAATTCCTAAGTAACCAAAGTATAAGAATGCTCCAATAAAATCTTTTATTTTACAAGTTAATGTTCCTGCATAAAGATTACATTGAGTTGCAATTGCTTTATTATCTACAAAGCCATATTTTAAAGCTAAAAAGGCAGCGAAGAAAACAGCTACATAAATTGCTAATTCTTTGATTTGACAATAAGAAATATTTTTACTTCCTCTATTTAAAATATATGCAAAAACTAAAGTAATAATAATCCAAACATTAGAGAAAATATTTACAATTGTTTCATTGTAAATAGTATAAGCAGAAGAGATTATTACAAGTAAAGATAATACTTTTTCAAATTTACCAAAGTTTAATTCTGGAATTTTATTTCTGTAAGCCCATAAAAATGAAATAGCAGAAATTAAAAATACATATATTTCAAAATTTTTATATCTTCCATCAAAAGCTAAACCTATATTTGTGATTAGCATTAAAATTGCTGATGAGTAAAACAGTGAAATTGGTATTGAATCATTTTCTTTATTTTTTACAATATTCAATAGGAAGAAATAGTAAATAGCAATATGCACTGCTAAAATTAAAAATGCCCATATCTCTTCTAAAGTTGTTCTAGCTGTTAAATTATATTGTTCAATTTGTAGTACAAATAGTATAGCAAATATAGTATTTACAGATGAAAATGCTATTAATCTTTTTGTTGATATTTCTTTATTTTTTAATAAAAATGAGAATAATAATATAAGAGCAAGTGTTCCAAATGCTAAATATTTATAGTTAGGAAAATTAGATACATCTCCTGCAAAAACATTTTTATCATTTCTATCTTTATCAAATAATCCCCAGAAACCACCAACAGCACCTTCACTTACTCTTTTCCATGGTTGGTCAAAAGCTTCGATGATATTATAGTTCCAATTTTCTTTTTGAGCTAATTTTACAAACTCTCTTACATATAAAGCTTGGTTTATTTTACTTGGAAGTGCATCTTCTCTCATTCTTCCTTCTGATGGCCAACCTGTTTCACCAATTAAAATATTTTTATCTTTTAAAATAGCTTCAACTTCACCTCTAACATCAGCTAAATGACCAATTGCTTTTTTAATTCCCATTGGTTCATCTTCCCAATATGGAAGAATGTGAATAGTTACGAAGTCTGTACTTTCTCTGATTGCTGGGTGTTTTAACCAAAATTCCCAAACATCAGCATAGGTAACTTTTATATTTGGAAGAGCTGCTTTTACTTGTTTTAAATACTCTAAAAGTTGAACATCTGATGTATCACCTCTTAGTAAAACTTCGTTTCCAACAATTACTGCTTTTACAATATCTTCATTTTTACTTGCAAGTCTAATTAAAGTATCTAATTCTTGTTTTGTTTGAACTTTATCTTTGCTAACCCATGCTCCCATAAGCATTTTTAAGTTATTTTCTCTAGCAATATCAGGGATCATTTCTAATCCAACAGTTGAATAAGTTCTAATACAATCTGTATATTTTGATAAAAGTTTTAAATCTTCTCTAACTTGATCACTTGAAATAACTAAACCACTATCAAATAAAAATGGTGATTCATCTTTTGCAAAAGGGGCGTAAGATACACATTGAAGTTTTGAAAAAGAGCTAGAATCATCTTTTAATATAGATACCGCTCCAAAATAGTACCAAAATAGTACCGCAGCTATTACGCTTGAAAGTGTTAATAATAATTTTTTTGTCATACTCTCTCTACTAATTTATTTTATTTGTGTAAACACAAATTTTGAACTTGTTTTTTTACAATTCTTTAACATTTTATCTAAAAATTATCTGATTTGACCAGAACCATAAATTTTATATTTAAATGTTGTTAAATCATTAATTCCCATAGGTCCTCTTGAATGAAGTTTATTTGTTGAAATTCCAACTTCAGCTCCTAATCCAAAAGCTCCACCATCTGTAAATCTTGTACTTGCATTTGCATAAACACAAGCTGCATCAACTTCATTTAAAAATTTATTTACAGTTGTGTAGTTTTCACTTAAAATTGATTCAGAGTGTCCTGAACCGTGTCTTTGAATATGAGTAATAGCTTCTTCAACATTTTTTACTATTTTAATATTTAATATATTTGCTAAATATTCTGTATCATAATCTTCTATAGTAGCTGGAATTACTTTTATAAATTTCATTGTTTCAGCACAGCCTTTAAGAATAGTTCCATACTCACTAAAAGCATCTTCTAATCCATGTAAAATATATGGTGCTATATCTTCATGAATTAATAAAGTTTCCATAGAATTACAAACACCTGGTCTTTGACATTTAGCATTTATTGCAATATCAATGATTTTTGCAGGTGCAGCATCTTTATCAACAAAAATATGACAAAGCCCTTTATCATGTTTAATAACAGGAATAGAAGAGTTTTTACTTACAAATTTAATAAGCTCTTCACCACCTCTTGGAACTATTAGATCTACAAATTTATCTTGTTTTATAAGTTTTGCAACTCCTTCTCTTGATGAATCAGGTAGAAGTGAAATAGCTTGTTCTGGAAGTTTGTTTTTAGCTAAAACTTCTTTTAAAACAACTGCAATTGCTTTATTTGAATGCTCTGCTTCTTTTCCCCCTTTAAG
>CBFHMY010000013.1:0-33144 GCA_965657055.1 uncultured Aliarcobacter sp. | reverse complement strand
AAAGTGCTGCTGTATCACTTGTTACATTTGGTCTACTTTCATAAATAATTCCAATTACACCAATTGGAATTGATACTTTTTGAATATTTAAACCATCTTTTGTAACCCATCCATCAAGTATTCTTCCAACTGGTTCCATTTGTGATGAAATTTGTCTAATTGCATCTGACATTCCTTGAACCCTATCACCTGTTAAAAGAAGTCTATCAAGTAAAGCCTCATCCAAATTATTTAGTATTGCATTACTCATATCTTTTTGATTGTGTTCAATTATAAAATCACAATGATGCATTAATGCATCGGCCATATCATTTAGTACTTTGTTTTTAACGGCAGTACTTAGGTTTGCAATAGTTCGACTAGTTCTTTTAGCCTCTTCTAAAAATGTTTGCATCTTAATTCCTATATAATTTATTTTTTAGTTTATTTTTTATTATTAGGCACATATTTGAAGAATAAATATAAAACAGCTAGCATTACTACAACTGTCATAATACCTGTAAATGTTATTTCAACTTCTGGACCTGTACCTCTTTGGTAATTTTTTGGTAAAAATAAAAACATAGATGACAATAACATAAATGATGATGTTATTACAGCAATTAAATGTGCGAAAACTTTATGTAATTTTGTGATATAAAAATCTTTTACCATTTTCCATGTTAAAAATGCTGCTGTTAGTACAATTATTAGTACTATTATTTTGTCATATTGTGGTTCCATATTTTATCCCTTTTTTGATTTGCGTATTTTATGTATAATCTGCTTAAATAAGGCTTTGCTAAGGCCTATAAATCATTAAGCGAGTGATTTATAGGTCCGTTTCCAGCTCCTAGATTAGGTGCGTTTTTTATAGCATTGTAAATATAATCTTTAGATACCTTTATTGCATCTTCTAAGGAGTGGTTTTTTGCAATTAAAGAAGCTATTGAAGAGCTGTAGCTACAACCTGTTCCATGGGTATTTGATTCATTTGCTTTTGAAGTTTCAAACTCTTTAATATGTCCATCTTTTGTTAATAAAACATCAACTGTTTTATCTTTACTTTCTAAAATATTTTTGAATAAAATATTTGTTTGTGGATTTTGAAGTTTTTTTATATCTTCTATACAACTAACATCAAAAAAAAGCTTTGCTTCATATTTGTTAGGTGTTATTAAATAGCTATATTTAAATAATCTTTTTAAACTATCTATGGCTTCTTCATCTATTAGTTTAGATCCAGCTCTTGAAATAGAAACAGGGTCTAAAATAATAGGAATGTCTAAATTTTCAATAGTTTTTTCTATTTCTAAAACTAAATCTTTTGAACCTAACATTCCTATTTTTATACTAGCTACTTCAAAATCACTAAGTACACTATTTATTTGTTCTTTTACAAAAGAGGGTTCAAGTACACATATGCCACTTACTCCTTTTGTATTTTGAGCAGTTACAGCTGTTATTGCAGTTGTCATAAAAACACCATGATATTGGGCACTTTTTATGTCAGCTTGAATTCCAGCTCCGCCACCACTATCACTTCCTGCTATTGATAAAACTACTTTCATTCACATACTCCTGTATTTCTTAACATCTCTTTTATTTGCTTGCATTTGTGATTATCAATATATAAATTTAGCCATGATTCAACCCAATAAGGAATATTCCGTCCATTGTTTCCCCATGAATTTACACTTTGATATTTTAATCCTAAATGTTCTGAAAAAGTGCGTTTATTGAAATTAGCTTTTTTTAATAATGATTTAAAATTATCTTTATCCATTTGACTCCAATAAAAAATATGCAAAAGTATATCATAAAAATAATATAAATATATATATGCATATAATATTAAGTATAATATTATAAAAAAATGGCTATAATTTATTTAGAAAAATCAAGGAATACAAAATGAGAATAAAAGCATTTTTAACAAGTGGTAGATTTAAAATTATTAATGTGTTTAAAATTGATGATATGAAGACTATTGCTTCTGTTTATCCAAGATGGGAATATGTTTTATAAGATTTTTTAGAAATATTAAGTTTTAAAAAGTATTTGAGGATTTTTAATAATGGCTAGTATCTAGCCATTATTTCTATTAGATGAAAACCAAATTGTGTTTTTATTGGTCCATGTATTTTATTTAAATCTTGAGTAAAGACTATATTGTCAAATTCTTTAACCATATCTCCTTTTTGAAAAGTCCCAAGACTTCCTCCTCTTTTTGCAGAACCACACTTTGAAAACTTTTTCGCTGCTTTTTCAAATGTAATTTCATTGTTGATTATCTCTTTTTTTAGTTTTCTTGCTAATTTTTCATTATTTAGAAGAATGTGTCTTGCTGTTGCTTTTGACATTTTTATTCCTATATTTTCTTTTATTTTATCAAATATGCTTTGATATTTCCTTGATTATGTTTTCGTTAATAGTTAAATGATAAAATAAAAGAAAATAAATTGGAAAAATATTATGGGAATAAAAGATACTTTAAAAGAAAGTTCGAATAAGTTATTAAATCTTGCAAGTGAAAATGCTACAAAAGCATTTGATTATCCAAAAATAAAAAGTCTACAAATAAAAGAAGCAGTAAATGCAAAAATTAGAGAAAAAGCAGTTCTTGCAACAAAAGCTAGACTTGTTGAAAATCATAAGAGCTTTGATGATTATACAGATGAACAACTAGAAATTATAATTGCAGATGAAGAGAGAAAAATAGTTGATGATTTAAAAACAAAATCCCTTGTAGTTGCCCTTGCAGCTCTTGGTTTAAATTTCTTTGTTTAGGAATATATAATGTTTAAACAAGTTAAATCTGCACTTTTTTGGTACTATTTATTTAAATTTAGAAGAAGAGTAATCTTAATTGTTTTACTTTTGATTATTGCATTATTTGCAAATGCTATATATTCAGATGTTGTTGAATATTTGAAATTAAAAGATAAATTAGCTTTTTTAGAAATTGCACTAATTTCAAAGTGGTTAATAATTGTGTTTAATATAGTTTTTTCTGTTTATTTACTTTTAACAATGTTTAAAAAAGAGGAAGAAGTAAATACTAAAAAAGATTCGAAAAAAGATTTTAAGAAAGAGCAAAAAAAAGAATCAAAACAAGAAGAGAAAAAAGAGGAAAAATTTACAGCTAGAGAAAAAGAGTTTTTATATAAAAAGAAACTTAGAACTAAAGCTGATATATTACTTGAAAAATAGAAGACTTTCTAAGTTAAGTCTTCTATTTTTTGCTCTTTTTTTAAATGAACAACTTGAGTAGGGTAAGCAAACTCACAATGATTTTTCTCAACTAATCTTGCTATTTTTATCATTACATCTTCTTTTGTATCAAGCCAATCTTCCCATACCGGACTTCTTGAAAAACAATAAACTAAAATATTTATAGACGTTGCTCCAAATTCATCGATATATACCAAAAGAGTATTTTTGACTCCTTCTAAATCTTCTCTTTTTATTGCTTCAAAAGCTTTTGTTTTTGAAATATCTATATTTTTATTTGAAGCAATATCTGGATGATTTAATAACATATCTAAAATATCATCTTTTAAACATATAATATCTGACATTTTATTTTCATAGGTTACTCCAATGCTCATTTTTATTCTTCGACCAATTATTCTTTTTGACCAGTTTAAAATATGCGCATTGGCTATTTGAGTATTTGGAACAGTTATCATTGCATTATCAAAGGTTCTAATTCTTGTTGTTCTCATTCTAATATCAACAACAGTTCCTTCAAAATCATCTGTTTTAATCCAATCACCTTGCGAAAATGAGTTGTCTGTCATTATATTTAAAGATGCAAAGAAATTTGCAAGTGTATCTTTTGCTGCAAGTGCTATTGCAATACCCCCAACTCCCAGTGATGCAGCAATTGCTTTTACATCAATTCCAAGTTGTGTAAATAAAAATAATATTACAACTAAAACAAGTAGAACTTTGATGATTTTTAAAATAAAAACAATCATCTCTTTTCTTACATTTTGATATTTCTCAAGTAAATTTTGAGCATATATTGAAATACTATTATTTAATATAGAATACATAGCCCATGTTAAAAGAGCCATATAAATAGTATTTATCCATGGCATTATTTGATTTATTAATGACTGGTCTTTTATTAAAATAAAAATAGAAATTTGTATTGAAAAAAGATATAAACTGTAAATTAAAGGTGAATTTATAGCATCTTTTAAATAGTAAAGAACGCTTTCTTCGGCTTCTTCATCATTTTTAAATAATATTTTTGAAATAAAATTTATTATCAAAGCAATTAAATATCTATTTAATAGTCTAAAAAATACGATAATTAAAAGTACAACAGAAGCTTCACCAATAGAAAAATTTAAATGATATGAAGTAAGTGATGAAAAATAAGAAATACCCTTTATATTATCAATTTTATCTATCATATATTTAAGGTTAAATTCATCAATAAAGAAATTTGAAGCTCTAATTTTTTGCATATTTGAGTATAAGTATTGTAATACAAATAATTGAGTATGTTTTTGATTATATAGCTCTATATAATTATCTACAAATTCTGTAGATACTTTACTATCATTTTTTAATTCATTGTTATATATTAATGTATATGCATCAAGTTTAAAATCTTGAATTTTATCTATGTTTTTTTGTAAAATATCTTGAAAATACTTTTTATTTTTAAACTCTTGTTTTCCTATGATTATCTCTTTTAAAGTATTTTCATAATAAGATTTTTCATCTAGATAAGCAACTTTTAATTCATCTCTTTGTGCAGCTAGAATATTATTTTGAATATTATTTGCATTAATTTTATTTGTTAGAAATAGAATTTCATTTTCATAGAAACTTTTTTCTGGCAAAGATGTTAGATACGATTCATTATTTATATTAAGTATAACTTCATCAATTAATTTATTTTGAATATCGATTATATTTTCTAAATTTTTACTTGTATCTTCTGCCACTACTGTGGGTTCTATTGTTTGTTTTGTAGCTACCGATTCTTTTCCTATTAATTTAATGGGAGTATCTGGAATATTATCTGAGAATAGAAATATTGGAATTATTAAAATGGTTAATATTTTTAATAAAAAGTTTTGAAACATATAGTTTTCCTTTTGGATTTATTGGAGGGCAAATTATATAGTTATTAGGCTTATTGTATAGAAAAAGTTGAACCATAGATAAATCTAAATATAAAATATTGATAGTTAACCATGAAAAGATTTAGTATAGGAGAATTTTATAACTAAAGTAAATAAGATATTTTTCTATAAGGGTTTTAATAAAGCCCTTATAGATATTTAATAAAGTTTAAACTTCAAATAGAACATCAGTTCTAATAATATATTTTATTCCAGAGCTAATTGTATTTGAACTATGTAAGCAATGTAGTGGATGTAAACCATGTGGAAAACACAATACCCCACCTTTTGGTGTTCTTATACTTACTAATTCTTTTTCACCATTCTTATTTACAACAAATTGTGTTTCACCACCTTGGAAATCTTCGCTTAGTAAAATTAGAAAAGTCATTTGACTATATCTGTCTTTATAAAAATCTGTTATTAGTTCTTTATTTACTACACGACTTCCTGGCCAAGATCCATCTGAATGAAGTTTAAAAAAATCTCCTTTTGCATATTTATAAAATCTAAATCGTTTATTTATTCCTAAAGTTTTTTTCCCATAAAAAATTTCTTTATTATCATACATAAAATCTTTACATCTATCCCAAATAATATCATGGGTTAAATCATCAACTACCCAAGTTATATTATCATTGTGTCGTACACTTCTTGGTAATGAAACAGCTGCATCTTCTAGGTATCCTAACTCTTCTGTTTGTTTAATGAAGTTTTCACACTCTTGTTTTGTAAAAACATTTAATAATTGAAAAGCACCTGGTACATCATCTAAATCTATTCTTGTAATTTGAGGTTTTAATTTTTCATCTAAATTAATTTCATTTTCTTTACTATTAGCCCACGTTGGTATTGAGGGATTTTGGGCTCCTGCTTCCCTTGCTACTATATAAAAACTATTATTCATATTATGCTCTTTGTGTAATTATTTTAACTTGTGTGAATTGTCTGTGACCATCAGGCGAACCATGATAACCAAAACCACTTTGTTTAGATCCGACCCATGGAGTATCTCCAGCTGATCCTAAACCTTGATTTATTCCAAGCATTCCAGCTTCTAGTTCTTGTGCTATTTCTTCAACACCATCTTTCCCATAAATAACAGCTCCTAATCCAAATTCACTATCATTTGCTTTTTCAATAGCTTCATCATTTGTATCAAAATAAGAAATACTAATTATTGGACCAAATGTTTCATCTTGGAATACTTTCATTTCATTGTTTACATTTGTAAGAATTGTTGGCAAAATAAACCCTTCTTTATCTTGTTTTTCTCCAAATATAATTTTTGCACCTTTTTGGCAAGCATCTTCTATTTGAGCTAATATATTATTTCTTTGTTTTTTATTGATTATTGGACCAATATCTGACTCTTCATCCCAAGGTCCAACCTTATAGTTTCTTGCATATTGAATAACTTTGCTTTCAAAAATATCTGCAATAGATCTATGAACAAAAACTCTTTCTGTTGAGGTACACATTTGACCAGCATTTTCAAAACTACTTGCAACTGCAAATCTTGCTGCACTGTCAATATTTGCATCTTTTAGTACTATTAATGGATCTTTTCCACCTAATTCCATAATCAATCTTTTTAGTCCTGATGATGCATTTTTCATAATATCAATTCCGGCATCTTTAGATCCTGTAAATGCTATTAAATTAACATCTGAGTTTACAAGTGCTTTTCCTTGTTTTTCATTACCATGAACAATTTGAAGAAGATCTTTAGGTAATACTTTATTAAATAAATCAACATATTCTTGAGCAATTAAAGGTGTTTCTTCCGAGGGCTTAAAAACAACACTGTTTCCAGCAACCAATGAAGGAATAATCAACCAATGAGCCATAGCCAAAGGGTAATTCCATGGAGAAATAACAGCGCAAACTCCCAATGGATTGTATTGCATTTGTGTTTTCATACCTGAACTTTCAAATATTTGTGTTTTAACGGCATCTTTTATATCGCGTGCTCTATATGAAACATCATAGGCACATCCTGATACTTCACCAATAGATCTATTTAAATCTTTTCCCATTTCTTTACTTAAAAGTACGGCTAATCTATTTATTTCAGGAATTAATTGCTCTGCTGCTTTTACTAAATATTGTATTCTTTCATCTATTGGAATTTTTTTCCATTTCTTTTGAGCAATTTTTGATTTTTCTACTATTGTGTTTATATCTTCAACATTTGTTATTAAAACTTTTCCTATAAGTTCTTGATTAACAGGATTACGAGATTCTAAATATTCATTCAATTATTATCCTTTATTTATAAAAGGAAATTATATATGTTATATACTTAAAAATCTATTACATTACTTTAGGTAAGTAAAGAAAGATTTATAAAAAAATATTCTATATAGTTCTATATAATTATATATAACTTTATATATAATTATAAAAAAGGATAAAACGAGAAATATTTTTATTACTTATCTTACTTACTACCTAATTATATTTTGAGGAGTTTTAGAAAGTATAAACCTTCCTTTTACTTTTTAAAAGCTTATTTATAGATATTTTGCTAGTATTAGTTTGTATATAAGTATTAAATTTTACTTTACTAGACTTTTTTGTAAATGATTGTTCATATAATTCTTCAAATAAATAATATAAAGGGAAATGATGAAATATTTTTTTAATATTGTGATTTTTCTATTTCCTCTTTTTCTCTTTTCTAGTGAAAATATTACTGCAATTGTGCCCAAAAGTTTCCCTCCTTATTATGTACTTGATGAAAAAAATCAGCCATCAGGTTTTGCCATAGAAATACTAGAAAAAGTTGCCAAAATAGCTGATATAAAAGTTAATTATATTGTAGAAGATTCTTTTTTTAAAGTTGAGAATAGATTTTTATCGGAAAAAATTGATTTAATTCCAAACTCTGGAATATCTTTAGAACGAGAAGAAAATTCTCTTTTTACATCACCTACTGATACTTTTAAAATTGTTGCCTTTAAGAGAGTGACTTCATCAAATATAGATTCAATAAATAATATACATGATAAAAAGATTGTACTTGTTAAAAATAATATTGGTTTTAACTTAATGAAAGATCATCCTAGTGATTTATTATTTATAAAAGAAAATCATCAAGATGCTATTTTTTCTTTATTATCAGGGGAAAGTGATGTTTTAGTTTTTCCTGAATTACCAATTTATAAAACGCTTAATGAACTTAATCTAAAAGATAAAATTGTAGCTTTTGATATACCATTAAAAGAGATAAAAAGAGCCATTAGAGTTCAAAAAGATAATCCAGAATTAGCTTCAAAACTAAATAAAGTTCTTGAAGAGTTTAAAAAAACACAAGAGTATCAACAGGTTTATATCAAATGGTTTGGTAAAAATGATATTGTTGAATTGAAACGTTCAGATTATAATAAAATTTTTTCTACGATTATAGTAACAATTATTGCATTCTTTATTATTTTGATACTTTTAATTAGATCATATAGTTTAAAAAGAAAAATAAATATTTTGAAAAATAAATTTGAAAATATGTTTAAAACCCATAGTTCAATAATGTTTTTAGTAGATCCTAAAAGTTGTAAAATAGTAGAAGCAAACATTAGTGCAGTTAAGTTTTATGGTTATAGTCGTGATGAACTAATAAATATGAATGTTAGTGAAATAAATATGCTTAGTCAAAAAGAAATAGAAGAAAAAAGAGATGAAGTCCAAAGTTTTAAAACAAATAAATTTGAATTTCTTCATAAATTAAAAAATGGTCAAATAAGAGCAGTGGAAGTTCATTCTTCTCCTATTGAGCATGGAGGTAATGTTTTACTATTTTCTATTGTTCAAGATTTAACGCAAAAAAAAGAGTATGAACAGCAACTGAAAAAGAAAAATGAGCAGTTAGAATTTGAAAAAAATAAACTTTTTACGATTATTCATACTCTGCCTGATCCTCTTTGGATAAAAGATAAAAATGGAATTTATTTAGCATGTAATAAAAGATTTGAAGATTTTTTTGGAGAGAAAGAAGAAAATATTATTGGAAAAACTGATTATGATTTTGTTAAAAAAGATTTAGCAGATTTTTTTAGAGAGAATGATAATAAAGCTATGCAGAGCGAAATACCTCTTTTAAATTATGAAATGCTTCCTTTTTCAGATGGACATGAAGAATATGTTCAAACATTAAAAACAAAAGTTGCACTTAATGATGGATCACTTTATGGAATTCTTGGAATTGCTACTAATATTACTGAAAAGAAAAAATTAGAAGACCAACTTTTAAATGCTCAAAGAATTGGTAAATTTGGTTCATATGTTTTTAATATTAAAACAGATAATTGGACTAGTTCTTTTGAACTTAATGATATTTTTGGAATAGATGAAGACTATGAAAAAACAGCAAATGGCTGGCTAAATATTATTCATGATGATTATAAACAACAGATGCTTGAATATCTTCAAAAAAATATTTTTCAAAACAAAGAAGCCTTTGATAAAATTTATAAAATAGTTGATCAAAAAACATTAAAAGTTAAATGGGTTCATGGAAGAGGTGAGCTTCTTCTTGATAGTAATGGTGATGCACTTGAACTTTATGGAATGATTCAAGATATTACCTTAGAAAAAGAGCAAAAAGAGATTATTCAATTACAAAAAGAGGAGTATGAAACAATATTTAACTATTCCCACGATAGTATTGCAATTACAGATTTGAATGCAAATTTTTTAAATTTCAATAATGCTTTTATTGAATTAACAGGATATACAAAAGAAGAACTTCTGAGAAAAAATTGTAGAGAATTAACTGCCCCTGAAGATAGACAAAGAAATGAGAAGTACTTTAAAGAAGCTATTAAAAATGGACATATTGAAAATTTTGAAAAAGATTGTATTTTAAAAAATGATAAAAGAGTAAGTGTTAATATATCAATTTCATTACTACCTGATAAAAAAAGATTACTTATAACCCTAAAAGATATATCGTCATTAAAAATTATGGAAGCACAAACGAAACTTGCATCAATGGGAGAAATGATAGGAAATATAGCTCACCAATGGAGACAACCATTAAGTATAATTACTACTAGTATTAGTGGACTAAAAGTTATGTCAGAGTTTGGGGAAATCACAAAAGATGATATTAATGAATGTGAAAAAAATATTTTAAAACAAGCAATATATCTATCAAATACAATTGATAATTTTAGAAATTTTATCAAAGATGATAAGTCAAATAGTTTAATTTTTTTAAGTGATGTAATTAAAAATGCAGTTAGTTTAGTTGATGCTTCATTATCAAATAATTATATAAAACTGCAGGTAAATATTAAAGATGATTTGAAAATCATTGGAAATAAAAATGAACTAATTGAAGCTTTTATAAATATTTTAAGTAATAGTAAAGATGTTTTAAAAGCTAAAATTAAAAATGAAGATGATAGATTAATTTTTGTAAGAACACAAAAAATAGAAAATGAAAAAATTAACTTATTAATATATGATAGTGGAGGTGGAATCCCTGAAGATATCATAAATAAAATTTTTATACCATATTTTACAACAAAACATCAAAGCCAAGGAACAGGACTTGGTTTAGCAATGGTTGATAAAATAATAAGAGAAAGACATCATGGCTCAATATCTGTTTATAATAAAGAGTTTACTTATAATTCAAAATCTTATAAAGGCGCATGTTTTTCAATAATACTTAATAGCAAAGTAGGTTAAGGTGATACGAAAAATTAAATTATATTACTATTTATTTAGTATTTCTATTCTTATTCTTTTTTGTATTGATAACTATGTTTCATATACCCATGAAAAATCTCTTACTATTAATCGTACTTCAAATACAAGTTTACTTATAAGTGAATGGATAAAAAGTGCATTTATTAGTTCAGATTATATTTTACAAGATATAATTTATACTGTGCCTAGTTCTGAATTAGAGTATCCTTCTAAAAATATAGATTCCTACACTAAAATTATGAAATATATAGAAGATAAACGTAAAACTTTGCCAAATGCAAATGGTGTAGGCATTAGTGATAAAAATTGTATTATGACACATACTCCAGCTATTGTAGGTTTTGATGCAATTGATCGTGAGTGGTGCAGTATTCCTAAAAATAATCCAAAAATTCAAACATATATTTCAAATATGTTTGAAAGTAATATAGATGAACTTATGGTAGTTCAAGTACGAAAGTTTCCAGGTGAAACTTTTACAGGACTAGCAGGTTTTGGTGTTAACTTAGATTTTTTTTCAAAATGGTTAGAAAAAGTTAAAACTACCCCTCATGGAATGATTGCTATTGTTGATAGTAAAATGAACCTTTTAGCAAGAGAACCAGCTTTAGAGAATATGCTTGGGAAAAAAATTGATAATTCTATAATAAAAGATTTTATTGCATCAAATATAACTCAAACTTGGCATAGTGGAAAAGATATTATTTTAGATAAGGAAAATAGTATTTATAGTCTTAGAAAAGTTGATAATTCTCCTTTTGTTGTAGTAGTTGCAGAATCTAATGAAGATTGGCAAGAAAGTTGGAGAAAACAAGTTGTTGTTTCTATTTTAATCTTAATAACATTATGGATTATGGCTTGGAAAATTTTACAACACTATATTCAAACTTTAGAAAATGAAAAAAAGCTTGAACTCATGTCCCTAACAGATCAATTAACAGGGTTATATAATCGTCATAAACTACATCAAGTATTTACATCTGAAATAAATCGTAGTAATCGATTTGAAGAAATATTTGGAATTATATTATTAGATTTAGATTTATTCAAAAATGTAAATGATAATTATGGACATGATGTTGGGGATTTAGTTTTAAAAGAAATATCACAAATTTTAAAAGATAATATCAGAATATCTGATACCTTAGGAAGATGGGGTGGTGAAGAGTTTTTGATTATATTGCCACAAATAGATCTTGAAGGTGCAGTAGTCTTGGCACAAAAACTACGAAAAGAAATTGAAAATCACCAATTTAGTATAGTAGGAAAAATGACAGCAAGTTTTGGTATTGCTTATTACAGAAAAGGTGATGATGAAAATAGTATAATCAAACGAGCTGATGAAGCTTTATATAAAGCAAAAGAAATGGGTAGAAATATTGTAAAAACAGAATAATAAAAATATGATAATTTAAAAATTAAAAGAAATTGATTAAAAGTGGTGCGGATAGCGAGATTTGAACTCGCACACCCGTAGGGCACTACCACCTCAAGGTAGCGTGTCTACCGTTCCACCATATCCGCACGTTTATTTATAAGCATTTACTTCTAAGGCTTTGAAAATAAGGTTGAAATGTTACTATCATAATACTTCATCTAAGATTAAGTATTATGATGAGCTTTTTATAAAAAGTGTTGAGGTTTACTTGTCTCTAAACTTCTTTTCATTTACTGTTTCTAGTATTTTTTTAGCTATTTCAGATGTGTTTATTGCAATATCATGTGTTTGTGTTGCAACAGATGCATTATTTTGTGTTTGTCTATCTAGTTTGTTTACCACATCATTTATTTGTTCAATACTTGTTCTTTGTTCCCTTGATGATAGTGAAATATCTTCTATTACTTTTGTAGTTTTATCAATACTTTCTTTTATTTTTATATAACCTTGTATCATATCATCAGCAATTTGTTTTCCATTATTTGTCTTATTTGTTGCATTTTCAACTAAAGATTTTATTTCCTTTGCCGCTTCTGCTGAACGAGATGCAAGATTTCTTACTTCTTGTGCAACAACAGCAAATCCTCGTCCTGCTTCACCAGCAGTCGCAGCTTCAACCGCTGCATTTAAAGAAAGAATATTTGTTTGGAAAGCAATTTGATCAATAATTGTAATTGCATCTGCAATTGATTGAGTTTGTTCATTTATTGAATCCATTGATTCAACTGTGTCATTTGCAAGTTTTTGACCTTTTTCTATTGAAAATGTCAATTCTTTTGAGTGATTAGTCATTTCAGAGATTCTTTGAGTATTATTTATTACTGTGCTCGTAATCTCTTCTAATGCTGCTGCTGTTTCTTCTAGTGAAACAGCTGTTTCATTTGAGGCTTTATTTAAAGTATTTACATTATCTAATAATGTTTTTGAACTTTCATCTAATGATAAACCATTGGTTTTATTTTCTTGTAACATTTGATTGATTATATTCGATAAATTATTTAGTCCTTTTGCAACATCCCCTTTAGGATTTGAAATATTATCTACAAAGTTTAATTTTGAATACTTTTCAAGTGATGATAAAATAACGTTAATATCTTCATTAACATTATTTCTAATTGTTTCAATCATATCATTTAACATATCTTTTAATTCATTTAATGATGAGTTTGAAGTTTTATTTTTTATTTCTAAATCAAGATGACCTTCTTTAACTCTGTTTACTACATTTTTAACTTCTTCTATTAATTTCCTATCTTCATTAAGATTTAACGAAATTAATTCCATTTGTTTATCAATTTCAATAGCCATATTTCCAAATTCATCATTTGTTTGAATATTAAGTTTATTGATGTTTTTTTCTTGACCTTTTAAATATTTAAAGAAGAAGTTTAATCCATTTTCAAACTCTTTTAATGGAGCTAAAACTTTTATAAGAGCAAAATATAAAATTGCTAAAATAATGATAAGTAAAATTATATATAAAATCACTTCTTTTATAAGGCCTGCATTCATTTTTTCTGTTATAGCTTTTTTATCTAATTGGATTATTAATTTCCATTTTGTAAGAGGAACAACACTATATGCTATTAATTGAGGATTATTATCTTCTATTGCTTCTGCAAAATGTATTGAATTTTCACTTTTTATTTGTGCATAAATTTCATTTTGAACATTAAATAATTTTTCATCTTTATGAACTATTGTTTTGCCTAAATCATCAATAAGATAAGCAAAACCTTGCTCATCAATATTAACATTTAATACAGTTTTTACAACAGTATCAAGTGTAATATCAGAGCCAATAACTCCAACTATCTTTCCATCTTTTTTTATAGGTGCAGATACTGAAATAACAAGTTTTTTTGTACTAAAATCAACATAAGGTTCACTTATTCCTGCTGCATTGTCATCTACTGCTTTTTTATACCAAGGTCTAGCTCTTGCGTCATAATCATGTGTTTGAGGTGTTCTATATGTAGAATCAAATTGTAAAAAATTTCCATTTTCTGCAATTCCTAAATATAAGCCTGAAAATTTACCTGATAAATTACCTAATCTTAACTTATCAACAATTTCTTTATTTTTTACATCTAGTTGTAATTGTGAAACTTCGTGTGCAACTGCTTCAACAATATCAATTTTTGACTGTAGATAGTTATTTATTGATTTTGATGTATCTTTTGCTAAGTTTAATTCTGTTTGTTTTACTAAATTATATTCTGAAGTGTAATTATTATAAGCATTATAAAACCCTAATATAATAAATGAAACGGATATACTAGCTAATAATAATATAAGAATTTTACCTTTTATGGTAGTTTTATTCATTATGAATCCTTTTAATTATTTGAAAAATTAATTTTATCATAGAAAAGAGTTTTTTTGGTGTGTTAAAAAAGTTATTTATAGTAGTTTAATATAAAAAAAGGCCAAGAAGCGAACTTCTTGGCCTTTTAAAGATATTATTAAATCTGTAGATTTAAAGATTATCCTAAAAATGGATTTGCATATAATGCAATCATAGCAACAACAAGTGCATAAATAACTTGTGCTTCGATCATCGCTAAAGCAATGAACATAGTTGTCATTAATTTTCCACCTAAACCTGGGTTTCTAGCAGTACCAGCAATAGTTGCAGCAGCAGTATTACCCATACCAATAGCACCACCAAGTGCAGCAAGACCTAATCCAATTCCAGCAGCTACTACAGAGTAAGCTTTTAAAGTTTGGTTAGCAACTTCACCATCAGCAGCGAATGCAACAGCAGCAATAGCTAACATTAAAAGAACGATTTTTTTCATTCTAGATCCTTATATTTTATTAGTTTCAAAGTCCGTTCGGCTTGCGTATCCCTACTTAACACTTTGTTGGCCGTGATTATATATAATTTAAGCTAAAGAAAAGCTAAAATTTATAATTTAATTTTTTACGAAATTCTGTTATAATCATTTCAATTAGTAAAAAAGGGTACAAATGAAAAAACTATTTTTATTTCTAACAATTATAATTATTCTTATAATAGGTTCAGTTTATGGGACTTTATTTACAAAATATGGTAATGGAATTATTGCTTCTTATATTGAAAATAAAGTAAATGATGGACAAAATGATGTTAAATTAAAAGTAAATGATTTTAGATTAACTTTTAATACAATAAATTTTGATGCAAAAATTAATGATGATTCACAAATATTAATTTCTGGTGATTTAGCTATTTTCAAACAGAGTGCAGATTTAAAATATAATATTAAGATAAATGATTTATCAACTTTAAAAAATCTAACAAAACAAGATTTAAAAGGACCATTTTCTACAAATGGAACATTTATTGGAAATAAAAATGACGCAGTTATTGAAGGTTTTACAGATATGGCACTTAGTGAAACTACTTATCATGTGAATTTAGTTAACTTTGAACCTAAGAACATAAATATAAATTTAAAAAATGCAAAAATTCAAGACTTATTGAGCCTATTAAATAAACCTATTTATGCCAATGGTGATTTAAATGTTACAGCAGATATAAAAAATATTGATGTTACAAACTTGGATGGTATGATAAATGCAAATATTTCTAAGGGTAAAATCAATAACGATATTGTTAATAAAGAATTTAAACAATCAATTAATACTTCAATAAATATAGAAACAAATATTAATGCTTCTTTATTAGGAAAAAAAGTAGAGATAAAATCTGAATTAATATCTTCAGTTGCTGATATATTTTTAGATAAAACTATTATTGATTTAGAAAAAAATAAATCTTTTAGTGATTATAGAATTGATGTAAAAAATTTAAATAAATTAGAAGGTGTAATTGGCAAAAAATTAAATGGAGACTTCTTTACTTCAGGAAATATTTTCGTAGAAAACTCTAACATATCAATTGCTGGTAATTCAAATATTTTTGAAAGTACAAGTACATATAATTTGAAATTAAAAGATTCAAATCTTGAAAATGTAAGTTTTAAAATAGAAGATGCAAAAATTGAAAAACTTCTTCATATGTTAAATGAACCTGTTTATGCAACGGGAAATTTAAATGTTGATGGAGATATTAAAAATGCTAAAATTGAAACTTTAAATGGTTTAATAAGTACAAAAATAAGTGAAGGTAAAATAGTAAATGAAGTTGTAAATACTGTATTTAAACAAGAGATAAAAGATACAGTTACTTTTGATTTAAATGTTGATACTTCATTGGTTCCAAATCAAGCTATTTCAAAAGCTAATATAAATACAAACCTATTAGATTTAAATGTAAATCAAGCAGTTTTTGATTTTAATGAAGCTTCTTTTAATAGTGATTATCTAGTAAAAATTTCATCATTAACTAACTTAATAGATTTTACAAAAACAAAATTAAGAGGAGCTATGGATATTAGTGGAAATATTCAAAGCAAAGAAAATTCTTTAATTGTTGATGGAAACTCAAATCTTTTAGGTGGGGTATTAAATTTCAATTTAAAAAATGATGATTTAAGTGCTAATCTTAATGATATCGGAATAAAAGAATTAACTTATATGTTGTATCAACCAGAAATTTTTGATTCAAAAGGAAGTTTTAAAGTGGATTATAATTTATTAGTTAAAAAAGGAATTTTAAGTGGAAACCTTACAAATGGCCATTTTCTAGAAAATGATTTTTCAACTTTAATTAACCAATTAGCAAAATTTGATTTAACAAAAGAGATTTATGAAACAGTTAGTATTAATAGTGATATAAATCAAAATATATTAACTTCAACTGTAAATATGAAAAGTGCAAATACTCAAATTGCAATTAATAACTCTGTTTTTGATACACAAAATAATACTATTGATGCAAAATTAGAAGCGAAGATAAAAGAGACTTCATTTAATATAGGTATAAATGGGAATACTTCAAATCCTAAAATTTCATTTGATACAAAAGATTTATTAAAAAATGAGATAGATAAACAGTTAGAAAAAAATAAAGATAAAATTGAAGAAAAAATAAATAAAGCTTTGGGTGGGAATATTGAAGATGGTAAGGCTAAAGACCTTATTAAAAACCTAAAATCATTATTCTAAAAATAAAGTATTATGAAATAGAGATTTTCTCTATTTCATTTTTTTGTTGTACTTAAAGACATAGCACTCCAGTCTAACATTCCACCTCTATACCACATCATTTTATTTTCAGGGTAACCAAGTTTTAAAAGATAGTTAATACTTTTTGATGAAATAGGGCACCAAGGGCCATTACAAAAAAATACTACAGTTTTAGCATTTGTAAAATCAAATTTATTTTTTTCTATATCTACTACTTTTATTCCTAGGTTTGAATATGCTTTATTAAACTCATCTTTAAAATCTTCATCATAAGCTAAGTCTTCATATGGAACATTTAGAGCAGATGGAATAGTTTCATCTTCAAACCATGAAGATTTTCTACTATCAATTAAAGCATATTTTTCTGGTTCTTTTGAAGATTTATTATAAATAAAATCTAAAACTTCAATTTCTGCAAAAGTTTTAATTTTATCATTTATATAAAGAGGCTGTATTATTCCTTTTGTTGTTATAAATGTTTTTTTACACTCTTTTGAAATATTTTTTTCTATATTGTTCTCACTAAAACTTTCAGGACTCATAGCTATATCCATACAGTTTTTATTTGTATTTCTTTGTATTTTAAAGTTTTCTTTTTTTCCATTTAAATATGTATGTACAACATCAATTTCTAGATATTGTAATGAAATAGGACTTACTGCATTTGCATAAATAGAAATAATAAATATAAGTAATAGTTTCTTCATGTTATTTTCCTCGTATATTATTATAGATAAGTATAGATTTTAAAGCTTGAATAATTGATTAAATTGTAAATTTAAATATTGTTATGATAATTATTATCATTTTAAGAAAATTAAAAGTTTAATTTTGATTTAATTCGTTAATGATAATTAATATTAGTATTAAAACAAAAAAAGGAAATAAATGATTAATTTAACTAAAAAGGTATTGCTTTCTCTTTCACTTGTAACTGCACTTGCAATAAGTTCTAATGCAGCTTCAAATGCACAAACTTCAAAATCTGAGGTAGTAAATAGTACTTCAATTTTAGATGCTTATGCAAATATTGCATTAGCAAATTATAGTGATGCTTTAAAAGATGCAAAATCTTTAAAAATGGCAATTGATACTTTTTCAAAAAATCCAACACAATTAAATCTAGATGATGCAAAAAAAGCTTGGTTAATCTCAAGGGAAACTTATGGTCAAACAGAAATTTTCAGACTTTCAAATGGACCAATTGATGCAGAAAATGGATGGGTAGCAGATGCTTATGGCTCATTAGAAGGTCAATTAAATGCTTGGCCACTTGATGAAAATATGATTGATTACACTATTGATGCAAATGGTTCTAGAACATCAGGAAATATTATAGATACTCTTGGGGTTTTTAATTCAGGAGGAGAGGGGGCAAGTGCAGTTGATGTAACAACAATTACAGTTGATGCAATTTCTGCATTAAATGAAAATGGTGGAGATGCAAATGTAGCATCTGGTTATCATGCAATTGAGTTTTTATTATGGGGTCAAGATCAAGATTATTCTAATTTCTTAAAAGATAGTGTAACTCCTGGAGCTATGAGTGCTGGAAATAGAGCTTTAAGTGATTTTACAAGTGATAAAAATGCACAAAGAAGACTTGCTTATTTACAAACTGCAAGTGAAAAAATTGTAAATGATTTAGAACTAATAACAAGTGCTTGGCAAAAAGATGTAAAAGGAAATGTTGGTTTATATCAAGCTGCATTAAGAGGTCAACTTAAAGGTGATGATGCTTCTAAAAATTTAAATTCAAATGATGCATTAAAACAGATTATCGCAGCAATGGGTGTTTTCGTAAAATCTGAACTTGCAAATGAAAGAATTGCAGTCGCTGTTTTAACTCCAAGTGAAGAGGATGAACACTCTTGTTTTTCTGATAATACACACAGAGACATAGCAAACAACTATTTAGGATTTAAAAATGTTTTAAGCGCTTCTTACAATGGTAAAAAATATGGTAAATCACTTTTAGATGCTGTTGATAAAGAAACAAAAACTAGAATTGAAAAATTAATGGCTTCTATTGAGGAAAAAATAAAAAGTATTGATGAAGTTGCTAGAACTAAAGAACATTTTGATTATCAAATAAGACCTGAAAGTTCACAATCAAAAGTGATTGTAAAACTTAAAAACGAACTTAGAAAATTAGGTGATGAAATGGTTTATGTGGCAGCTGCCAATAAAATTGATTTAAGTACAGATGATGTTACTGATCCTGAAGAAACAAAGATTTAATTTTTGACACTTAAACAAAGTATAAAAAGATTTATTTTTCTAAAAAGTCTTGTAGTAGTTTTTGCTACAGGGCTTTTAGGGTTTACCTCAAATAGTAATTTTTTATCAAATGATAAAGATAAATCACTATTGTTAAAACCTTTTCCTAGTTTAAATGATGAGCAGTATGATAAGTTTATTTTGGGAAGAAGTTTTTTTGCAATTCCATGGGTTGAAGCTCCTAGTGTTACAACTGCAAGAGATGGATTAGGTCCACTTTTTAATTCAAATACTTGTGTCTCTTGTCATCCTGCAAATGGAAGAGGAACACTTTTAAATGATGGCTTAGCTTCTAGATCTTTAGTTGTTAGATTATCTATTAATTCAGATAGTTTAATTAAGAGTGATTTACATAAAAGCTTATTAGAAAAAAAAGGTTTTATTCCTGAACCTATTTATGGAAATCAATTAGCAATAAATGGTATTCATGGAGTTGATTTTGAAGGAAAGGTAAAAATTGATTTTGATGAAGTTTCAATAAATTTTCCTGATGCAGAAATTCAAGTTTTATTAAAACCAAAATATTCTTTAGAAAATTTAAACTATAAAGCTTTACATAAAGATGCAAATATTTCATACAGAATTGCTCCAACTTTGAATGGAATTGGTTTAATTGAATTAATTTCAGAAAAAGATATTTTAAAAAATGTAGATGAATATGATAAAAACAATGATGGAATATCCGGCAAGGCAAATTTTGTATATTCAAATATTACAAAAAAAGAGGAGCTTGGAAAATATACTTGGAAAGCAAGTGTTGCTTTTTTAAAAGAACAAATTGCAGGGGCTGCTTCAAATGATATGGGATTAACAACTTCAATATTTCCAAATGAAAATTGTACTGAAACACAAAAAGCATGTAATGAAAGTGATAAGGCAAAAGATGCAATAGATTTACCAGATGATAGACTTGAGGCTGTTACATATTATTTAAAAAATATTAAAACATATGAAGCAAAAAAGTCAAAAGAGTATGCAGAAGGTTTAGAAATATTTGAACAAATTTCTTGTGCAAAGTGTCACATAAGTAGTTTTGATACTTCTAAAGGTTTTAAAATATCACCTTTTTCTGATTTTTTATTACACGATATGGGTGAAGAATTAGCAGATGGTAGAGTTGAGTTTAAAGCAAATAAAAATGAATGGCGAACAGCACCTTTGTGGGGTTTGGCTTTACATGAAAAAATAAATAAAGAAAGTCCTAGACTTTTGCATGATGGAAGGGCTAGAACTTTCCAAGAGGCTATTTTATGGCATGGTGGTGAAGCTTCTAATAGTAAAGAAAATTATATGAATTTACCAAAAATTAAAAGAGAAAAATTAATTAAATTTTTAGAGGAATTATAATGAATAGATTAATAAATAGAGTGTTGTTTTTAGTAGTTTTATTTTCAAGTATAGCTTTTGCAAATGAAAGAATATTAACAAATGTGATAAATGATGTATCAATTCCAAATGTAGAAAAAACTATAAATGATGCAAATATTTTGAAAAATGAATTAAATGAAGAAAATTTTACAAGTTTTTTAAAATCATGGAAAAAAGTAGAAGCTTTATATTTAGCAGGTGATTTAGATGAAAATTATCTTGATACACCAAGATATATAGATGTTTTTAATAATCTGAAAGAGGATTTAAACTCTCAAATGAAAAGGGTAATTGAATCAAAAGATGAAGCTAAAATTGCTTTATTTAAAAACTCATTTAAAACTATAAATGCTTTAGAGTATGTACTTTTTAATGATAGTGAAATTTCGCAAAGAGAAAAAGAGTTAAGTGTTGTGATTTTAGATTCAATTATTTCTCATTTAGAAGATATAAACAAAGTTTATAAAAACTATTTAACTGTAAAAGCAAAAGATGAAAAATGGGAAAATGCATTAATTCTTAACTCTTTGATTGCTAGTTCTTACCGATTAAAGGAGTGGAGAATTGGAAATGCTAGTGGAAATTCAAGTAAATTTAAAAATGATGCTAAAAACGAAAGAGCGGAGTACTTTTTAAGTCAAAATTCATTTGCTGCAATTGAGGCTATTTTAGATGCTCATAATGAAGTGGTTTCAAAACATAAATATTATGATTTTGCCCAATTTGCTATGGATAAAGGTGCTGCAATTCAGTTATTAACAGTAATTGATAAAATCTCTGAAATGAAAGTAGAGTTAAAAACTCTTCCAAAAGATGATTTCACTAAAGCAGATAAACTATTTATAATGGCAAAAGAGTTGCATAATGCTTATTATGTATCTTTAATAGAGCAATTAAGTATTGTAGGAAAAATTTTAGATGCTGATGGAGATTAAAAATTGAGCACTATAATGAACGATTTTTATGCCTTTGAATATCTAATAAACCCTGATAAAAGATTGTATTGGGGATATTTATTAAGTTCATTATTTATAGGAATAATTTATTTTTATATAACTAAGAAAAATAGTAGATTAATCACCTCTTCAAAACTTTGGTTACATCCAAGTGCGAAATTGGATTATTACTATTTTTTTTTATCGTATTTTATAAATATTTTATTATTAATACCTTTTATTCTAAGTGCAAAAACAATTGCTTTTTGGGTAAATAAGTTTTTATATAAACAGTTTGATTATTTTGATAATAGTTTTTTCTCTTACAGTGAAATAATATTTCTATATACAATAACACTTTTTCTAGTAAGTGATTTTACTAGATATTGGCTTCATAGATTTTTGCATACAATTCCTTTTTTATGGGAGTTTCACAAGGTTCATCATAGTGCCAAAGTTTTAACTCCCATTACATTTTATAGGGTTCATCCTGTTGAAAATTTTCTTTTTGGATTGAGATATTCTTTAAGTATTGGAATAGTAACAGGAGTATTTATCTATTTCTTTGGTGCAATGATAGATATTTATTTAGTTTTAGGTGTTAATGTTTTTTTGTTTTTCTTTTCATTAATTGGTTCAAATTTGAGACATTCTCATGTACCTATTTCTTATGGAAGATTTTTAGAAAAATGGTTTATTTCACCAAAGCAGCATCAAATACATCACAGTCGTAAACATTTTGATAAAAACTACGGTGGATATATTGCTATTTGGGACAGAATTTTTGGAACACTTTGTTTATCAAATAGTGTAAGAGTTATGAAATTTGGATTAAGAGTTGAGCAAATGAAAGATTATCTTTCATTAAAAGATTTGATTTTAAGACCATTTATAAATTTAGTAAAAAAAGGGAAATTTAATGAAAAGTTTAAAATTATTTACGTTTATATTTTTTCTAGGTTCAAGTATAAACTTAAGTGCAAATGAAATAATATCAAAAGAGTCTTTGGGAGAGGTTTTATTTTTTGATAAAAATCTATCACAAAATAGAACACAATCATGCGCCACTTGTCACAATCCAAATAATGGATTTACAGATGATAGAACTAATGGAATTTCAAAAATGGCATCTTTGGGTGACGATAATAAATCACTAGGAGATAGACAAGCTCCAAGTGCATCTTATGCAAAATTTTCTCCAAATTTTCATTTTGATGAGAAAAAACAAAAATATATTGGTGGACAGTTTTGGGACGGTCGAGCTAGCACTTTAGAAGAACAAGCAGGTGGGCCACCACTTAATCCAATTGAAATGGGAATGGCTAGTAAAAAAGATGTTATTGAAAGAATAAAAGAAAATGAATTTTATGTAAGTTCATTTAAAAATCTTTTTGGAAATGATATTTTAGAAAATGATGAAAAAGCTTATGATGCATTCACAAAAGCAATAGCTTCTTTTGAGCGAACTGATACTTTTTCACCCTTTGACTCAAAATATGATAGATATTTAAAAGGTGAATATGATTTGACAGCAACTGAAGATTTAGGGAAATCACTATTTTTCTCAAATAACAATAACTCATGTGCCTCTTGTCATGTATTAAAAGGGGAAGATAAAGAGGGTGAAACATTTACAAACTATGAGTTTCACAATATTGGAACACCTGAAAATAAAACTCTAAGAGCAAAAAATGGTGTAAAAGTTATAGATGTAGGATTACTTGCAAATACTCTTGTAAATGATATAAAAGAAAAAGGGAAACATAAAGTTCCAACTCTTAGAAATGTAGCCGTAACAGCACCTTATATGCACAATGGAGTATTTTCTGATTTAAAAACAGTAGTTGAGTTTTATGATAAATATAATAATAAAGATAGAGCTATAAATTCTGAAACAAACAAAGCTTGGGACGAGCCTGAAGTTAAAGAAACAATTTCATTAAATGAGCTAAGAGCAAAAGAATTAAGTGATAGAAAAGTAGAAGCATTAGTTGCTTTTATGAAACTTCTAACAGATAAAAAATATGAGTATTTATTAGATAAATAGTGGAGGGAAGAGGAGTATTTAGAAGAGCTTATTCTCTTCTAAATACAGTTATCTCTTTTTACTTGTTGAATCATCCAAAATACATTTGAAATTGATTCATCAAGATCATGAGCTTGTTTTGCTAAAACTTCATTATTCGAACCATTTGAATTTTCTATAATAATATCTTGCATACCTTTATGCACATTTAAGTGAACTTCTTTTAATTGTTTCCAGTTTTGAGTTTTAGTGAATTCTTCGTTTTTTTGTTCTGATTCTATAATCCATTTTCCTAATTCACATTCATTTTCTTTTACAACTGTCCAATTTGCTTTTGAACCTAATTTTACACAATTGTTATTTTTAAAGTTTACATGATTTAATTTTAATCTATTTAAAAACATTGTTAAATCCATATCACAAACCTGCTCAAGTGCTTTTGGATCAAATTTTGCATGGTTTGCTGTTTCTAATAGTTTATAAGATAATGATTGTATCTCTTTAGCCATAACATTTATATCAGATGCTGCTTGGGCATTTTGTTGTGTTGCTTGGTCAAGTTGGGTTACGGCGTCATTAATTTGTTCAATTCCTGCTTGTTGTTCTTTGCTCGCATCTGTAATATCATTTATTAAATCAATAGTACTATTGATATTATTGTTTAATTTTGAGTAACCTTCAATCATTTGAGATGCAATCTCTTTTCCGTGATTTGCTTTTGATGTTGCATTTATAACTAAATTTTTAATCTCTTTTGCAACATCAGCACTTCTTGCTGCTAGATTTCGCACTTCTCCTGCAACAACAGCAAATCCACGTCCAGCTTCTCCTGCTGTTGCTGCTTCTACTGCTGCATTTAATGAAAGTATATTTGTTTGAAATGCAATTTGATCAATTAAAACAATAGCATTATTAATTTCATTTACTTGAATATTAATCTCTTCCATTGATGAAGCAGTTTCATCTGCTAATTTTCTACCTTCATTTGAAGCTATATTAACTTCTTTTGCAAATACAGCCATTTTGTTTGTATTTTCTGTATTGTTTATTATTGTACTTGTTATTTCTTCTAAAGCTGCTGCTGTTTCTTCAAGAGATGCTGCTTGTTGATTTGAAGAAACAGATAAATTATTTGAAGCAATTGTTAGTGTTTCAACATTTTTATTTAATGCATTTGCAGTTATATTAATCAATGCAATAAATTCAGAAACAGAACTTCCTACCGCTCTAATCCCCAATAATAATGAACCGGTTTTACCACTTAGTTTATTTGTTTTTACTTCATATGCAAAATTTGCATTTCCATACTCTGTTAATATTTCTAGTGAATAATCAATATCTTGATTAAATTTATCCATACTTTCATTTATAAGTTTTGTAACTTGTGCAACTTTAGGATCACTTGGAGTTCCTTGTATTTTATAACCTAAAAAACCAATTTTTAGTTTTTCTAAAACATCTATGATTTCATCTCTTATTTCATTGTCTTGATTAGAAATATTTAATTTTATTTCACAATCATTTTTTAACTGTTCTAGTTCATTTAGAACATTTGAAAAACTTTTATTCAAATCAAATAATAAAAAAGCACATATTGCTATTACTACAATTGAAATAATCCATAAAGTGATATTATTTGCTATAAAACACGAAACTAAAACCAAAACTGACAATATTGAAAATAAAAAAATAGATTTATTTTTCAGAATAAACTCCTACGATAAAATTAAAGTATATATTATATACAAATAAAGTTTAATATAAGTGAAAATTAAATTATTTTTATTATTTTAGCTTATAATTGTAAATATAAAATACCGTCTTCTACTTTACTTTCATAAACTGCTGTACAGCCAATATCATTTCCTAAAGCCTCGCCACTTACTAGATCTATATCCCAATTATGTAAAGGACAAGTTACTATTTTGTCATGAACTAAGCCTTCACTTAATTTTCCTTTTTTATGTGGACAAATATTATTTATTGCAAAGATAGAACCATCTCTAGTTTTAAATATGGCGATTTCAATTTCACCAATTTCTACTTTTCTTGAACCCATTGAAGGAATATTTTCAACTTCTGTTATTTTGTACCATTTAGACATTTATATTTCCTTTGCTTCAAAACTATGAGATTCTTCTGGATTAATTACTATTGAAGTAAACTCTTTTGTTGTTCCATCTTCAATTGCTTTTGCCCAAGGATCAACTTGTGCAGATTTTTGTGATATTTCAAATCTTTTTGCGTAGTATTCTCTTTTTTCCTTATCAAACATTACGTCTTTTACATATTGTAAGCCAACTCTTTCAATCCAATGAGCTGTTCTTTCCAAATAGTAAGCATCTTCTCTATAAAATTGCATATAAGCTTTTGTATATTCAAATAATTGCTCATCTGTTTCTACTTTACAAAGAAAATCAGTAACTCTAACTTTTATACCACCATTTCCAGCAACATGGATTTCCCATCCTGAATCAACCCCAATAATTCCAAAGTCTTTTATGGTAGCTTCTGCACAGTTTCTAGGACATCCTGATACTGCGATTTTGTATTTATGTGGAGTCCATGAACCCCATGTTAATTTTTCGATTATTACACCCATATTCATAGAATCTTGTGTTCCAAATCTACAAAAAGTATTACCAACACATGTTTTTACAGTTCTTAAACCCTTTGCATAAGCTTGACCAGATACAAATCCACAGTCATTTAAATCTTTCCACATAGGTTCTAATTGCTCTTTTTTAACACCTAACATATCAAGTCTTTGTCCACCTGTAAATTTAACAGTTGGAACATCATATTTAACAGCAATATCCGCAATATCTTTTAATTCTTGTGGACTTGTAAGTCCTCCCCAAATTCTAGGAACTACTGAATAAGTACCATCTTTTTGGATATTTGCATACATCCTATCATTTACTAAAGCAGATCTTCTGTCATTTTTATATTTATCATCATTGTATTTAACTAATAAATAATAGTTTATTGCTGGTCTACATTTTGTACAACCATCTTGAGTTTTCCACTCAAGTTTTTTGAATACATCATAAACAGTTTTAAACTCACCTTCATCTATATTTTGTTTGATATCTTTATGGCCAAGGGTAGTACAAGAGCAAATTCCTTCTTCACTAGCGTTATACTCATCACCTAAAGTATTTACTAATATTTGCTCAACCAAACCAAGGCATGAACCACAAGAAGCTCCGGCTTTCGTACATGATTTTACATCACTTAGAGATTTCAAATCTTTTTCTTTTATTGCACTTACAATATCGCCTTTGCAAACCCCATTACATCCACAAACTTCTTCATCATCACTCATGGTATTTATATCATTTCCACCATGACCACTATCTCCACTTAGAGCTGATTTTCCAAATAGAATTTTTGTTCTTAAATCACTAATATCTGTATGCTCTTTTAAAAGTTTTAAATACCATGAAGCATCTGCTGTATCACCATAAAGTACAATTCCAATAATTTTATTATCATAGATTACAAGTTTTTTATAAATCCCAACTTTTTCATCAAGTAAGATTAAGTTTTCAGTTGTAACATCTCCCAAATAATCACCTGCAGAAAACAAATCAACACCTGAGATTTTAAGTCTAGTAGATAGAGTAGAGCCATCATATCCATCAGTTTTTTTATTGGCTAAAACTTTTGCAAGAACTTTTGCTTGTTCATATAAGGGAGCCACTAAACCATAAGTATTCCCTTTGTGTTCAACACACTCTCCAATGGCAAAAATAGAGTCATCAGAAGTTTTTAGAAAATCATCTACAAGAATTCCTTTATTTGTATTAAGTTCTGCATCTTTTGCTATTTGTGTATTTGGAATAATTCCTGTTGCAAAAACTACTAAATTTGATTCTACACTTGTTTCATCTGTAAAACTTACTTTTTCAACAATACCATCACCACTTATTTCATCAATAGTAGTATTTAGTTTAAACTCAATTCCATAAGATTCAAGATTTTTTTGAAGTAATTTTCCTCCTGTAGAGTCTAGTTGTTGAGAAAGTATACTTCCACTTCTATGAACTAAAATAGTTTTAATTCCATGCATAGCAATTCCATAAGCAGCTTCAAGTCCAAGTAGTCCACCTCCAACAACAACTGCTGTTTTGTCTTTTGTAATTGTGCTAATAATTGCATCAACATCTGCTTTTGTTCTAAAAGCAATTACATTTTTAAGATCACTTCCTTTTGTTTTTGGAACAAAGGCATTTGAACCTGTTGCTATTAAAAGTTTGTCATAAGTTTCTATTTTTCCACTTTGACTTTTGATTGTTTTTTTATTTTTATCTATTGATATAACTTTGTCACCTTTATTTAAAGTGATGTTATTTTGTTCATACCATGATTGATGATTGATAATTGTATCTTCAAAAGTTTTTTCAGTTGATAGAATATAAGATAACATGATTCTATTATAATTTACATAAGGTTCTTCACCATAAATAGTGATTTCATATTTATCTTTATTTATTTCCAAAAGGTCTTCGATGGTTCGAAGTCCACTCATTCCATTTCCGATTACTACTAGTTTTTCTTTCATAGGTATTCCTTTTTATCTTCTATAATAATTATGACAAAGATGTGAATTTTTTTGGAATTTTTTTTGTATATAAAATAGTCAATTAACTTAATTTTTAATTAATATTGTAAATATAAAAGCATTAATTTATTTATATAAGAATAATATGCTATAAAAAGCTTTAAATTACATTAAAATTAGTTATTTAAGAATAAGCACTAAAATCATGATAAAAAGAATAAAAGATATTCCTTGCCAAAAAACTACAGGATTTCTTTCTATTATTGCAGGCTTCTTTTTATTTAAGTATTTTTTATTTGGATGATATAAATCATATATAAATTCTGATATTTCATTATATCTATTATTTGGATTTACACTTAGAGCTTTTTTTAGAGTTTCATCAATCCATATGGGAAATTTAGGATATAAAGATTGGTAAACCAATTTATTCTGAGCTGTTTTATTTTGGCATCTAGCAACTTGAACTCCATAAGGAAGCTCATTTGACAACATTTGATAAATAATAACTCCCAATGAAAATAAATCACTTTTAGAAGTTCCACTTTCTTGTAAAAAGTATTCAGGAGCAGAATAAAGTGCTGTTCCTTGAAGATTTTCTTGTTCTAAGTTTACATTTGACTCAATTAATCCTTCAACTTTTGTTGCTCCAAAATCAATGATCTTTACACAATTATTTGAATCAATCATAATATTATGAGGACGTAAATCTTGATGTATCATCTCTAGTTTATGGAAAGCATTTAATCCTTTTGCAATTTGTTGAGCGATATCTCTTACTATTTCTATTTTTGGATTTGGATTATCAATCATCCATTGAGTTAAAGTTTCTCCTTGAATATATTCTGTTATATTATAAAGATAATCAGTTTTTCTAGTTGATATATAAGATTTAACAACATTTTCATTATTGATTCTTCGTGCTATCCATTCTTCTAACATAAATCTCTCAAGATATGCTAAATCATCTTTTAAATCAATTGATGGAATTTTTAATGCAAGTAAAACTTGTGTTTGTATATCTTTTACAAGATAAATATGACTTCTACTACTATGGCTTAATTCTCTAATAATCTCATATCCATCAAAAGTTTCTCTAGCTTCTAAAATAGGATGTAAAACTCTTTCATTAAGTTGTTTTTGGATTTCATCTATATTTTTTATTGCTAGATTATCAACTTTTAAAATCTGAATTGTTAAGTTATCATCACTTTGATTTTCATAGGCTAAATCTGAAATCATTTTTGCAGCAATTTGTAAGTCATAAATATTCTCATTTACAATTTTTGTAAGAATTTCATTTGATACAAATTCATAAACTCCATCACTCATTAAAAAGAAAATATCATCTATTTCAACACTTACTGTTTCGTAATCCATATTTAAATTTGAATCCATTCCCATAGCACGACTAAGATAACTTTTATCTTTTGATATGTAAACCCTATGATCTTTTGTAAGTTGTTCAATATTTTTATTTCTTAATCTATAAACTCTTGTATCTCCTAGATGAAAAATATGTGCAGTAGTTGATTTAATAATCATTGCACTAAAGGTGCATACATAACCTTTGTTTAAATCTAAGTGATATTTATCTTGTCTATTTTGAGAATATAACCATGAATTTGTAGCTGTTAAAACAGTTTGAGCAGATTTTTTCACAGACCATGAATCACTAGTTGCATAATAATCTTCTAAAAAACTAACAACACAAACTTTGCTGGCTTCTTGGCTTACTTGACTACTGCTTATTCCATCGGCAATTGCAATAGCTACACCTTTATTTGTGAGCTGTGGTTCATTTGGAATGTGGACATCATAAAAATCTTGATTAATTTCTTTTCGACCTTTATGTGAGTATTGACCTATTGATACTTTTAGTTGATTATTCATTTCACTACTTTTTAGTAATTTTATAAAGCCTTTACATTTGTAAAGGCTTGAAAAATTACCAAGATTTATATTCTAGAAATTTCCCATTCATAGTTATAACTACTCTATCACCTGCTGGATTTTTTTCTTTGTCTATGTCCATTGAAAAATCAATAGCACTCATAATACCATCACCAAATTTTTCACCAATTATTTCTTTTATTGTATCTCCATATACACCAATTATTTCATAAAATCTGTATACAACTGGATCTGTTGGAATAGATTTTTCCCAAGTTTTGTATGGAAATTCTATTAAAGCTTTTTCAACATCACTTGAAAGCTTTAACATTTCACATAGCTTTTTTGCAAATTCTGGTTTTAAACTATTTTGACCTAAACAAGCAGAAGTAATAAAAACACTACCCAAACCAACTTTACTTGCTATTTCTTCCCATGATAAGCCTAACTCTTTTTTAGAAATTATAATCTCTTCTGTCATTTCAATTTTTGTCATTTTAAATCCTTTTTATGTTTTAAATTATTAAAATCTTAAATAAACTAAGGCTTTAATAATCTAAAATAAGGAAGTAGTAGGATACTTCCTTTATTTTAATAGTAAAGTTTATTTTCTAGTTAATGTTCTTTTTGAACTTGTTTTAACGTGTGTATAGTAAATAGCTAATCCAACAAATAGTAAACCACCAACTAAGTTACCTAATGCAACTGGTAATTCATTCCATAATAAATAATCAGAAATCGTAAAGTTACCACCCATAATTAAAGAGAAAGGGAATAAAAACATATTTACAATAGAGTGCTCAAAACCCATGTAAAAGAAAAGCATAACAGGCATCCACATTGCTAGCCATTTCCCTGAAACTGAAGTTGAAATCATGGCTCCCACTACACCCATAGAAACCATCCAGTTACATAACATTCCTCTAATAAATACAGTTAACCATCCATCAAATCCATGTGCTGCATAACCTATAGTTCTAGCTTCACCAATTGATGCAACTTTTGCAGCAATTGCACCACCGTCTGTATTAAATCCATACGTAAAAATAAAAGCCATCATAACAGCCACTGTAAATGCACCACCAAAATTACCAAGTGCAACTAATCCCCAATTTCTCAAGATTTCTTTGATTGTAACCCCTGGTCTTTTATCAATCCATGCTAATGGAACTAAAGTAAATACACCTGTTAATAAATCAAATTTCATTAAATACAACATAATAAATCCAACCGGGAATAGTAATGCTCCCAGTAAAGCATTTCCTGTTTGTGTTGCAACTGTAATCGCGAAAACTGCTGCAAGTGCTAAAATTGCACCTGCCATATATGCTCTAATTAAAGTATCTTTTGTAGACATATAGATCTTTTGTTCACCAGCATCTACCATTTTTGTAGCAAACTCAGATGGTTCAATATAAGCCATAATAATCTCCTTTTTTGTTTCTTGTAGTCTTATTTTTTTAACAAAGTAATTAAAACAAGAAAAGTGAGGAAAAAAATGGGAAAATTAAAATTAGCTGTATATATTATAAACAAAGAAGAAAATATAAACTGTTTATATTTATTTATAATAAAATAAAAAAAAGGCTAAGAGATTAAAAAATCTATCATTTACTTATTTATATTCTTTTTATTATCACTATTTTTCATAATAGGTTATACAATCAAAAACTCATATGCAATTCAAGAGAAACTTTTAACAGATAGTTTAAAAAGTAAAGCTATTGCAATATTTGATTTAATTGTAGATATGAGACATTGGAATGCTCAATATGATGGTGTTTATATAAAATCAGAAAAATTAGAACCAAATCCATATTTAAATCCAAACTCAATAAAATCAGCAAATAATGAAACAATGGTTTGGGTAAATCCTGCTTTTATGACAAGACAAATATCTGATATAGCTAGTCTTCGAGATGGTTTTAAACTAAAAATCACAAGTAATAAACTAATAAATAAAAATAATGCTCCTGATGAGGATGAAAAAAAGATTCTAGATCAATTTGATAAAAATCCAAATATCCCATATTGGTGGGAAATAAAAAATAATGAGTTTAAATTTATAGGTGCTTTAAAAACAGAACAAGAGTGTTTAGTTTGTCATGCTTCACAAGGTTATAAAGTAGGGGATATTAGAGGTGGAATTAGTGTAACTTTTGATGTAAAAAAAGAGTTTGAACAACTAAAAGAAATAAACAAAGATAAAGAACAAACTATTATATTTTTAATAATTGCAGCTATTGGTGCGCTTATTACATTATTAATTCATGAATATACAAAAAGATTAAATGAGCAAAAAATTTCAAAATTAAATGAATCATTGGAAATAAAAGTAAAACAGCTTGATGATTTTAATAAAACACTACATAATAAAGTAAAAATTGAGATTGAAAAACAAAGGGAAAAAGAAAATCTTTTAATTCAACAATCAAAACTGGCAGCGTTAGGAGAAATGATAGGAAATATTGCCCACCAATGGAGACAGCCTATTAGTGCAGTAAGTGCCATAATGATGAATATAAAATGGACTGCAATTTCTCAAGGTGTGGATAAAAATTTTTTAGATGAACGAATGAGTGAAGCAAATGAACAGCTTAAATATATGTCTCAAACTATTGATGATTTTAGAAACTTTTTTAAACCAAATAAAGAAAAAGAGTATTTCAATTTAAAAAATGAAGTTAAAAAAGCATATAAAATTTCCCAAGAATCAC